>JADCJL010000355.1 GCA_020247055.1 Acidobacteriaceae bacterium | reverse complement strand
GGCGCTGAACACGGCCCATCGGATCCGCGACTCCCTGGCGCAACCGCATGATTTGGGTGGCAAGGAGGTGATCAGCGGTGCGAGTATCGGCGTCGTGATGGGTCATCGGAGTGAGAACTCGGTCGAGGAGTTGATCCATGCCGCCGATACGGCCATGTATCGCGCCAAGTCGCAGCGCCGGGGTCAGGTGCAACTGTACGACGACACCCTGCGGGCCGCCAATTCGCGGATTCTGGATCTGCAGAATGACCTGGCGCGCGCCGTTGAGCGACAGCAACTGGTCCTCTACTTCCAGCCGTTCGTCTCGCTGGCCACCGGCAGGATTCAAGGCGTCGAAGCACTCGTCCGCTGGCAGCGCCGGCCGGATGAACTGATTGGTCCGACTGAATTCATCCCCTTGGCCGAGGAGACGGGGGTGATTCATGATATCGGCGACTGGGTTCTGCGGAATGCCTGCGCTCAGGCCACGGAGTGGCGCCGCCAGGGGCTGCCGCCGGTACGCATGTCGATCAACATTTCGGCCCGGCAACTGCAGGAGGCCGACTTTTCGTCGCGTGTCCGGTCGATGGTGAAACAGTCCGGGTTGGAAGAGGGCTTTCTCGAACTGGAATTGACTGAAAGTACGCTGATTCATGCCGTTGACCGCGCCCCGGAGACGCTGCATCAGCTGAGCGGTATTGGTATTCGCACCTCGGTGGACGACTTTGGCACCGGCTACTCCTCGTTGAATTATCTGCGCCAGTTCTCCTTCCAGACGCTGAAGATCGATCGGTGTTTTGTGGCGGATCTGGCTACCGACAACCGGACGCGCTCTATTGCCAAGGGGCTGATTACGCTGGCTCACGATCTGAAGATGCGAGTCATTGCCGAAGGGGTGGAGCGGCGGGAACAGTTGCGGACGCTCTCCTCGCTGCAATGCGATGATGTGCAGGGTTATCTGATCAGCCCGCCGCTACCGGCCAAGCTGTTGGCGGCTGGACTGCGGGTGGGTACGTTACCGCGCGTCGTCGAGTGGGCCCAAGCGGCTCCGAACGACGTTTTGCGGCTGGGAGATATGCTTTCTGCTACTCAGGGACCGGCGCCGAAATCGCCCGTGGCTGGCGGGGCGCCGTTAATCGCCCGGGCGGAGATCCACTAAGGCACCCGCTTGGGCTATGCTGACCTGAATGCACCCCAAGCGCACTATCATCTTCGACCTCGGCAAAGTGATCATTCCGTTTGATTTCGAACGGGGATACCGGGCCATTGCCGCCGATTGCCAACTGCCGGCGGCTGAGATCCGCGCGCGGATTGGCGCCACCGATCTGGTGACGCGTCTTGAAACCGGTCTGGTGGAACCGGAGGAGTTCGTCGGCGCCGTAAGCGGCCTGATCGATTTTCGAGGCTCCTATGCGGACTTCTGCCGCCATTGGAGTTCGATCTTTCTGCCCGAAACGCTGATCCCGGACGAACTCGTCATCGACTTGAAGAGCCGCTACCGCCTGCTGGTGCTCTCGAACACGAACGCCATTCATATCGACATGGTGCGGCAACACTACGGGATCCTGCGCCACTTTGATCACCTGGTTCTTTCGCACGAAGTCAAGGCGATGAAGCCCGATCCGCGCATCTACGCCGCTGCTTTGGCGCACGCCGACGCCGAACCGCACGAATGCTTCTTTACCGACGACATTGCCGACTATGTCGAAGGGGCGCGCCGGGCCGGCATCGACGCCGAACAGTTCACGGGCTACGCCGACCTGCTTGGCCACCTCCGTAGGCGCGGCATGGTCCGCTAAAGCATTACTCGGACGGTAAGCCGAAAGCGAGAATCGTGTTTCCGGCGGCAACGGCGACCAACTGCCGGCCGCCGGCGGTGTAGGTCATCGGGCCGGCGCGCCAGTTCGCCCCCGTGTTGAAGTGCCAGAGGAGTTTTCCGTTGCTGGCGTCGGCGGCAACGAAGGCGCCGCGGCCATCGCCGTAGAAGACCAGGCCGCCGGCGGTTGCCAAGACGCCGCTGCCCAGAATGCTCCCTCCGATATTGGGAATCTCCCAGGCGACCTCGCCCGTGCGAAGGTCCATGGCCTTGAGGATCTTCTCGCCGCCATCGGCCGCCGAGCGGCGCGTGGTGCCTCCGTAGAAGGATTGGCCGGCTTGCCATGGCTCGGCTCGCTTGGAGTAGATCGTGCACGATTCGTGCGCGAAGAAGTAGTAGAGGCCGGACCGTTCGTCGAATGCGGTTGAGGTCCAGTTGGCGGCGCCGGCCACCGACGGGCAGGTTCGCTGGCCGCCCGCCACGGGCTCCTGGCCGGGAGCCAGAACCGGCCGGCCGTCGGGGCCGATCCCGCTGGCCCACGTCAGTTTCCGGACGAAGGGTTTGGCGCGGAGGAGCTCTCCGGTGACGCGGTCGAGCGTGTAGAAAAAGCCGTTGCGGTTGGCCTGCACGAGTAACTTGCGGCCATCGAGATCGGCGAGCACGGGTGGTTCGGTGGCGTCCCAGTCGTGCAGGTCATGGGGAGTAAATTGATAGTGCCAGCGTAACTTGCCCGTGGCCGGGTCGAGCGCGACGACGGAGTCGGTGTAAAGGTTATCGCCCACCCGCTCATCGCCGTTGTAATCCGGGCAGGGGTTGCCGGTGGGCCAGTAGAGCAGTCGGGTCTCAGGGTCGTAGGTTCCGGTCAGCCACGTGGTCCCGCAGCCGTGTTCGAGGGCGTTGCCCCGCCAGGTGGCGGCCTCTTTGTCGCCGCGGGCTGGAATGGTCCAGAAGCGCCAGACGCGCTCGCCCGTGGTGGCGCGGTAGGCGTCGAGAAAGCCGCGGACGCCCTCATCGCCGCCCGAGATGCCGGCGATGACAAGGTCGTTGACCACCAGCGGAGCGCCGGTGGCGCCGTAGTTTTGGCGGTAATCGGCCATTTCGACCTCCCAGAGAAGCTGCCCGGTGGCGCGGTGGAGCGCCAGCAGATGGGCGTGGTCGGTGGCGAGGAAGACGCGGTCGCCCAGGACCGCCACGCCGCGGTTCAGGCCGCTGGCGGCGTCGCCGGCGAGGCCCTTGGTGCGCGGCCGCTGGAAGTGCCAGATGGGGCGTCCCGTACCGGCATCGAGGGCGTAGACCTCGTTGACGCTCGAGACATACATGATGCCGTCGACGACGAGCGGGGTCGTCTGCAGGCTTCCCGGGGCGCCGGGTAAGGGAAACATCCATTGGGGCGCCAACTTACTAACGTTGGCGCGGCGGATCTGTGCGAGGGGGCTGAAACGGTTGCCGCTGAGTAAGCCGTTGTAAGTGGGCCATTCGCCGGGCCGCGGGCGAATGATATCGGCAAAGGGGATCCCCGGACCGAGCGTGGCGCCGGGGGCGAGGCCCACCGGTTCGCGGAGCGTGGCCAGGTAGGCCAGCAGATGGCCGGTGTCGCCGCGCACGGGCTCCATGAACGATGGTCCGTCGAGGGCCGAGGCCATCTGCTCGCTCCGCAGCAGGTGCAGTTGGCCATCGGCATCGAGGAGTTGGAGATCGAACGGGCTGCGGTTCCGGGCGATGCCGCGGAGGACGCGGCCATCGCGCAGCTTGACGGTCAATGACGAGCCGGCGCCGCCGCGCAGCGCTGTCAACAACTGCGCCGGGGTGCGGTCCCTCCCCACGGTGGTGAGATCCGGCCCCAGCACGCCGCCCCGGCCGCGCACCATGTGGCAGCGGGCGCAGCGGGCGTTGAATTCGCGCTCCCCCTGGGCCGCATCGCCGTTGGTGGCGGCCGGCGCGGCCGGTGCCGCGGTCTTCAGCGACCAGGTGTAATCGGCGATGGCTTCGAGTTCGGCCGGCGGCAGCGCGAAGGCGGGCATGGCCGTGCCCGGGATGCCGTGCCGGAGAATGTCGCTAAGCTGAGCGCGAGCCGTCGCGCGCGGAGTGGCGAGTTGCACAAACCCCGGCCCGTGGCCGCCGCCGCTACCGTCTTCCCCGTGGCAGCCGGCGCAGCGGGCCAGATAGCCGGGCTTACCCGGCTGGGCGCATAGGCTCAGGGCGAGAGCAAAAAACCAGGGTACGGCGCGCTTGCCCATCGTCGGTCAGGCCAGAGACGGCAGATAGGCGCGGGCGTAGTCGATGCACTCCTGGTTCAGCCGGTCTTCGAGAGCTAGAACGCCTTCGGGAGACAGGCCCGTGGTCTGGGGCAGCGGCTGTTTCGGGGGATGGTTGCGGATCCAGGAGATCAACATCGCCAGGTCGCGGGGCGGCACCGGGCTGCGGTCGTCGTAAACTTTCCAATACGATTCGGTAAAGATCGGCACTTTCAGCGGGTCGCGCGTCAGCATCTCCAACTGGAACAGCATCTTTGGATCCTTCTTCTGGAAGCGCGCGACGATGCCGGCGAGATCGAGATACCCCTGTCCGAAGGGCACCTCGGAGAGCAGGATCCCTTCCGGGTATAGATCGACGCCGATGTCCTTGAAGCTGACAAAGATGGTGTACGGAGCGAGGGTATCG
>JADCJL010000354.1 GCA_020247055.1 Acidobacteriaceae bacterium | reverse complement strand
GTGAGGAGGACCAGCTGCGTGCGCTGGCACGGTCACTGGCGGACAGTTTTGGCGGACGCTATAGCGATGCGGATCTGCAGGATGTTTCGTATACCCTGCTGGCGGGTCGCGATGCGATGAAGCACCGGCTGGCTGTGGTCGTGCAGACAGCGGCGGAGTTGCAGTCGAAGTTGCGGGCCTTTGCGAACGGGCAAGCCGGCGGCGTCCTGACGGGGTGCGTGGAGCGAAGAGCCACCGCGCCCGCGATAGCCGGAAGCTCCTTGGAGGCGATGGGTAAGCATTGGGTGAATGGCGGCGAGTTGGATCTGGACGCGATGTTCCAGCGTGGACAACGGCGGCTGCTGCATTTGCCGACGTATCCATTTGCACCGACGCGGCCAGCAGCGGGGACCGTGCTGGATCCGGCGGCCTTCTATCTGCGGGACCATCGCATTCATTCGCAATCCGTGCTGCCAGGCGCCATGAGTTTGGAGTTAGTGCGTACCGCGTTCGGCGAGGCTGTGCCGGTGACGATGCGGCAGATTTTATGGCGGCAGCCGGTGATCGTGGAGAGTCAACCGGTGACGGCGCGCGTGGATCTTGACGCGGCCAAGGGCGGCTTCCGTTTCGTGACGGGCCAGGATACGGTTCATCTTCAGGGCTTTATCGCCGCGGGTGCGGAAGAAGGCGGGCACATTGATATCGCGGCGGTACGGTCGCGGTGTCGGGAACAGATCACCGCGCAGGAGTTCTATGCGGTATTCGAGCCCTCGGGCATTGCCTATGGCCCTAGCTTCCGACCGGTAGAGCAGGCGTTCGCCGGTGAGGTGGATGCGCTGACCAAACTGCATCTACCAAAGACCGTACCCTCTCACTTTGTACTGCACCCTGTGATGCTCGACGGCGCGTTTCAATCGTGCGCGCTGTTGCTGCGGGGACTCGGATCAGAGACAGCGGTGCCGTTTGCTTTAGAAAGGCTGGAGGTGATGCGGCCCACTGGGGACGAGATCTGGGTCCATGTCCGGGACACGCTCTCCGCGGGCGCCTCCATTCGCAGGTTCGATATTGATTTAGCGGATGGCGATGGAAGGGTCTGCGTCAGAGCGCGTGGATTCTCGCTGCGGACGATGACCGCGCCGTCACCGCAGCCTCCGCGGCAACAGCGCGTTCGCGACACGCGAGCTTTACTGGCGCAACTGGTGGCGGATGAATCGGGCGTCAGCCGGAACTCCATTTCGTCGGAAGAACCGCTCGAAGCGTACGGTCTTGATTCCATGATGATCGGGAAGCTGACGGATCGCCTGGAGCGCGAGTATGGGCCGTTATCGAAGACGCTGTTCTTCGAGTACCAGACCATTGAGCAACTGGCCTGCTATCTGGATGAGGAGCATCCGGCCCCAGCTACGCCAAAGGTGCAGGCTAAGCCCGCGGCGCAGGGCGCCATCGCGATTATTGGCGTTGCAGGCCGGTATCCGGGTGCTCGGAATCTGGATGAGTTCTGGGAGAATTTGGCGCGGGGGCGGGACTGCATCACGGAGGTTCCGCGGTCGCGATGGGACCATAGCCGCTACTATGATCCGGAATCCCGCGCGCCGGGGAAGACGAACAGCAAGTGGGGCGGATTTATTGACGACGCCGAATGCTTTGACCCGCTGTTTTTCAACGTCTCGCCGCGTGAGGCGGAGTTCTTGGATCCACAGGAACGCATCTTTCTGCAGTGCGCCTGGGAAGCCCTGGAAGACGCGGGTTATACGCGCGCCACCCTGGCTCCCGCTGCGGCGCCGATGGCGGGCGGTAATGTCGGAGTGTTTGTCGGCGTGATGTATGAGGAGTATCAACTGTGGGGCGCGGAGATGACGGCCGCGGGCCGGCCGACGGTGCTGTCGAGCAGCGCCGCGTCGATCGCCAACCGGGTGTCCTATTTCTGCGACTTTCATGGTCCCAGCCTAACGGTAGACACAATGTGTTCTTCGTCGCTAACGGCGATTCATCTGGCGTGTGAAAGCCTGCGCGCCGGGAGTTGCCAGGTGGCGCTGGCGGGCGGCGTGAATCTCAACCTGCATCCGAACAAGTACCTGACGCTGGCGCAGGGCCGCTTCACGTCGACTACAGGCCGTTGCGAAAGCTATGGGCGCGGCGGTGATGGCTACGTGCCGGGTGAAGGTGCGGGCGCCGTAATTCTTAAGCCGCTGGAGCGCGCAATCGCAGATGGCGACCAGATCTATGGCGTAGTCCGCGCGTCGGCATTGAACCACGGCGGCAAGACGAATGGCTATACGGTTCCGAATCCGCATGCGCAGGCGGCTGTGATCACGGCGGCCCTGGAGCGAGGTGGTGTGGACGCGCGCGCCATCAGTTACATCGAAGGCCACGGCACGGGAACGTCGCTGGGCGACCCGATTGAAATTGCGGCGCTTTCGAGGGCGTTTCGTGCCCATACGCAGGAACGGGAGTTTTGCGCGATTGGATCTGTGAAGTCGAACATTGGGCACTGCGAGAGTGCTGCCGGTATCGCCGGGTTGACCAAGGTGCTGCTGCAGATGAAGCACGGGATGCTGGCGCCGTCGTTGCACTCGGAGACGTTGAATCCTGCTATCGACTTTCCCCGTTCGCCCTTTCGGGTACAGCGGCGCTTGGAGGCGTGGCCGCGCCCTGGGTCCGGCGCTCGACTGGCCGGGATCTCGGCGTTCGGCGCGGGCGGGTCCAACGTGCATTTGATTGTAGAGGCGTACGAGTCGCCGGGGCGTCTGGAGGTTGGGCAGCGGCCACGAGTATTCCCCTTCTCCGCGCACAATGAGGAACAACTCACTGCGCTTCTCCAGCGGCACATGGCGGCTTCCGCGCGGTATACGGATCAGGACTTGCCAGCGATCGCGCGGGTGCTGCAGGAGGGTCGGGAAGTGTTTGCGCAGCGGGTCGCGGTCGTGGCTTCCACGCTCGCGGATCTACAGGCGCAGATCGCGGCGTATTTGAAAAACCGGGAGGTTTCGCTGTCGGGCCGGGATCCACTCTGCCGAGTTGCGCGAGAGTGGATGGAGCACGGGAAGTCAGACTGGGCGGCGTTGCGAGAGGCTGGAGCCACGCGTGTCAGCCTGCCCACTTATCCGTTCGCGGAGGAAAGGTTTTGGGCGCCGATGCCTGCGGCTTCGCCGATGATGCTACCACTGTTGTTTGCTCCGTCCTGGCGGGCGCAACCGGCCCAACCTTCTAGAAGGCCAGACTCTGTTGTCACTGTGTTCGCCGGCGTTGATTCTGCGGGCACGGACGGTATCCGGATACCGAGCGATGACTACACCAGCGCTGCTGTGGAGTTGCTGGGGGTGGTGCAGGACATCGTGAAGCAGCGCCCTAAAAGCGCTTTGCTGCAAGTGGTGGTCCCGGCTGGCAGTGAGCTCGCCGGCTTGGGCGGATTGCTGCGAACGGCGCAGTGGGAGCATGCCTCCGTCCAGTGCCAACTCGTGGAGTGGGACGGCGCTGCGGCGAACCTTGCTGGCCGCTTGGCCGCAGAGCAGTCAAGCGGTGACACCCATATTCGTTACGCCAAAGGCAGCCAGAGGCAAGTACGGGAATGGCGCGAGTTGACGCCGGAGCGTAACGTAGCAATGCCTTGGAAAGATGGCGGCGTCTATCTGATTGCGGGCGGCGCTGGTGGTCTTGGGCTGCTGCTCGCAGAAGAGATCGCGTCCAGCGTCCGGCGGCCCGTACTTTGGCTGACCAGCCGGTCGCCCATGGGGGAGCCGGCGCGGGCGCGGCTTACCACGCGCGGCGGCGTCGTCGAGCACAGGCAAGTGGATGTGACGGATCGGCCGCAAATGGACGGGTTGATTCGAGAGATCCTCGAGCGGCATGGCCGTTTGGACGGCGTGATCCACGCTGCGGGGATTCTGCGCGACAGGCGACTGGTCCGCAAGTCGGCGGCGGAGTTCCGCGAGGTGTTGGCGCCAAAGGTGGATGGCATTTTGAACCTGGATGCCGCCACCGCCGGATGCCGAATGGACTTCGTGCTTCTGTTCGCGTCCATCTCCGGAGCATTGGGCAACGCCGGGCAGTGCGACTATGCGGCGGCCAATGGTTTTCTGGATTCGTTCGCTGCGCGTCGTAACCGTCAGGTGGAACGCGGCGAGCGCTATGGCCGCACGATCTCGCTGGATTGGCCGTATTGGAACGCTGGCGGCATGCGACTTGAAGAGTCCGTGATCGAGGGCATGCGGAGCGGATTCGGCGTTGTGCCATTGGAAACGGACGCGGGAATGGCGGCATTGCGCGCCGCATTCGGCTTTAATGAGTCGCAGTTGGTAATTCTGGATGGCGAGCGCGACCGATTGCGCCGCGCGTTGCGTCCGCCGGAAGTCGTCGCGGCTCCAGCGCCGCCGCCGCAACGGGACGATCTCACGGGTCGTATCCGGCATCATCTATCGCGTGTGCTGCAGGTGCCGGCGGAGAAATTGCGTGCAAGCGAAACCCTGGACCGCTATGGTTTGGACTCGGTGACCGGCATGGACGTGATCGAGTCATTAAGCAAGGAATTGGATCGTAAGCTGCCGCCAACGCTGTTGCTGGAGTATCCACGAATTGATTTGTTGGCTGCTCACTTGAATGAGATCGTGCCGGCGCCGGCGGTTGCCGGGCCTGTCGTGGAGCGCGGGAAGGACATCGCGATCATTGCCATCGCCGGGCGCTACCCTGGCGCGGATACCATCGACGACTTCTGGGACCTTTTGCAGCAGGGCCGTGACTGTATCACCGAGATTCCGGACGAGCGCTGGGACGCAAATTCCAGCGCTTCGACGTACTGCAAGTGGGGCGGTTTTCTGTCCGACGTGGACCGGTTCGATGCTTCGTTCTTCGGCGTGTCGCCGCGTGATGCCGCACTGATGGATCCGCAGGAACGTCTGTTTCTGGAGAATGTTTTCCGGCTATTGGAGAGCGCGGGTTATACCAATGCTCATCTCCGCGAGGCGTTTGGTTCTCGGGTCGGCGTGTATGTGGGAGCGATGTCGCAGCAGTATCACGCCGTCGAGGCGGACCCGGATCAGAAGGCGCTGGTTTCGATGTCGTCCTATGCGTCAATTGCAAACCGCGTCTCGTTCCACTTCGACTTACAAGGACCCAGCGTGGCGCTCGACACCATGTGTTCTTCCGGGCTGCACGCGGTTCATCTGGCAAGCCGCGCGCTGCAGGCTGACGAGTGCAAACTCGCGATCGCCGGTGGCGTGAATATATCCATTCATCCGAATAAGTACCGGGCGTTGAGCCGCACAGGGCTGTTGGGGAGCAGTCCGGATTCGCGCAGCTTTGCCGATGGCGATGGGTACCTGCCGGCTGAGGGAGTCGGCGCCGTATTGCTGAAGCCTTTGGTGGACGCGCGTCGCGATGGGGATCGGATTTTGGCTGTCATTAAAGGCAGCGCGGCGAATCATGGCGGACACTCCGCTGGATTCATGACGCCGAGTGCAGAGGCACAGGCCCGCTTGATCGAGGAGAACTTTCGCGCGACAGGAGTTGATCCCCGAACGGTGAGCTATGTTGAGGCCGCGGCGACAGGTTCGGCGTTAAGCGATTCGATGGAAGTCCGGGCACTGACACGGGCGTTTCGCAGCTTCACCAGAGATGTCGGATTCTGCGCGCTAGGGACGGTGAAGTCCAACATGGGCCATGCGGAAGCCGCGTCGGGAATGGCGCAGTTGACCAAGGTGATTCTCCAGTTGGATCGTCGCAAGCTTGCCCCTACGCTTCCGACGCGGCATCCCAATCCTCACATCGATCTCAACGGCACGCCATTCGTTTTGCAGTCCTCCCTAACGGATTGGGCTCCGCCAAATGGCGCACCGCGTCGCGCTGCGATCAGTTCGTTTGGCGCTGGTGGGTCTAATTTGCATTTGATTTTGGAGGAGGCGCCGGCAACGGTGGCGTCCGAAGAGTCAATGGCCGGTCCTCCTTGGCGGTTCGTGTTTTCGGCTCACAGCGAGGAGCGTCTGGCCCAGTGGATGGAGACGATCCATGACTATGTCGCTGGCCATGCAGCGTTGTCACTACCGCGGCTCGCCTATACGCTCGAGGAGCGTCGGACCCGGATGGAATGCGTCCGGGTGATCACGGCGGGCAACCGGCAGCAACTGCTCGATGCGTTGGCGGCTCCCGAGCGGCATCCTCTGCATACCGAGGTGGACGAGCCATCGGGAATTCTGCGAGGCGCGCCGCTGCCATTGCCGCCGTACCCGCTGCAGCGGGAGAGGTATTGGTTGTTGGTATCGAAGGATGCTAATCCAGCGCCCGCGACGTTGCCAGAACGGATTGTTTCTTTACTGCAAGAGGAATTGGGAGTACCTGTGCAGGCGACGGACTCCTTTCAATCCCTTGGTATGGATTCCATGGCGTCGCAGCGGTTGATCCACGCGGTTTCTGAATCCACAGGCGTTCCGATTCGCTACGCGGACTTAACCGCCCACCCCACGCCTGCCACCCTGGCTTCTTACGTTGGCGGAATTCAGCCCGCGGCCAGGAACGGGCACTGGCCCGAACGCGAGTTTCCTTGCGCGCTGACGGAGGGCCAACGGGCGTTGTGGGTGTTTCAGAAACTGTACCCTTCGTCCGCCGTTTACAATGTGCCGCTTGCCTTTGCGGTGGAGCACCCCAATCTTGACGCCTTGGAGAGGGCCTGTAGCTGGATTGTGAATGCGTATCCGATTCTTGGCACGATCGTCGATGGTGACTTACAGTTGCGGCCGGCTGAGCGCGCCGCGAGGCTTCAAGTGTTGCAAGTTCCGCCTTTGATGGACGCGATGGCATTCGCTCGGCAACGGGCAGCCACCCCGTTTGATTTGCAAGAGGCCGTCCCGATTCGCTTCGAGTTGCTCGACGGTTTGACTCCGATTCTCCTAATTGTTGTTCATCACATCGTGTTTGATGGCATCTCCGCAGCTGTGTTCGCAATGGCTTTCTGGCAGGCCTATGGTCACAGCGAGGAGCTAGAGAAGCCTGTTGCGGCGTCGTTCGCGTCGTTCTCGGAATGGGAGCAGCAATACCTGGCTTCTTCGGCGGCGGAACGCGATCGCGACTGGTGGCTGAATCAGTTTTCGCGCGAAGTGCCGACGTTGAATCTTGCAATCGCCGGATCGTCAGCGAGTCTCGACGTTGAACTTCCGGTGGGCCTGGTTGCTCAGGTGAAATCGTTCTCTGCAGAGCTTGGAGTTAGCGCCTCGGTTTTGTTTTTGGGAGCCTTTGCGATCCTGCTGTCGCGTTACTGCGATGCGGAGGAGTTCGTTGTCGGCGTACCGGCCGCGGCCCGGCCGCAGAGCCGTTTTCAGGAAACGATCGGCTACTTCGCGAACGTTCTTCCGATCCGTATCGCGCCAGCGGGGGCACACCCGGTGGCCGATTATCTGAGGGCGTTGCAAACTACATTCTCGGCTGCACTGGACCATTCGCAGTATCCACTCGCGCGCCTTTTGCGCGACATGAAACGCGATGCGTTGGCGGCGCCGCTCTTCCATGCCACTTTCTCTTACCAAAGCTTTTTGAACTCACTGGAACTGCCCGGCACACAGCATCTGGCCGAGATTCGGCAGGAGGGCGACGCCGCGTTCGGACTCGAAGTTCATGCCAGCAGTCTTGTCGCCGTTTACGACGAGCAGCAGTTTGACGCTTCCAGCGTCCGGAGCATGCTTGCCCACTACATGCGGTTGCTCGGCGCAGTTGTTGCGAACTCGCGGCAACGCGTTGCCGACCTGCAGATGCTGACGCAGCCGGAGCGCGACAACATCCTAGCGCAGTGGAGCCGCGGGGAGGAGTTGCGACCGGCTCGGGTCTCTGTCTGTAGTTCGATTGACCGGCGTTCTGCCGCGGTGCCCAATGCTGTCGCTATTGTCACGGATCAGGAGTCCTGGACCTACTCGGCGTTTGCGAAGCGAGTGAATCACCTGACGAACTATCTGCGTCAGAGGGAATTGCAACCGGGTGCGCGCGTCGCCGTTTGTTTGGGGCGCGCGCCGGAGTGCATCGCGGTGATGCTGTCGGTGTGGAAAGCGGGATGTGTGTGGGTGCCGCTCGATGCGGCTTGGCCGGCGGAGCGGCTGGCGTTCACGATTCGGGACTCGGGCGCGGCGCTGGTGATTGCGGATGACTCCACGGCCGGGGCGTTGAAGAGCGTTCCACCGGCACGTCTTCTTCTGCTCTCGCGCGCGCAGAAGGCCATCGAACGGTGCTCGGCCAAGCCGGCGCGATATCGAACGCCATTGTCCGGCGACGCCTACATCATCTACACATCAGGTTCTACGGGACGGCCGAAAGGCGTTGTCGTCTCGCACGCCGCGCTCGCGACACATTGCATGGCGGCAGTTCGAGCCTACGGCATCACGCGCCGCGATGTCGTGCTGCAGTTCTCCGCCCACTCTGTTGACCCTGCACTGGAGCAACTTCTGCCCGCGTTGATGCGGGGCGCGACTATTGTCATGCGCACGCACGATCTTTGGACGCCCAGCGCGTTCGAGCGTCTGATCCACAAACAAAGAATCACCGTAGCGGATCTTCCGCCGGCATATTTGCACGAACTGCTATTGGCTTGGCCGGCAGGCGCGACCTCCCATGACCTACGACTGCTGCTCTGTGGCGGCGAATCGCTTTCGCCAGATACGGTGCGGCTCTGGCAGGCGAGCCCACTGGGAACGGTGAGGCTGCTGAATGTCTACGGTCCCACCGAAGCGACCATTACCAGCACCTATCATGAGGTGACGAAAGCCGATGCGGCGGCGCGGTCCGTTCCGATTGGCCGTCCGTTCCCCGCTCGCGAAATCTACATTCTGGACCAGTACGGCAATCTGGTGCCGGAAGGCGTGACGGGCGAACTGCATATCGGAGGACCTTGCCTGGGTACGGCGTATCAAGGCTCTGAAGAGTTGACGCGCTCGCGCTTCACGCCGAATCCGTTCTCGGCGGGCCGGCTGTACCGGACGGGTGATCGCGCGTCGTTTGTGCCTGGGGCTAACGGCCTGCTTGCGTTCCATGGCCGTAAGGATGAGCAGGTGAAGATTCGCGGGTTC
>JADCJL010000353.1 GCA_020247055.1 Acidobacteriaceae bacterium | reverse complement strand
GCTGGTGACCTATGCCGCCGCGACCTGGGACTTCCATCCTTACCACTACGATGCTGCCTACGTGGCCGAGCGCGGAAGGCATGCGCCCTTCATGGATGGCCAGATGATCGGCGCACTGCTTGCGCGCCAGCTGATGGCCTGGGGCGGTCCCGACGCGTTCGTGCGGCGGCTGGCCTACCGACTGCGCACGATGGTCCATGTCGGGGACAGCATCTCGGTGACCGGGACTGTTTCGGGTACTGCCGTCGAGTCGGGACGGCCCGTTGCGCTGTGCGCGCTCGATGTCGTCACGGCGGATGGAAGCATCGTGGTCAAGGACGCTGCGGCCGCGATCGAACTGCCGTGCCGATGAACGCTGGAGGAAGGAGACCATGAAGACGCTGCTCGCTGCGACCGTCGCCCTGATGGGTACCCTCGTGCTTCCGGCTCAGGCGCAGACCTATCCGTCCAAGCCGCTGCGGCTGATCCTGCCTTACCCGCCGGGTGGTCCCACCGACATCATGGGACGTACGGCCGGCGCCATACTCACCAAGGCCTGGGGCCTGCAGGTGGTGGCGGACAACCGCCCCGGCTTCAACGGCAATCTCGGCACCGCCCTGTGCGCGAAGGCACCTCCGGATGGCTACACCTTCTGCACCGTGTCGGGTGCTCAGGCGGTCGCACCCGGCATCTCCAGCACCGTCACCTTCGACGGTACGCGCGACTTTTCGCACGTGACTCTGCTCGCGATCCTCCCCATGCTGCTGGTGGTCCACCCGTCATTGCCGGTGAGGACCACGCGCGACTTCATCGCCTTCACACAGAAGCGGCCGGGTGCGCTCAACTACGCCTCCACTGGCGTCGGCGTGACGCCGCAGCTCACGATGGAGATGTTCAAGCAGCAGACTGGTACGGACATCGTGAACATCACGTACAAGGGCGCTGTCGCTGCACTGGTCGACCAGGTGTCCGGTCGGGTGGAAACATCGTTCAGCATCGCGGTGGGCGCGATGCCCTACGTCAAGCAGGGAAAGCTGCGCGCGCTCGGCGTATCGACGCGTGTGCGCTTCCCCCCGCTGCCCGACGTGCCCACGATCGACGAAGCCGGCCTGAAGGGCTTCGACGCCAGCTCGTGGCAGGGCATCGTGATGCCGGCCGGCGTGCCGCGCGACATCGTGGAGCACATGAGTTCCACCCTCGCTGCAGGGCTGAAGGCACCCGACATGGCTGCGCGCATCCTCGACCTTGGCGGGATCGTCGTGGGCAACAGGCCTGAGGAGTTCGCGGCGTTCTACAAGGCGGAGGCGGTGAAGTGGTCGCGGGTAGCCAAGGAGGCGAACGTCAGGATCGACTGAGCGCCCACGCTTCCACCGATCGTCCTTTGTTCGACGCAACGTGATCGCAGCGAGATACCTCCAGAGGTCGCATCGGGTCAGGCTGTCCCCTTTGTGCGCGCAGCATATGTTCTCTCGATGAGCTGGCCGATGATCGGGTGCTTTGGGGCAAACATGAATACAGCTGCCCTGGCTTTCGGCGAGAACGATACGTGGTCGCCGAAGACTCCAGGAGTCACCAGGCGCAGGGTCACTCTTGGCGGGCTCATCATCGGCATCAAGTTTACGTTCATGATGTTTTCCAGGGCGATGCGCTCTTCCAGCCGGCCTCTGCGGACGATCAGGTGGGTACCTTGATCGTGGACGGTATCAGCCATATCCCATATGAAGGTCTTGAAGAAATAGAACCCCATACCCGCCATCGCGAGTGGCACGGCGACGAACATGAAGTCTTCTGGAAATCGCGCGCCTGGCACTGAGAGCGCCAGGAAGCAGGCCAGGAAGCTGAACCATAGCAACGGGAAGACCCACTTCGTCACGAACATGAACCGCGCGGAGATGAGCTCATTCATCGGCGGTTCAACGCAGGGTTGGGCATCAGATTCGCTTTCGTCACGCTTCGCTGTTGGGATCGGAGGGTGGCTCAGCCTCGCGATTACGGTTCGCTGAATGGGTGATCATGGCTGCGCAGCCAGTATTCTCCCAATCATGAGATCCATATCGACAGACGGATTTGCCGCCACCGAACGCGCCCACGTCTGTCCATCCAGTACGCAGCTTTGTTGACAACATGCCTGGCGGCAGGGCCTGCACCAGCGCAGCAGTCGATGAGTATACGGGGCGGAATACATTGACTGCCGTCTGGGGTCTGCCCCACAACTCGAGGCGATCGGACTTCTCAATGCCGTCCAGTCGCGCGGAGTGAGCCTGACTCAGTCGGAGCGGACCATCCCATGCAGCATCGACGTGCGTCCACTTCGCTGCGCCGACCAGATACAGCGGATCGATCGCGCCTGTGGCCGTGGTCCCCGCGGTGAGTACAAGGCACGCGCCGTCAAGGTCCGGAAGATGCTCGCAATCCAGGCGCCCTTGCCTGTCGACTGGAACCTTCACAAGTTCAAGACCCAACAGGCGGCAAGCCTTCTCGATGCTCATGTGTGCGGCCTCTGACGTGACGACCTGCTTCACCCCCGCGGCATCACGGGCAGCCCAGAGTCCCGTCAGATTGGCGATGGTTGATCCCGCGCAGAAGTACCCTCCCTGCATGCCAAAGAAGGGTGTCAGCCAGTTCAAGACCAACTCCTTCGCCCGGGTGGCAAAGGGAGATGTCATTTCATGGAGCATGTTCTGGTTGAGCCTGGCATTCCAGAGCGCCATGGCCCACGTGATCCACGGGGTCGGCGGATCCATGTGCGCCAGAGAAGTGGCGGAACCTAGTTGAGCTGCCCTGTCCAGAACGTGACCAGAGAGCATCTCCAGTGCGGTTGCATCGCCAAACCCGGACTCGGGAAGCGTGAGTGGCAGATCGACCGGATTACTTCTTCTCGAGACTAGAAGCTCGAGCGCCCTGTGCAATCCGTCTTGTGCCGAGAAACTCGGATCAGGAATCAGCATACAAACTCCGGTTCGAGTCGGACGGAGGGCCAGGTGTCACCCGTCACTTGATGCAGCTTCGGCGCTCGATTGCGCCGATCACCTCGATGCACGCTCCGCCTTGCATGCTCGCCATGCGCCTAGTCCACCGACTTCTTCCGGGTTCCTGGCAACACCCCGGCTACCGTGCCACCGATAGACAGCGCGAGCGACGCGATGAAGAGGATGCCACCGTACTTCTCGCCGAACGCGGCACCGGCTGCCTGGCCAGCCACCTCGCCCTGCGCATAGCCCTGCGAGAAGCTGCTGGCCTGGACCCTT
>JADCJL010000352.1 GCA_020247055.1 Acidobacteriaceae bacterium | reverse complement strand
TGTTCGAAGAACAGCGTCTTGGGCAGATCCCCGGTCACGCCGCTCAATTCGCGGTTCAACTGTGTGATCAACAACGAATCAATGCCATACCGGTCCAACGGTTCGTCGGCTTCAATCTGCCGCGGCGGCGTGCCCGTCAACCGGCCAAACACCGCGCGCAGGTTCTCTACCGTCGCCTCCACCAGTGACGAATCCTCGCTTCGCCCAAAGAATGCGCGAATGCGTTCTTCATCGCCGGCAACTACCGCGACGTACCGTTCGCCACTCCCAACCGCGGCACGCAAAGCCGCCAGTCCCGCTTCCGTCTCCAGTGGCCGCTGTCCCATGCGCTCAAAAAACGCCTTTTCACCCCGCGCATCCACGCTCATGCCGCCTTCACGCCAGAATGGCCATCCAATGGAAACCACCTGCGTACGGCCCGTATGCGAACTCGCCAGCGCGTCCATATATCCATTCGCCGCCGCGTAGTCCACCTGACCCGCATTGCCGAACGCTCCGCCCAGCGACGAGAAGAGCACCAGGCGCTCGATCCCCAGCTCTTCACAGACCTCGAGCAGCGCCGCCGCGCCGTTCACCTTAGGCCGCAAAACTGCCCACAACTCCGCATCGCTTTTGCGCGCAATGCTGCGGTCCCGATGAATCCCGGCGCAGTGGATCACCGCGTGGAACGGACCCTGCTCGCGCACAAACCGCCGCACCGCTTCGCTATCGCCGCAGTCCAACCGATGCTCGTGGCGCTCCGCTTGTCCAGTCAGCACCAGACGAACTCCTGGCACTTGGCGCGCAAGATCCGCCGCTATCAAACGGCCTACCGCGCCCGTGCCGCCCGTGATTAAAATCGATGCGCCTGGCGGCCAGTCGGCAGCTTTCGGAGACAACTCTTCCCACGTCCGCACGAACCGCCGCCCATGGCGATACCGAACCCGTTCCTCGCCAGTCTCACCCAAAATCTCGCGGGCATTGTCCGTAGACACCAACTGCACCGCACACGCCGGATTCTCCAAACAGAAGGTCTCGAGCATAGCGGCGAGGCCTTCATACACACTGTCGAGCGGCGTCACCACCTGCAGCAACAAGTTGGTTTCAAGCAAGCACTCCTGCAGCAGCGAGAGCAACCGCGACGCCGCCTCTTCATAGGTTCCAGAGCAATCCACCACGTGCGCTTCCGCCATCGGCGGCACGCTCACACCGCACGCGAAGATCACGCGCTTGGCCCGCTTCGCGCTGGCCGACACCGGCTGTTCCCTCCAACGCGGCGCCCACAGCATCGGCTGCTGCGGCGTCACAGGTCTGGCGCCAGGAATCCAGTACCGTGGCCCTGCGAAGACGCGCTGCGGCAATAGCTGGCGGCGAATCGCTCCCTGCGCTGGATACTCCTCCAGTACGACGTGCGCATTGGTGCCGCCGAAGCCAAAGCTGCTGACTCCTGCGCGCCTTGGGTACTCGCCATACGGCTCCCACTTTTGCCGCGAACGGACCAGGTAGAACGGGCAGTCCTGCAAATCTACATACGGATTCACCTCGTCGCAGTGCAGCATGGGCGGCAACTCGCCCGCACGCATGGCGAGCAGCACCTTCACCACGCCGGCCAATCCCGCGGCGGCCTCCAGATGCCCAATATTCGACTTCACGCTACCCAGTCCAATCCACGGCGGCTGCGCCACGCCGCCGCATAACTGGCTGTACGCCAGCCGCAACCCGTTCACTTCCACCGGATCGCCCAGATTGGTGCCGGTGCCGTGCGCTTCGAGGTAGCCGATGCTCCGCGCGTCAATGCCCTGCATGGCGCGCTGTACCAACTCTGCTTGGGCATTCGAATTGGGCGCCGTCAACGATCCCGCGCGTCCGCCATGGTTCTCCGCGCCGCCGATCAGGACACCCAGAATACGGTCGCCGTCGCGCTCCGCGTCGGCCAGGCGCTTCACCACCAACACCACGACGCCTTCACCGCGCACGTAACCATTGGCGCCTTTGGCGAACGGCCGAGAACGGCCGTCCGCACTCAGCATGCCCGCCTGATGCGGACCCTCAAAGCCCTCCGCGCTCAGGGTAAGATTCACGCCGCCCACCAACGCCGCGCGGCACTGCCCTGCGCGAATCGCCTCGGCGGCGCGCAAGAGAGCCACCAAAGAACTGGAGCAAGCCGTATCGACGGATTGACTCGGACCATGCACATCCAAGAAATGCGAGATCCGGTTGGCGGCCATCGCCAGTGAGTTACCCGTCGCCGCGTAGCCGTCCTGTTCCACGCCATGCGCCTGTAGCAGGCTGGCGTAGTCATGCCCCGTAATGCCCACAAATACGCCCAGATCCTTTGGCAATTCGTCGGTGCGATACCCCGCGTCGGCAATGGCATTCCAAGCCGATTCGAGCAGCAGACGATGCTGCGGATCCATGCGCTCGGCTTCCGCGGGCGAAACTTTGAAGAACGCCGCGTCAAAGCGGTCAATATCAGTCAGGAAGCCACCGAACTTCGGAAATACGGCTGACTCCAAACGCTTCCGGTAGGCGCCTGTGTAGCGGTCATACGGAAACGAACCCACCAGATCGTGCCCTTGCAGCAAGTGATCGAAGAACTCGTCTGCATTCGCTGACCCGGGCAAGCGGGTCGCCATACCGATGATCGCGACGCCGTCCGCGGCCGCCTTTTTAACGACAGGGCTGGGGCGAACAGCGGGCGCACCACCTACGTGCTGGCGTAGCGCAGCTAGATTTTCACAAGCAAAAAACGTGGCGGGCGTGATTGCGCTTCCGAACCTCTCGTTGATAGCGCTGGCGAAGCGGGTGAGGGATATCGAATCAAACCCGTATTCATAAAGCGACGCGCGCATATCCAACTGTTCCGGAGCGAACTTCAGAATGGACGCGGCAATCTCGCGGATCACTTGATCCACGGCGTCATCGGTCGTTGTCATCTTCGGCAGCTCCACTTTCACCGCGCCCGCCAGCTGGACGCCTTCGACTACCGCTTGCACACGACCCGAGTCGTCGAGGAACTGCAACGCCCCGCCATCGAACAACACGTACGTCGCGTCGGCCCCATCCACACTCAGCGATGCGACGCCCGTGATCTCCGCGCCCGTCGAGACTAACAACAGCGCCTGCCACGCAGCCCCCAACAAGGGCGCCCGTAGCAGCGTGCCGCGCTTGTAGTGGTTCTGCTGCCGCGCATCCGTCGGAACACGGCATAACACCGCCCGGTCACCGTGCAGCCACGCCGTCTCGACGACTTGCAGGTAAGGCTGAAACTGAAAACCAGCAGCGCCAAGCTTCGCGTAGACGGCTTCCCGATCCAGAATCTGCGCGCCCCGGCGAAACTCTTCCAGGTTGACGCTAACGGCACCGCGACGTTGCCCAGCCGTGACCTGCGCCTCCGCAACAACGCGTCCATCGGCCTCCATCGTGATCCGCTGCCCATCCACGCGATAGAGCAGAGAAGTGACGCCGCTCGATAGCGGTGCCCGCAAGCCTATGCTCTCGACCTCGGAGAGACCAGCAATCCGCGCAACCGCCCCCAACGCCTCTACCATCGCAGTCGGCAGCAGGTGAATCACCTTGTTTTGCGTGAACGTATAGTCCAGCAACTCGCGCCAATGTATCGCCGTCGAATACCGCAGGCCATTCACATCGGACTCGTTCCTACCCACCAGCGGATGCAGCTTTGATCGTGAGCCCAGCGGATCCACCACCGACGGAGCATCGGCAAACTCCGGATACCAGCAGCGAACGCGTTCAAATGGATACGCCGGTAGAGAGACACGCATCGCCGCAGTGTCCTGATGCAGCAGGTCCCACGAGATCGTAACGCCCTGCGTCCACAGCGCCGCCAGCGCATCCAGGCGCTTCTGCCGCGTCGCCTCGCTGACCTCCGCCGCACTCACCTTCACATCGCTATCCAGAATGCTTCTCGTGTATTTGCAAGGGCCGGATGTGTCGCCACGCAGGAACTGGCGCAGCGCGATCAACAGTTCTTCCCGGCTACTCGCAACAACGGCCAGACGGCATGGCAATTCGTTCTTGCCCACCTGGAGCGTATAAGCGACATCGGCCAACGGCTGGTCCGCGAGATAGGAACAGAAGCGCTCTACCACCACAGGCAGTGTGGTGGCCGTCATGGCCGAGAACACGAACAGGTAAGGCCCCGCGCCCGCGGCAACGCGCGACCCGCTGCGATACTCCTCAAGAATCAGGTGCGCGTTCATGCCGCCCGCGCCGATGGAGGTCAATCCGGCGCGACGCGGCAACTCCTTACCCGATGCATCGCGCAGACGCGGCCACGCGGAGAGTTCCCGCTGCACGTAGAATGGCGTCGACTCAAAGGGAATTTTCGGATTCAACGTCTGCGCATGCAACGATGGCGCCAGTTGGCCATGCCGCATCTGCAGCGCCACCTTCACAATGCCAGGCAACGCCGCCGCGCCCAACAGATGCGCCACGTTGGACTTCACCGTTCCAATCGCGCAGAACTGCGAATCCCCCGTGTGCTTTCGATATGCCTGCGTCAGAGCCTTGATCTCAATCGGGTCGCCCAGTTCCGTTCCGGATCCGTGGCCTTCCACATAGGTGATGGTCCGTGGGTCGACGCCTGCGTCGGCAATCGCGGCCTCAATCGCCGCCGCCTGCTGTTTGGGATTCGGCACCGTGAACCCATTGCGCACGCCGGCATTGCTCACGGCCGTGCCGCGAATCACCGCATAGATGTGGTCGCCGTCGCGCTCCGCGTCAGCCAGGGTCTTCAGCACCAACGCGCCCACTCCTTCGCCGAGAATGGTGCCATCCGCACCCAGACCGTAGCCGCGAATCACCTCGGCGGTCTTGGTCGTGAAGTGTTCCTGCGACGCAGCGATGAGCTTATGAGGATGCAGCAGCAGATTCACGCCACCGGCCAAAGCCATGCGCGTGCGGCCGGAGCGCAGCATATGCACGGCTTCGTGCACGCAGGTCGCAGCGCCGGAGCACATCGTGTCCAGGAAATACGACGGGCCTGTGAATCCGTAGAAGTACGACACCATGTTGGGCAGCGTGCCCGTATAGCTGCCGCTGGCCGCGGCGCCGCGCACCAGCATGTTCTGGAAGCCATAGTAGTCGTACTCATTGGTCATCGATCCTGTGATGACGGCAACATCCCCGCCATAACGCTGCTGGAGCGTTTCGCGCGAATAGCCGGCGTCTTCAAAGGCCTCCACAGACGCCTCCAGAAACAGGCGAACCTCCGGCGACATCAGTTCCGCTTCGCGCTGCGAGATACGGAAATAGCGCGGATCAAAGCAGTCCATGTCATCGAGGAACGTGCCGGTCTTCACTACGGATTTGCCGGGCACGTCGCGCTCCGGATGCAGCAGCGCCGCATGGTTCCAGCGTGACTCGGGATACGGCTCAAAGCCATGTATGCCGCGCGACAACATCTCCCAAAAAGCCGCCTGGTCCGAAGCCTTGGCCACGCGCAACGACATGCCGACGATGGCGACATCATGCCGTTCATCCACCGGTTCCGGCGGCGCCACTGGCGCGCGGTGATGCGCTTCGACTGGCGGCGCATCAGGCGCTACTCCCAGCAGTGTGGCCAGCGCAACGCGATGATCTTCAAGCAATGCGCCCGCAACACCATCGAGATCCACATGTTCGAAAAAAAGCGTTTTCGATAACGGCCCCAGCGATTCTTCCAGCCGGTTGGTCATCTCCACGATCACGATGGAATCGAGACCATACTCTTCCAACTTGCGATTGGATCGAATCTCGGACGCATCCCTGCGAATGGATTCGCTGAGGAGCGTCTTCAAATAGTGCAGCGTCTTCTCGAGCAATTCCGCGCTGCCGGGGCCAGGGGCTGGCGGTGCTGGCGCTGGTGCGGAAGGCGGAGTCAGCAGCTCTGTGATCCTTTGCCGGTCGCCATAGTAGATCGAGTACAACGCGCGGTCCGCGGAGAGGAAGCGTTCGAACGCCGCCAGGCCTTCCTCCAGCGGAAGAGCCAAGGTGCCGAAACGCCTGCGCAAGGCTTCGAGTGAGGCCACGTCAACCCGCATACCGCCATCCGCCCACAGCGGCCAGCCAACCGCGGTTGCCAGTTGGCTCTCCTCTGCCAGAGCATTCAGAAACGCATTGGCCGCGGCATAGTCGGATTGCCCTGCATTGCCGAACACTCCCGCTATCGAGGAACACAATAGTCGGAACTGCAAAGGCAGATGACGCGTGGCCTCGATCAGATTCCACGCTCCGCTGACCTTGGGCGCGAATACCGCGTCGACATCGCTCGACGACTTCGACAGCAAATAGCCGTCGCGCAGCACGCCAGCCGCGTGAACAACGCCCCGCAATGGACCCACGTTGCTCTGTATCCATGCGACGACGCGCTGCACGTCCTCCGCATGGCTCACGTCGCAGGGTGCATCGTATACCGTCGCGCCGATGGTCACGTGGTTCGCGCTGGATCGGTTGCTCAAGACAATCCGCTTGGCCCCCAACTTCGCCAAGCGTTCCGCAAAGTGCAACCCAAGACCGCCGTGCCCGCCCGTGACCCAATAGACCCCATCGGGATCGAACTGCAGTGGCTGGGGCGCAGGCGGTGGAATCTCAACCGCGCGCCACTCCAATCTCTGGCCATCAGCCGTAATGCGCACCTCGCGCCCCCCCCCGGCGAACCGCCTTTCGTCATCAAAGGAGCCATCCGTTCGCACCACGGACCCCGACAGCTTCGGATTCTCCATCGCCGCAGTCTTCAGCAACGCGGCCAGCGGCGCCGTGAGGTATCGCGGCGTATCGCCCGGCGCAACCACGAGCAGCGACCGCCGCTCCTTCAAACCCAGGCGCAGCCACTCCTGAACGCGCCCATGCACCAGGCCGAACCACTGGCGCGCCACAACATCCGCGCGGCCATTGGCTCTGGGAAGCGTCAGCACCTCGGCGAGACTGCCCGTTGGCACGCCCGCCGCTTCCATCCATTCGCCGGAGCCAAACACCAGCGACGCGGTGGACTCTGCCTTAACGCGCAAAGTAAGATTGCGGAACGACACCCGCACCTCGCCCTTAGCCGTGCAGATATCGATATCGAAGCGCATCGCGGAGTCGCCATGTGGGCGTACGTACGCCCACATGGAGGCTTCCATTGGCCCATGAGAGGTGAATGTCGTGCAAGCGAAGGGAACGCCTGGAGCAGTGCGTTTTTCAGTGTCGAGCGAGATCCAAGCCTGCACCGCCGAGTCGAGCAGAATCGGGTGCAGCGGGCACGATTCCAACGTAACATGCAGGTGCCGCGCTAACCGCAGTTTCGCTAAGACGAAGCCATTTCCGCGGTACAACGCAGCGATGCCCCGATAGTCCGGACCGAGTTGCAAACCGCTGCTCAGCAGGCGCTCGTAGCACTCGGCGACGTTCATCGCTTGCGCCTGCGATTGCAACGCAGCCAAATCCAACGTCCCCCCCACGCCAGGCTGTTCGCTGACCGTTCCTTGCACACGCGCCACGCCGCCGTTCTGCAGTTCAAACCCAACATCGCCATTCGTCGTCCGGCGCAGGCACAGTTCTACCTCAGGGTCCGACGCCGTAACCGGACGCGTCCACACCACGTTCGACACCTGCAACGTCGCCGCACCCCGCACCGCGCGCAACATCTCGAAAACCGCCACGCCGGGCAGCACTTGCGTACCGTTCACTCGATGATCGGCCCAGAAGAACTCGCCGCCGCGCCATCGCGAGCGGAAGCGCTGCCCATCTAACTCTGAAACGTTGCGTTGCATCAGCGGATGGAGAACCGCGTCCGCGTCTTTAGAACCTAAGGATTCGTCCATCCAGAACCTCTTGCGATTAAACGGATAGCTCGGAGCGTGAATCCGGCGCGCACCAGGAATCGCCGGCCACGACACCTGTTCGCCCGACGCCCATTGTGTTGCCAACTCATCCTCAACTGCGATTGCCGCGCCGTCGGCGAAGGCGCGCAATTGCCGCAGAAGGTCGCCCCGAGTTGTCACAACGAACGCCACGCGCGCCGGCATCGGTTCGCGGCCTGTTTGCAGCGTGAACGCGAGATCGGGCAGCGAGACGGCTGTTGTTTCCAGGAAACGCGCCAGACGCTCCGCATAGGCGCACAGCCTAGCCTGATCCTTCGCGGACAACGGCACAATCACCTTTGCCGCGATCGATTCCGAAAGCTGCACTGCATAACCTTCCAGCAGCACATGCGCATTGGTGCCGCCGAAGCCAAACGAACTGACACCCGCGATCCGAGGCATTGGCCAAGGCTTTAGCGTGGCTTGAATCTCGAACGGAGTGCCCGTCAGATCAATGGCCGGGTTCAGCGACTGAAAATTAACGTTCGGCGGCAGCGCGCCGTAACGCATAGCGGCCAGCACCTTCACCATTCCAGTCACGCCCGCCGCGCCCTCCAGATGGCCGACATTCGTCTTGACGGAGCCGATCGCACAGCGCCCACCCGCCGCGCCGCGGAAGGCTTCTTTCAACCCGGCAATCTCAATCGGATCGCCCAGCGGAGTGCCGGGACCGTGGGCTTCGATATAGCTGACCGCCTCAGTGCTGACGCCTGCCTCGCGATAGACATCGGCGATCAACGCGGCCTGCGCCTTGGGATTCGTCACTGTCAGCGAACTGGTGCGCCCGCCGTGATTCGTTCCAATTCCGCGAATCACCGCGTAAATCGGATCGCCGTCGCGCTCGGCGGCATCGAGCGGTTTCAGCAACACCATCGCGCCACCTTCGCCACGGACGTACCCATCGGCACGCGCGTCGAACGCCTTGCTTCGGCCATCGCGCGACAACATGCCGCTCTTCGAAAAGGCCACGAAATGGTTCGGTGACCAGATGAGGTTCACGCCGCCCGCTAAGGCCTGGTCGCACTCGCCATTCTGCAGCGCACGCACGGCTTCATAGACGGATACGAGGGACGCGGCACAAGCCGTATCGTTTGTGATGCTGGGACCGCGAAGATCAAAGAAGTGCGAAACGCGGTTCGCAATCACGGAGAAGGCAATGCCCGTCGGCAGATACGCATCGACATGCGCAAGATTCTTCTCGAGCAACTCGGCGTAGTCCCAATGGCAAACGCCCATGTAGACGCCGGTCCGCGACCCCGCCAAGGCACTGGCGCGATAGCCCGCGTCTTCCAAAGCGCTCCAGGCCATTTCCAAGGCGAACCGCTGTTGCGGATCCATCCAGGACGCCTCACGCGGGGACACCTGAAAAAAGTCGGCATCGAAGGCATCGGCATCGTCGAGGAAGCCGCCCCAGATGCTATTCGTCTTGTGCCCGCTGCTGGGGTCGCCATACAACGCAGACGCGTCCCAACGACGCGCGGGCACCTGGGAGATGAGGGAACGACCGGCGGCCAAGTGTCCCCAGAATTCGTCGAGAGTATCGGATTTCGGCAGGCGCACGGCTGCGCCCACGATGGCCACTGGCCGGTTGCTTTGGATGTTCCCCATGGCCTCGTTACGTCCCCAGCATCATCCTCAAGCGTTTGCTCAACAAGTCCGCCGTCTCCGTCATGAGTGCCTCCGATATTCGATCCACATGTCTGCTTCGCCACCCGCCGATGCCGCGGGCACTCGCCCATTGGTTGAACGCGCCCAGCGCCGGGCCGCAATGGATCTGAAAGTCCACCTTGTGATTCGCATCCCCGGCCAGCGCCCAGCGCGTGGAATCCTTGAAGTACCGGCGGAAGATCAACGCCATGCGATGTTTGGGATTACGCTCCGCCCGTTCGATTTCCGCGGCCGGATACGCCTTCCGCACTTCGGTGTAGACGTCATCCAAGCTGCGCTTGAAGTAGCGCTCCTCCATCTGTTGCCTTGTCTTGGCATCGATGCTTTCCAGGGACTCATGCTGCCTGTGTAGCGTCGCCAGCTTGTTTGCGCGCGCCGGAAACAGGATGCCCTTCTTCAGCACTTGAATCGTGGCGCCGAGTTCGAACAGCTCCCCGGAGGGAGCATAGTCCGTGTCGTTGACGTTCATGCTTTCGAGCAGATCCTTCACCAGATCGCTCGTCCCGGCTTCCACCGTGCACTGATTCACCGAGCCCGTCAGGATGAAGTCCGCGCCCATCACGAACACCGCCGCCGCTGCCTCGGGCGTGCCAATGCCGCCCGCCGCTCCCACGTAGATGCAGCCGAACTTCGGATAGCGATCCGAGTGCTGATCGCGTAAACGCTGAATCGCCGGTAGCAGCGCGAAGGGCATGCCGCGATCCGTATGACCGCCGGAGTCGGCTTCCACGCACAGCGCGTCCGCCATTGGGACTTCGCGCAGTAGGGCGGCCTCGTCCTGCGTGATGGCGCCCGCGGCCAACAGCCGCGTCAACAGCCGTTCTGGCGCCGGCGACAAAAACTGCTCTGCGACCTCAGGCCGCGAGATCTTGGCGATGATCCGGTTCGTGCAGCGAACCTTGTCGCCCTCGCGGCGCAGACCACGCGCCCGATAGCGCACCAACGCCGGCGTCACTTCCATAAATGCCGACGCCTCAATCATCCCGACGCCATGCTGCAGCAGCAGATCCGTCACACGCTCTTCGATCTCCGGATAATGGGCATGCGCGATAAAGTTAATGCCGTATGCCGCGCCCTTCGGCAGCCGGCTCTGCATGGTCGTGATGGCCGCTTCAATCTCCGCCATCGGGACGCCACCCGTTCCGTAGAATCCCAGCATGCCCGCCCTGCCCATCGCGACTGCCATATCGACTGACGCGATGCCCTGGTACATACCGCCGGTGAGATAGGCATAGCGTAATCCGAAGTCCTCGCAGAACGCCCGCGACCCCAGCGCTTCGGCATGGAAGCCACTCCTGGCCGCCGGTTTCGTTTTGATGGGTTCCTCCAATGCTGACGCGTCCAACGGCCCGGCTTCAGACTGGGTCCGCACCACCATCGCCTTCACCACCGACACCCCTTCCGGCCCGATCTCCTCAAAATCCTGCACCGCGACGCCTTTCGCCAGCAGGTAGCGAATGCTGTCACTCCAACGCACCGGCGCTACGATCTGCTCCGTTAGCAGTGCGCCGATGCTTTCCGGGCGATGCGGACGCGCTGTCACGTTCGAAATCACCGGCGTCTGCGGCGCCCGGAATTGCGCCTTCCGAATCGACTCACGGAACTGCTCCTGCGCTTCCCGCATGAAGGGCGTGTGGAACGCGCCGCCCACGGTCAGTACCTTGTAGTGTGTGGCGCCGGCGGCGACGAATAATGGCTCCGCCCTTTGAATATCGTCCTTATCGCCGGAGATCACAATCTGCCGCGGCGTGTTGAAATTCGCCGCGAACACCCGCCGCAGATCATGCTTGGCAAGCAGCGCGGACACCTGCTCCGCATCCAAACCCAGCACGGCCGCCATGCCGCCATTCTTCGCCTGCCCCATCAACTCGCCACGCTTGGCCACCAGTTGCAGCCCGGTCTCAAAATCAAATACTCCGGCCGCGAACAGAGCCACGTATTCCGACACGCTATGGCCCATCAGGTAATCGGGCTTGCAGCCTTCTTCGCGGCGTACCAGGTACCGCAGCGCGTTCACCACATAGAGCGCCGGTTGCGTGAACTGCGTCAGCGTAAGGCGATCCAGCGGTCCTTCCATGCAGAGTTGGCGGATCGAATAGCCCAGCACCTGATCCGCAGTGCACGCAAGGTCGGCAAAACGCTCAAACAGCGCGCCACCCATGCCGACGCGTTGCGCTCCTTGACCGGGAAACAAAACCGCTTTCATACGACACCTCGGGGATCGGACCCGGCGCGTTCCCAAACGATGCAGCCAAGGTCCATCTTCACCACGCGGTCCGCCAGATGCCAGAACCGCTCATCGTGCGTGGCCGCCACCACCGTTTTTCCCTTCGCCTTCAGGCTGCTCAGCACGCGGGTATAAAACTCCTCGCGGAAATGCACATCCTGCTCGGCGGACCATTCGTCGAACACATAAATGGGTCGGTCTTCGAGCAGCGCCGTAATCAGCGCCAGTCGTTTCCGCTGCCCCGTCGACAGGTGCAGATCCGTAAATCGGCCGTCAGCGTAGCGGAGCTTCTTGCCCAAGCCCATGTCGACGATCAGCGCGTTCACATCGTCCGGATTGACGTCCTCCATGCCGTACAAACGGTCGAACAAATGGAAGTCGCCGAAAATAGCGGAGAACTGCTCTCGAAGTCCAGCGATTTCGGCGGGCGCGACGATCTGGCCGTCGACGGTGATCTGGCCCTCTTGCGGCTCGTAAAGTCCCGTCAAGAGGCGCAGCACCGTCGACTTGCCGCTGCCGTTACCGCCCACCAGGAAGACTGTCTCGCCGCGCGTCAGCTTCAGATTCCATGGTCCGGATTGGAAAACTACCTCACCGGAGGCATCGCGATAGGGGTAGCGGATGCCGGTGTATTCAATTTGCCGAAAATCCTGGAATCGCTGTGCATGCCGGCGAGCCTCCGCGGTGGTCGCGCCCCGGCCAGCGGCCAATTCCTGCTCCACGGTAAAGATCGCCTGCAGGCCCATTTCCGCGCGCACAAACATCGGGGACTGGGCGACAATTCGCGATAGCGCGCCGATGCAGAACAACAACACTGGAACCAGTCGAAATGGCATCAGGCTGGCGCCGCCAGTTTCGAAGTATTTCGGGTAGACGAATACGACCAGCGCCAGGATGTTGTACAAGATAAACGAGCCCACCACGATCTGTGACGACCAATGCCCGGCGGACTGCGTAAACAGGCGTTCCGCCCACCGCGAAAGCTTGCGATAGGCGGCGTAAACGGCGTCGCTTTTTGCTCGATGTAACCGCAGTTCCTTGCTGCCGTGAATCAGGTCGCGAATTGCGTCGAGCAAAGCGGCCTGCGTCACCGTGATCTGCTCCTGCGTGGCCCGGAAACTCCGGTCCACGCGGATATGCCCGGCGACGCCAATCGCCACGGCCGCCAAAAACATCAAAAGCGCGGGGATGGACAGCGTTCCCAAATAGACGGTGGAGACCAGCAACAGCAGGGCCTGTTGCACGGTTTCAATCAGGATAGGGAAGGTGACGGAGAGGTGGTTGGTTTCCTTGGCCAGAATAGAGATCAGCGTTCCGCGGCCCATCCGGTCCATCGCGGTGAGCGAGGATTGGCGCAGTTGATCTGCTACGTCGCACCGCAGGCTTTTTAGCAGCCGTTCGATCGTCGTATTCGCCGTCAACATCGCCTTGCGGTTGCAGATGAAATAGACCCCGAAGGCCGACACGAAGGTAACCGGCAGCCATTCGCCTGGCTGCTGTCCGCGCGCGACGCTCGCCGCTACTTTGTTGATCACCATGACGAGCAGCGCATTGCTGAGGCCTGCAACAGCCGTCAGCAATCCCATTTCCCACAGATCTCTGCGGGGAGCGCGTGCCAGGAAGTCCACGATTCTCATTAGCGTACTCCTAACCCTCTGCCCGCGCGGCCATGGTGCCCAAATCCATGACGACCTGGCGGTCACAAGCATCCCAATATTGCTGGTCATGCGTGACGGCCAAAATCGTCTTTCCGCGGCGCTTCAATTCCGGCAGGATCTCGTTGTAGAAAACAGCGCGGAAATGGGAGTCCTGGTCGGCGGCCCATTCGTCGAACAGATAGATTTCGCGGTCCTCCAGCAGGCTCGCGATCATCGCCAGGCGTTTCCGTTGTCCGGTAGAGAGATCAGTTGTCGAAAAGCCGCCGTTTTCGAAACTGACTTTTTCGCTCAGCTCCATACGATGAATCTGCGCGTCCACGACTTCGGCGGGCACGTCCGGCAGTCCGAACAATTCGCGAAACAAGTGGAAATCAGAAAACACTCCAGAGAAGAGCTCCCGGTAAGCCAGAATCGACTCGCCGGTTACCGGAACTCCGTCCACTAAAATGACGCCGGAATCCAACGTGTACAGTCCGCTTAACATTTTCATCACAGTGGACTTACCGCTGCCGTTGCCTCCTAGCAAAAACAGCATTTCCCCGCGGGTAATCGTCATGCTCCAGGGCCCGCTCGTAAACGTGACGTGACCGATCGAATCCCGGTAGCTGAACTTCGCGTCGACGAACTCAATTCTCTGAAAATCACGAAGCTTGGTGAGCACTTTCGGATCTTCTGTCCAACCCGCAACCGCGCCTTCTTCCAGGCGCCGCTCCAACGCGAACGCATGCGCTAGACCGACGTTCGCCCGGTCATACAAAGGCGCGGTAAAGATCACAGCGTTCACAGGCGCCACGCAAAAGATGGCGGCCGACACCACCTTGTAAATCACGTCCGTGTAGCCATGGAAGAAGCGCGGCAGCACGAGGATCACGGCGCCCAGCAGCGCATAGAGGAACGCGTTGCTGAACATCAAGACCACAACCCACTTCCCGCCGACCTTCACAATCACCGATTCCAATTCTGCCGTAATGGCTTCGAACCGGCGAAACAACGCATCGCTGCGACCCGCATTCAGACGGACTTCTTGAAAACCATCCGTAAAATGCGTCAGTGAATCCAGCAATTCGGCCTCGGTGGTATGCACCGTGAGCATCACCTTTTTGAGCTCCGCGCGACGCCAGAAAAAGAACGCAAGGCCAGCCGCGATCGCGCCGCTTAGCACCAGGAAAGAGATCAGCGAAACTGTAGCGACATACAGCAAACCAAACAGCAGCAAAAACATGCTCTGCGCAGCCGTCACCAGCAGCGGAAAATTCTCTGGTAATTGGTTGATATCCTGAGCCATGGTCGCGTAAATTTCGCCTTCGCCAGCGAGTTCCAGTTGGCGCAGGTCCGCACGGCGGATTTTGTCGGCAATCCCCACGCGCAAGGCGCCGAGCCGCTCCTGCAAAAACTGATTCGCCATCCGCAGCGACCCGCGATTGGCCAGCGAATACGTTGTAAACGCAATGAGATACAGCAGGACCAAGCGAGGAGAAACCGGGCGCGCAAGCGCCGCTTGTTCGGCCGCGAAATTGATGATCGCGATGAGCGCCACACAGGCAAGTGAGGCAAGACAGGTAACCACCAACAGGTCCCGTAACAACTTCGGTTCACGAGTCTTGAGGAGTTCGAGAATTTGCATGATTGACTCTAATGGAGATAGTGATCCAAACCAGCGCCTTGAGGCGGACCCTAAACGTTGAACAAAAAGCTAGGGATGTTTTAAGTGGTGATCGGGGTGGGTCTATGGCCCTCCGGGAAGCGGAACCGAAGACGAGTATACGGTGAGAGTCGGCTGAGCGGAGGATAGGGCAATCCAGGGATGGAACCCGAGCGCGACCTCAGTGCCGGGATCGAGCGGAGCGGGATCCTTGCTCCGCCGGCCCCCGTCGATCCCGGCGGCAAGCGATAAATCCCAAGGGTTTGGGGATGGCGTCCCCATGCAAAGTGCCTCCTTTCTTGTTTGGTCGAAGTACACGCCGGCCGGCGTCAGGTAGCAGAGCGCCTCATGAGGCCGCGTCGTGTGGTAGTAGCGAAAGTAGCGGTCGAGTTCGACCCAGAGGCGCTGTCCGTCGGTCAAGTCGCCCGGGTAATCCGCTCGTACTCGATGGCACGCCACAGCCGTTCGATAAACACGTTGTCGAGCGCCCGGTCTCGGCCATCCCCACGGATCGCGATCTGCCGCTGCTGCAACGGAGCCGGAAAGCCGGCCTCCGTGAACTGCGAACCCTGGTCGGAGTTCCAGATCTCGGGCTGGCCGTAGCGAAACGCCGCCGAACAGAAGCTGCTTCCGAGCCTGCTGGCGAGCTCCCAGCTGAAAACGAAGCGGCTGTACCAGTCCATGATCGCCATCAGACACAGAAAGCCGCCGGAGAGCGGAATGTAGGTAATGTCGCCGCTCCAGACCTGGTTCAGCCGTCCGACGGCCATCCCGCGGAGCACGTAGGGATCGACGGTATGGCCGGGCGCTGGTTGGCTGAGCCGCATGAACCACTGTGCGTGCTTGCGATTGATGCCGAGGGTGACCGCCATGCGGCGGCTGTCGTAGACGGGATGGGCGAGATAGAGTTCGTCGATCTGGCCCATGAGCCGGAGGTTTTCGGCCGACTCCAGCGCCGGATGATGGTAGACGGTCGAGCGGGCCACCGGCAACAGTTCGCATTGCCGTTGGATGGGCAGGTGGGAGTGGAAGGAGTCGATCCATTGGCGGCGATCCTCAATCGAGCTGGCCGTTAGTTTTTTTGAGAAAGTCCATCTCGACTTTCATTTGGCCAATCTGGCGGTAGAACTCTCCCTTCTCGGAATCAACGGCCGGGCGGGAGGCGGCCGCCTGTGGCGCGAAGAGTTCGGGGAGTAGGTCGAGAGCGAACTTGTGCCAGGAGCCCACGAAGTTGGAATGGACGCCGAACATCTAGGCGATCTCGCTGGTGGTTCGCGGGGACTTGATGGCATCCACTGCCACCTTGGCCTTCAGGACTGGTGGGTGTGTCTTGCGGGTCTTGGGCATTGGCTCTCCTTCATTTTCAATGCCGACCACCATTTAAGAAAAGGTCAATTTGCTGTCCAATTTTCGGGGTCCATTACACCTCACGGCCCGCGGTCGGACCTGAGTGGTCCATTTCAGAACGGGCCAAAGAGTGCGGTTTGGCGACGACCTTGAAGCTGTTATTATTTGTGATCGATTTGTATTTGTCAACGCCAAAAAAGGCAACTCACAACTGAATTGTATCTGTCTGTCTGCACCGGAAAAGATTCTGGATTTTTTTCATCAAGCGCGTGCTAGAATTGTTTTCCGCGTATGAAAAGGAGTGGGCTCCGCCTGCGAACAGGAGTGCGGTGGCCATGAAGATGACGCCGGAAATTGATTGGTGGTCGATGCTCAACGACCGGGATTTTTTGGTCGACCCTTACCCCGCACTGCGGCGTATCCAGGATCGTGGTCCTGTGCATTTTGATGCAGCTTCCCGCATTTATTTCGTTCTCGGATACCGGGAATTTGTCCGGATTGCCACTGCGTTACAAATGGGTCGCGACACTCGCGTCTGGACCAATGGCTGGTATAACGAGCAGAATCGCCATCGCGACCCCGTAGGCTACCGGTTGCTGGACCAATTTCAGCCACAAATGATCAACTCCAATCCGCCGGACCACAGCCGGATGCGCGGTGTGTATGACCCGGCTTTCAGGTCCCGCGCCGTTGCGTTACTGGCGCCGATGATCCAGACCGAAGCAGACAAATTGTTGGCTGCGATGCCGGAGAATGGCACCACTGACCTGATGTCGGCCTTCGCGACGCCGATGCCTTTGCGCGTCTTGCGAAACCTGTTCGAAATACCCGCCGAAATGGACGGCGAAATCAGCCGATGGAGCGCCGCGTTAATCAAGATCGGCGACATCCTGATGACACCGGAACAAAAACAGGCGGCGCACGGCGCGCTGATTGAATTTAAGACGTTTCTTCGCAATCACTTAGCAGCGCGAGCCGCGACGCCTGGCGACGGCATGCTCGGCGGTGTCATCCGTGCGTTTTCGGGCGGCGTTTTGGACGAAGAAGAGACGCTGACGAACCTGGTTTCCATGTTGATTGCCGGCCATGAAACCACGGTCACTTTGATAGGAAATGGCATGCTGTGTCTGCTGCGGAATCCCGATCAATTTGATAGGCTCCGCGCCGACCCGGCTCTACTGAAACCGGCAGTGGAGGAATTCCTGCGCTACGAACCAGGCGGCAACATGATTCTGCGCGTCGCCATTGAAGACCTGGACGTTGGCGGAACCACCATCCCCAAAGGCTCTGCCGTCATCGGGATGATTGGTGCCATCAACCGCGATCCCGCCCGTTTCCCGGATCCGGACCGCTTCGACGTCGCTCGCAGCCCCAATCCGCACCTCACTTTCGGAGCCGGCATCCACATCTGCATCGGTGCGCCGCTCGCGCGTCTGGAGGCACAGATCGCCTTCCAATCCCTGCTCGCCCGTTATCCACATATTAGGCTGGCTGGCGAGCCCGAGTGGCGCCTGGACCGCCGCAACGCACGCGGCCTCCAAACCCTTCCGATTCAAGTGAGTACGACCTCATGAGCGCCGGTATCGAGGCGTTGAATGTCTATGGCGGCGCCGCCTTTTTGGATGTCCGCGAACTCTGCGATCACCGCGGTTTGGACAAGCCTCGCTTTGAGAATCTGCTGATGCACGAAAAGACGGTGGCGCTGCCGTACGAAGATCCGATTTCGTTTGCCGTAAACGCCGCCGCGCCGCTGATTACGGATGCCGTACGCCCCACCATAGAGATGGTGATCACGTGCACCGAATCCGGCATCGACTTCGGCAAATCCGCCAGCACCTACATCCAGGACCTTCTGCGCCTGCCAAAAAACTGCCGCCTGTTCGAGATCAAGCAGGCTTGCTACTCCGGCACGGCCGGATTGCAGATGGCGATCAACTTCGTGCTCTCCGGCACGTCGCCGGGCGCTCGAGCCTTGGTGATCGCCACTGACATTTCGCGCTTCGCCCTCGCCGACGCCGCCGAAATCCAGGAGTGGGCGTACTCCGAGCCAAGTTCGGGCGCAGGCGCCGTCGCGGTGTTGGTTAGCGACACGCCGCAGGTCTTCGCCATTGACCCCGGCGCATACGGCAACCACGCCTTCGAAGTGATGGACACCTGCCGCCCCGGTCCGGACACGGAAGCAGGCGACGCGGACCTCTCGCTTATGGCGTATCTCGACTGCTGCGAGCAGGCCTTTAAGGACTACGCCCGGCGCGTGGAAGGCGCGGATTTTCGTACCTCGTTCGGCTACCTCTGCTTCCACACGCCGTTTGGCGGCATGGTGAAGGGCGCGCACCGGCACCTGATGCGCAAGCTGTTTAAGACGAGTCCCGCTGACATCGACGCCGATTTCAACCTCCGCGTTGGCCCCGGGCTGACATACGGACAGCGGGTCGGCAACACCGCGGGCGCTTCCACGCTGCTGGCGCTGGCCAGCACGATCGACTGCGCGGACCTGCCGTCCCCCCAGCGAGTCGGGCTGTTTTCCTATGGCTCAGGCTGCTGCTCGGAGTTCTTCAGCGGCGTCATCACCCCGCAAAGCCGCCAATTGCTGCAGACGATGAACATCGGCAATAGCCTCCAGCAGCGGTACCGGCTTTCGATGCCGGAGTATGAGCTGCTACTACGGGAGAATGGCGCCCTTCGCTTCGGCACGCGGGACGCGAAGTTAAACCATCAAGTGATCCCGGCCGCGTGGAGCGCCTGTCAGAATAGCCAGCGACTGGTGCTGGACGAAATCGCCGGCTATCACCGGCAGTATCGCTGGGTATGAGTTACCAGACGCTGCAGGTGGAATGGCAGGACGCGGTCTGCATCGCGAGAATTCACAGGCCCGAAGCCAACAACGCCATTAACGGCCAACTGGTGGAGGAACTGCACGCGGTGCTGACGGCGTGTGAGCAATCGCCGCAGGTAGCCGTGCTGGTACTGGAAGGGTCGGCGCAGGTCTTCTGCTCCGGGGGCGACTTCGAAGCCATCCACGCCGCTGCCGAATCGCCGCCGCCGGAACCGCTCTACGATCTGTGGGCGCGCATGGCGACGGCCTCCGTCGTCGTGGTAAGCGTTGCGCGCGGCCGCGTCAATGCGGGCGGCATCGGATTCCTCTGCGCCTCCGATATCGTGCTGGCGGACCGGTCCACCACATGCGGCCTATCCGAACTGCTGTTCGGACTCTTTCCCGCCATGGTTCTGCCGTTTCTCATTCGCCGCGTCGGTTTGCAAAAGGCCCACTATCTCACGTTGATGACGCGGCCCATCGGCGTGGATGAGGCCTTGTCTCATGGCTTGGTCGACGCCGCGGAAGACGACGCGCAAGCTTTGCTGCGCAAGCATCTGTTGCGTCTCCGCCGCCTCAGCAAGCCCGCTATTGCTCGCTACAAGTCCTACCTGGCGCAATTGACCGGCGAACCGGAGCGGTCCCGCGAAACCGCGCTGGCCGCGAATCGCGACCTCTTCCGCAACCCCGAAATCCAGCGCAACATCCGCCGTTACGTGACGGAGGCGAAGTTCCCCTGGGAGCCGTAGAGGGCGCCGCCACGCAGGTCGATCACGCGCTCAACCGGTGAATGGACGCGGCGCCGCAGCATTCCTTCGCGCTTCACGAACATGCGGTGCAGCAGGGCTAACGAGAGCAGAAAGATAAAGGTCTGGTTCTCCTTGGTGCTGGTCCCGGACGCGCCATTAGCCAGCACTTTCTTGGTCAACGAACGGGCAAATCGCGAGTCGAGATACGGAATCTGCGAGAGTTCGGCTTCGGACAACAGCAGTTCCAGATAGTCGGGTGGCGCAGCCGCAAACGCGGCGCCGTCCGGCGCTCGATACGGAAACTTGCGCTTATTCACAATCGCCCCCGGCAGCCGCTCGCGGAACGCCTGGCGCAGCAGACGTTTTTCCGTAAAGCCGTCGTCGAAGCGCAGGTTGACCGCGCAAGCCGCGTCGACCACAGCAGGATCCAGAAAGGGGCAACGATTCTCCACGCCATGCGCCATGGTCATGCGCTCACCCTGCGTGGAGAGAAGATAGCCGGCTAGCAGGGTCTTGTACTCCAGCCATTGCGCCTTCCGCACGGCAGTCAACCCGGCGTATCCGTCGGTAGCGCGGACCATCTCCTGCAGGGCCCGGAACGGACCGTCCTGGCTCCGCACCAGCCTGGCGCTGAAGCGGCCATTCTGCAGCCGCAACTCATGGGAGAAGAGCCCGGGAATCTTCTCCTCTGCAAATTGATGGTACAGACCGGTGATGGCGGCGATGTCCTGAGGCTGATAGTGGTCCAGGTGCGGGTACAACTGGGCGAGCCGCGAACGGCGCACGTGCTCGGACGATGTGTTCCATTCGGCGCGCAGAATGGTTTCTTTGTAAAGGTCGTAGCCGAGGAAGGCTTCGTCAGCCCCCTCGCCACTGAGCACCACTTTGATTCCCGCCTGCCGTGTCGACTCTGCTAGCAAGTACATCGGTACAAACGCGCTACGAAACGCCGGAATCTCGGCATGGAAAATCGCGGCGGGAAAATGCGTGGCGATGTCCCCATGGCCCACCCGTACACCGAGATGCTGCGTGCCCAGGTACTCCGCCATCAGCCGCTGTTCTTCGGATTCGTCCAGTTTGGCGTCGTCAAATTCCACCGAGAACGTCCGCACGCGGCCTTGGGCGCGGTCACACGTGAGAAGCGCGACGATGGCCGAGTCGACGCCGCCGCTTAGATACACACCGACTTCCACATCGCTGCGAAGCCGCAGTGCGACGCTGGCCGCCAGCCGTTCGCGGATCAAGTCCAAAGCGCCAGCTTCGGACGCGACTTCGAAGGACGGCTCCAGCGTCAGCGCCTCGTACGGCCGCTCCTCCACTCTGCCCACGGTTACGCGCATCCAGCAGCCCATGGGTAGGTTGCGGATGTGACGGAAACCGGATTGGTGGGGCAGTGGCGTCCACTGCGCCAGAATCGATTGTACCTGGTCTACGTCCTGCTCAAAGTGGAAGTCCGGCAGGGCGAAGAAGGCCTTCATCTCCGAGGCAAAAGCGAACCCTGGGCCGCCCGTGGTGTAGAAGAGAGGACGTTTGCCGAACCGATCACGGACCAGGATCAACTCGGCGGCGGCGCGGTCATAAATGGCGAACGCATAGCCGCCATTGAACTTGCGCAGGCAGGCCTCACCCCAATGAATCCAGGCCTGTAGCACGACTTCGGTATCGGACCGCGTCTGGAAAACACGGCCTTTCGCCTCGAGTTCCACGCGCAGTTCCAGGTAGTTGTAGACCTCGCCGTTGTAACAAATCCAATAGCGGCCGGTCTCGTCGCTTAACGGCTGCGCGCCGGAGTTGATATCGATAATGCTGAGCCGCGTGGTGCCAAACGCGCAACGGTCATCCACGTAGTAGCCGGTGCTATCCGGACCGCGGTGCGCAATGGCGCTGAGCATCCTCCGCACCGTTGCGGAGTGTTCGCCAGGGTGCTGCGGGAGTTCGAAGAAGCCGGCGATGCCGCACATAACGTCAACCGCTGGCAGCCACGCCCCGGGAGACCTTCTTCGCCACGAACTGTTCCATCCGCGTGAGACTCACCAGGATGTTGCTGGTCATCTCCTCTTCAGTGAACTTGAACTGGTAGGTCTGCTCCAGAAAGCGGCAGAGACGCACGTAGCCGAACGAGTCCATGACACCGGAGCGAAACAGGTCGGTGTCCTCCGGGAAATCGTCGCCAAATTCGATCAGGAACTGCTCTTCTATGAACGTGCGAATTGGATGACACATAGCTACTTATCGGCGTTTAACAGGACCGGTAAGCCCTTCTCGCCCGTGCCCATGATGATGATTTTGGAATTGGTCGACTTGGCGATTTCCGTGGTCGCCGCCAGCGCCTTCCAGCGCAGCAGCGAAATACCGCTCACCTTTTGAAACTCCCTGATGCCTCGCGCTTCGATGCTCTTCCGGGCGGCCTCCGATTCCTCGGATTTGAGCCGATAGTCGTAGGAAAGCATCTCCTGCTTGTGGAGCAGTTTCGTCACAATGCCTTTGGCCATATCCACCGGGAGATCTAGACGCGTAATCTTTACACTGTCTAGTAAGATAGGGTAGTGAGCAAGTTGCGGCTTGACACGTTTCTCCACCAAATCCAGCATCTCCTTCTCGTCGTGCGTATAGATGTCTTCTGCGGTTAAGTTACCGATAATCTGACGCAGAGCAGAGATAATATCCGGCACCACAATCTTCTCCCGGTAGTTCGGCCCCAAAATACGGTGCAATTCCGGGACTCGCATAGGGTCCGGCTGGTAGCGCGCTACCCACTCGACATCGATCTGCATGCCATCCCGAGACAGCATCGGAACCTTTCCAGCGACTGCCGAGATGCGCGTCTCGTAGATGGTGATTTCATCCCAGGGAAGCTTCAGATGCGTCCCATCCAGCAGAATGTAGTTCTTCGTTCCTCCAAAAAAGCGGCTCCAGTAGATCCCCTGCTGCCCAGCGCGGAGGGGAACCACCAGCATGTCCCAGAACATGATGAGCAAAAAAGACAACACCAAGGCACCGAGAAAAATGCCAAACCGATGGCGCTGAAAATAAGTACTGCGTGAAGAATCGCGGTCTACATCCAATTTCTCTGCTTGGGATCGCACCTGTTGCTCGGCCGATGGCGACGCCGGGTGACTAACGGGCATGGTCGATGCTCCTCACGTAAACCTGTTGATAAGACAGGAGATACTGATAAGCAGGATAACAGTGGCGGGAGGAACAAAGAGCAGGCCAACGTCAAACCGGCAGAGATCCATGTGACCTAACTTTCCCTGCCATCCAACGGTGAAGGGTAGCAAAAAGTTGAGGATAACGGTCTTCATACGGCGAACTTCAGCCTTGGCACAGAGGCAAGCTACTTATTGGGCGGGAGCGGCAGCAGTTCTCAGGGAGGCCGCCTCCTTCATCCCGATAGCGAACTCATTGCGGAAAAACTCGCGGAGGTTTTCGATGTTGAAGTCGAGCAAGCTTCCTCCAGTCGCAAAATGCACTGCAAAGACACGGCCTACAGCATAAGTGAACGCGGAGGACATCACAGAGAGCGATGCGGCGGCGACGACAGGTCCGATAACAGGTAGGAAGCGAAACGCGCTGCGTGCGACGTATTTGCCGAGCGCAACGCTCCCCAAGCTAGCCAGCAGAGAAGCCACGGCTGACTTGGCCAAATCCTTCTGGAACGGCACGTTGAAATGCTCCGCCAACTCCCGGATCAACTTGACCTCGACCGCCGTAATTGCAGCTACTTCGACGAACGGCACCGGCAACAAGCCGGCAGCAACCGCCCAAGCGATATTCTGCTTGATGATGTTCATGGCAGCGACGTCTGCATTTACCGTTACACTACTGGCGACGTTCGCATTTTCCACTACATGGCTGGCGGCGCTTGCATTCTCAGTTCCAGCATTGGCTCCGCCTCCATTCCCGGTCGCAGCGGAAGCTTCGTCTCCATTTGTCATTACGTCGCTAACGCTGACTGCATTTTCCGCCACAGAACTTTTGTCTTTTTCCGGCATGGGTCCTTCCTTTCGACAGCAAATGGCCTAATTTATTACCTCTCAGACGATACTATTCTTTTGCCCCAGTGTCAACTCCTGAGGATTATTCCTGAACATTGTTTCGACTGTAGATAGGAATGCCGCAGTCCGTGGTTAAGGCCGGGTCGCCCGGCCGAAATCAATTGATGCTGAAAATATTTCCGCGTAAAACCGGGTATGGCACTGGGAAGGCTCTGGTGCAAATTGGGAGTTGCGACGATTTCGGCCGCGGTCGTTGTGTTGATCCAAGTACTGATCAGGCGGCCAACGCGGCTTGCCAGATCTCCTGAGGCATCGCTCGGCTCCCACCCAACTTGCCTATCTTGAATTGTCCTTTCTTGATCTTATCTGCCAGTTCGATACCGCTGATCACAATGTCGGCTGTCTCGAAACTCTTCAGTCCCAGCATCGGCCGCAGCCGTTGCTTGATCCTTCGGTGATCTTGCTCGATCAAGTTGTTCAAGTACTTGCTGCTCCGTACTACCACGCGCTTCGGCAATTCGCCGCTATCATTCAAATCTGCCACCGCGCGATGGGACGCCGCGTACGCATCCAGGGTCACCTTGGCCGGCACGCGCTGCCCCTTCATCGCCTTGCGCAAAAACGCTTTGGCCGCGTTGGTATCCCGTTCTCGGCTCAAGAAGAAGTCCACTGCCTTGCCCGCTTTATCGACCGCTCGGTACAGGTAGACCCATTCGCAGCGCACCTTGATGTAGGTCTCATCCATCCTCCAGGAGCCGCCTACCGGGCGAGCATACCGCTGCCACCGCTTCTCGAATTCCGGCGTGTAATGTTGTACCCAGCGCAGAATGGTCGTGTGTGCCAGACTGATGCCGCGTTCGCTCATCATGCTGACCAAATCCCGGTAGCTCAGCTTGAAACTCAGGTACCACCGTACGCACAACACGACAATCTCCTTGTCGAAATGGCGACCGGCGAACAACTCTTCGACCGAAACAAATCGGGACATTCCCCCATCTTCGCCCATCCCGAAAAGTTTGCACCAGAGCCGTGCAGCGGATCCTGGACGGTCGGACCCTCAATCATACGGGGCCGGTGCGGGTCGACTTTCCGTTCACCGGACTCGTCACCTGCGGGCACTGTGGATGCAGCATGGTCGCGGAGCTGAAGAAAGGGAAGTACATCTACTGTCACTGCACCGGCCGGCGAGGGAAGTGCCCGGAGCCCTACACCCGGCAGGAGGCCCTGATCGATGAGTTCGCTAGCGTGCTGGGCGAGTTGGTGATCCCGGACGAGGTCTTGCACTCGTTTGCTCAGGCCGTGAACGATACCGACCAGACAGAGGCCAAAGCCAGAGCCACGGCCATCAAGACCAAAAAGGCCGAAATCGACCGGCTGGTCCACAAGCTGAACACCCTTTACGATGATCGTCTCGACGGCCGTATAACCGGAACCCACTATGACCAAAAGGCTGCCCAGATCGAGTCCCAGCAGGCTGAGTTGCGCCGCAACATCGCCGAACTCGAAAGCTGCACGCTTCCTCCCCTCACCACAGCGGTCGAATTAGCGCGGCTCACCAGCCAGGCCTGCACTGCATTCCGCCAGCAGACCGGCGAGGAACAGCGGAAGCTGATCACGCTGGTAATGAAGGAGGCTTCCTGGCAGGAGAAAAACTGAGAACAGCGCTGTTCGAACCGTTTTCGCTGGTGCGACGCTCGAACTAGGTTAAAACTTTCAATTTCAACGACTTGGAAGCAAGAAAAGAGTCGTTTGAAAATTGGCTCCCCGAGTGA
>JADCJL010000351.1 GCA_020247055.1 Acidobacteriaceae bacterium | reverse complement strand
GCGCCCCGCGCGATCATGTTCTGCACCAACTCCTTCCATTCGGCGGCCGAATGGCGCTGGGTGGTGACGACTTCAATAGCGTGGCAGCCCTGCCCGCAGGAGCGGTTGGCCAGCGCCCGCGCCGCGGTGGCCGGCAGCGTGACCGGGCTGAAGGCGCCGACTTTGGGTTCGTTTCGCAATTTCGCTGCCGCGGCAGCCACCGCTTGGGAAACCGCGGCGGGGAGCGGCTTGCGCTTGACGTCCGGCAGGGCAAAGGCAACGAGCGTGTTGCTCGAGCCGCCCCCGAGAAAGCCGCCGCCGCCCGCGGCCATCACGGTAACGTACTGCCGGCCGTCGCGGCCGAGATAGGTGATGGGCGAGGTGTGGGCGCTCGCTTCCACCTTCACCTCCCAGGCGAGCTTGCCCGTGCGGCTGTCGTAGGCGCGGAAGCGCGAGTCGTTGGCCGCGCCAATGAAGACGAGATTGCCGGCCGTGGCGATACTGCCGCCGATGTTGAGCGTTCCGGTGTCGTGCACTCCGATCCGGTCGAGTTCGTCGATGCGGCCGAGGGGCGAGCGCCACTTGACGTCTCCCGAAGCCAGATCAATGGCCAGCATTTCGCCAAACGGCGGCTGGTTGCACGGGATGCGCGTATCCCGGTTCCAGAAGCGCGCGTAGGTGCCGTAGGCCGAGGTGCGGAAGTACTCGTTGCCGCGCTTCTCCATGTGGCCCCACTGCCCGATGTGCATCACGTTGACGTAGAGCAGGTTCTGCGTGGGGTCGACCGAAACGCCGCCCCAGTTGCCGCCGCCGAGCGTCGGCGGGAAGAAGAGGTCGTTGCCGGTAAGGCCCAGCGGCACGTAGGGCCCGGCGCCGATCTTCATTCGGTTGGCCGTGAACAGTTCGCGGCAGAACTTGGCGTGGTCGGGCGAGCGGTCGTAGATGTCTTTTTCGGTGAAGTCGAGGCGGGCGAGCGGCGGGGGCTTGACGGGGAAGGGCTGCGTTTTGGCTGACACCTCGCCGGGGATGACGGAACGGGGAATCGGCCGCTCCTCCATGCCGTAGACCGGTTCGCCGGTGACGCGGTTGAAGATGAAGAGCAGGCCCATTTTGGTGATCTGCGCGACGGCCGGGATGGTTTGGCCGTTGCGGCGGATGTCGAACAGGGCGGGCGGCGCGGCGAGATCGTAGTCCCAGATGTCGTGATGGACGAGCTGCTGGTGCCAGAGCTTCTTGCCGGTGCGGGCGTCGAGGGCCACGAGGGAGTTGCCGTAGAGGTTGTCGCCGGCGCGGTCGGCGCCGTAGAAGTCGTTGGTGGGGGAGCCGAGGGGGGCGTAGAGAATGCCGCGGGCGGCGTCGAGGGTGAAGAAGCCCCAGGCGTTGGTGCCGGAGCGGTTTTTGTAGGCGCCGGCGGGCCAGGTGTCGCCGCCGGGTTCGCCGGGGCGGGCGACGGTGTGGAAGGTCCAGAGCAGCTTGCCGGTGACGGCGTCCCAGGCGCGGATGTCGCCGTAGGCGCCGATGGTGGGCGCGCCTTCGCCGTTGCTCGATCCGGTGATGACGATGTCTTCAAACACCGCCGGCGGCGATTGCAGTTGGAAACGGCCGTCGGGCAGGCCGTCGAGCACCCCGGCTTTGAGGTCCACGCGGCCTTCGTTGCCGAAGCCGGGGGCGGGTTTGCCGTTGGTCGTGTCGATGGCCAGCAGGTGGTGGCCGTTGCCGGTGAACAGGCGGGGGTGGAGCGATTTGGCGCCGGGCCAGTAGGCGAGGCCGCGGATGGCGACCGGCGCGGCGGCGTGTTTCCAGAGCAGTTCGCCCGTCTCCGGCACGAGAGCGTAGACGCCATCCGGGGCGTTGACGTAGAGTACTCCCTGAATGACAAGCGGAACCGCCTCCGAACCCGGTTTACCGAGGCGGAAGGTCCAGGCCGGTTGCAGCTTGGCTACGTTGGCCGTGTTGATCTGGCGGAGCGGAGACCAGCGCATGGCGCCGGGGTCGTTGCCGAAGTAGGGCCATTCGGATTGAGCGGTGAGCAGGACGGGCAGGAGAAGAAACAGACGACGCACTTCAACACGATATCGCGCGGGGAAGGGCAGTGGGGCTCCCCCGCGCGGTCCCTGTTGGCGGGGACTAGTAGAAGAGGTACTTGCGCCAGCGGGAGTCGGCGTTGCCGAGCATCCGCATCAGGTGCCGGCTGGTGTGGAGGCTGAAGGGCCGGGGCTGCTTGCTCAGGCGCATGCCGGCCTCGTCCGGGGTGCGGTTGCCCTTGCGGTTGTTGCAGGGGTGGCAACTGGCCACGAGGTTCTCCCACGACGAGCCGCCGCCGCGGGAGCGGGGCACGACGTGATCGAGCGTCAACTCGCCGGAGGGCAGCACGCGGTGGCAGTACTGGCACGCGTAGCGGTCGCGCATCAGGATGTTCTTGCGCGACAGGGCGCGGGTTTGCTGGGGAATCCGGCGGTATTCGAGCAGCCGGATGACGCTCGGCAGGGGGACGGCGCGGCTGAACGAGTGGATGTGGCCGGACACATGCTCTTCAGCCGAGGCGAGACCCTTGAGGATGAGCACCACGGCGCGCCGGGCAGCGCAGACGTTGATCGGCTCGTAACTGGCATTCAGCACTAGTACAGGCTGATGCAGGCGGTCAATTGCTGGCATTCTGACGAAGCTCCTACGGGACTTTGGTCTTGGCGGTCAGGGGCTGGGTGAGATTTTTATCGCGGATGGCCCGGGCGAGGCTGGCCCACGAAGGACGGCGGTCGACACGGGCGAGCGTGAGAACCGCAACATGGCTGGCGCCGGCCTGCCGCAGCACGGAGGCGGCCGCGCCAACTGTAGCGCCGGTGGTGAGTACATCGTCCACCAGCAGAATCCGTTTGCCGCGCACGTCGGCGCCGCGGCGCAAGGCAAAAGCGCCGGCTACGTTGGTCCGGCGCTCGGAGGGGCTCAGGCTGGCCTGCGTCTCGGTGCGGCGACGCCGTTCGAGCGCGGGGGCCACGGTGGCGCCCAGCCGCCGGGCGAGCGGCCGCGCCAGCAAATCGGCCTGGTTAAAGCCGCGCCACAGCCGGCGCCGCCAGTGGAGGGGCACGGGCACGACGAGGTCGAAGCGCTGGTCGAGCGGAAGGGCCTGGCGCAGGTAGGCGCCGAGCGGTTCGCCAAGGGTCTCCACCCGCGCGTATTTGAACAGGTGGATGAGATCCTTGAGGACGCCCTCGTAGTAGCCGTAGGAGTAAGCCGCGTCGTAGCCGGTGAGCCCGGAGCGGCAGCGGCCGCAGACGCCATGGTCATCGAGCGGCGCCTCGTTCAAAAAAGGCGTCCGGCACTGGGTGCAGAAGTAATCGGCCGAAAGAGGGGTGGGCGCGGCCAGGCAGGCTTCGCAAACGGGGATGCGGCGGGCGTGACGAACCGGCGCGGCGCAGACCTTGCAGTCCTGCGGGAAAACAAGGTTAAACAGGGGCGCGAGGACGCGCTCGATTACGGCAGGAAGCAGCGGAGTGTGCGCATCGGATACCGGCCCTTTCGGGAAGATCCACCTCCTAAAGCTGCAGTGTACAACATCCGCGCTTGGATTTGTTATCATCCGGGGGCTTATGATGAACCGCCGCCGCTTTCTCGCCGCCGCCTCGGCTGCCGCCGCCGTTGCCGCGCCGCCCCGCCCCGTCAACGTGATTCTGATCTACTGCGACGACCTCGGCTGGGGCGATCTGTCCTGCTACGGTTCGCCCATCGCCACGCCGCACATCGATCGTCTGGCGCGGGAGGGCGCGCGGTTTACGCACTGCTTGTCGGCCAACCCCGTCTGCAGCCCGTCGCGGGCGGCGCTGCTGACCGGGCGCTACCCGACGCGGGTGGGGGTGCCGCGGGTGCTGTTTCCGGTGGACAAGACCGGCCTGGCCGAAGGCGAGCAGACCATCGCCCAACTGCTCAAAGCCAAGGGCTACCAGACGATGTGCGTCGGCAAATGGCACCTCGGCCATCTGCCGCCGCACCTGCCCACCTACAAGGGCTTCGACCACTACTACGGCATTCCTTACTCAAACGACATGAACCCGCGCTGGCTGATGGCCGACGAAAAGGTGCTGGAAGAGCAGACCGACCTCGACACCCTGCAGGAGAAGTACACCAAGCGGGCCGTCGAGTTCATCGCCGGGGCCAAGGACAAGCCGTTCTTTCTGTACATGCCCCACACCTACCCGCATATCCCGTTTGGCGTCGGGCAGGCGTTCCGCGGCAAGTCGAAGCAGGGCATCTATGGCGATGTGCTGAGCGAGCTCGACTGGTCGGTCGGGCAGATTCTGGCGGCGCTCGAGAAACATAAGCTCGACCGGGACACGCTGGTGCTGTTCTCCTCCGACAACGGCCCGTGGTACCAGGGCAGCCCCGGGATGCTGCGGGGGCGCAAAGGGATGACCTGGGAGGGCGGCGTCCGGGTGCCGCTGCTGGCCCGGTTGCCGGGCGCTGTGAAGCCCGGGCTGGTGTGCGACGGGCTGGTTTCGACGATGGACCTGCTGCCGACCATCTGCGCGCTGACCGGCGCGGCGCTGCCGGCGCGGCCTCTCGACGGCCGCGATATCCGGCCGCTGCTGGCGGGCCGGCAGCGGGAGATCGACCGTGAGCCGTTGCTGTACTTCGACGGCTGGTATCTGCAGTGCGCCCGGTGGGGCAAATGGAAGCTGCACCTGGCGCGCTACAACAACGTCACCTACAGCCCGGCGCCGGCAGGTGGCCGGAAGAACATCCGGCTGGCCAGGCCGGAGCTGTACGATGTCGTCACGGACCGCGATGAGAGCTTCGACGTCGCCGCGGAGAACCCGCAGGTGGTGGCCACCATCCTCGCCGCCGTCGAGAAACTGCTGGCCGGGTTCCCGGTGGAGGTGCAAAAGGCCTATGCTGAGGGGAAAGAACGTCCGGCTTCGACGCGACCCGCGGGAGCCGTGACCCAATAAAGGAGTGGTAACGATGCGTTATTTGATGTTGGCCTGCCTGGCGGCGACGGCCTGGGGCGCCGAGCCCGGATTCGTTTCGCTGTTTGACGGCAAGACGTTGGACGGCTGGCAACTGGTGAATGGCCGGGGGCCGGGTTACGTGGTGGAGAACGGGACGATTGTATGTCCGAAAGAGGGCGGCGGGAACCTGTACACCGGCAAGCAGTACAGCAACTTTGTCTTCCGCTTCGAATTCAAAATGGAGCCGGGTGGGAACAACGGTGTCGGCATCCGGGCGCCGCTTACGGGCGATGCGGCCTATGCGGGCATGGAGATCCAGATTCTCGATCACGACCACGCCAATTACAAGGGTAAGATCAAACCCACGCAGCGGCACGGCAGCGTTTATGACGTGTTCCCCGCGACGGGTGAGGCGTTGAAGCCGGCCGGCGAGTGGAACTCGGAGGAGATCCGCGTGGACGGTTCGAAGGTCACCGTGACGCTCAACGGGAAGGTGATCTCGGAGGCTGACCTATCGACGGTCACCGATCTGGCCGTTCTCAAAAAGCACCCTGGTTTGCTGCGCAAAACCGGCCACGTGGGCTTTCTCGGACACGGAACCCGGGTTGAGTTCCGCAATCTTCGAATTAAGGAATTATAATCGTCGGAATCTTGTCCGGTTTCGCTAGCCTTTATCGCTTCTCCTTATGTGGCCAGGCTGGAGCTGTTGTCATGGCAGAGTATGGCTAAAGTACCTGCCGGCATTGGACTGCCAGTAGCCAGAGAAGCGAAAAGGCTAGTGTTAAAAAAAAGTGTAACGGGCGGCGATCCGGATACACATCCCCCATTTAGGGGACAAGTTAATAAATCCGACCATGCTTCCAGACCAATGGGATCATTTAACCGGGGACATCTATGAAGCGTCGCGCAACGCCGGACTGTGGCCGGAAATACTCGAACGTGTATGTGAAATTTTAGCGGCCTCGCAGGGAGATTTGTGGGTTCGGGCGCCGCACAACGGCGAACTTACACTTGGTTGCTGTCACGGGCTGCCGGAGGAGGACCGCCGCGAGTATGTCAGGCTGTGGAGCGGGCAGGATCGCTGGTTGTCGCCGATGGTGCTTCGCGCCGGCGAGTCTGGTATTTTTCGATCGTTTGACCAGTTGGTTAGCAACGAAGAGTTAGAGGCCAGCGCCGTTTACCGGGCTTATCTGTCGCCGCGCAGGCTGCATTACGGCGCGGGGGCGTGGATTGGGCGGGGGGCCGGGGGAGATATTCTCCTGACGCTGTTCCGTTCGCGGGAGGTGGGGCCCTTCGCCGAGCAGGAGCTCGCACTTGGCAACCGGCTTTGCGGCCATCTTAGCCGGAGCATGCGACTGCTCAAGGAGCGGCAGGCGCTGGCCGCGCGCCTGACCGGGATGCGGTTTTCGTTTGAAGAGCTGCCGTTTGCCGTCGCCGTTCTCAGCCAGGATGGCGCGGTGGTGCACAGCAACGGACGGTTTCAGAAGTTGAGCAGCAAGGCCGACGGGTTTTCGCTGCGGGACGGCCGGGTTGTCCTGACTGGCGGCTCCACCGTGCTGCCGGACCGGCGACCGCGATCGTTCCCTCTGAGCCGGCGCCGCGGGACGCCGTACTGGGCGACCATCCGGCCGATTCCGACGGAGGCGGGCCATCCGTTCGGGGGGCCGATGCCGGTGGCGGTGTTCGAGGTTCGGGATCCGGACCGGTCGACCGGCGCCGACGGGGAGACGCTGGAGGCGCTGTATGGTCTTACACAGGCCGAGGCTCGTTTCGTGGCGCTGCTCACGTCCGGGTTGTCGGTGAAGGAGGCGGCGGAGCGGGTGGGCATCGCCGAACAGACCGGACGAACCCATCTGAAGCGGGCCATGGCGAAGACGGGAACGCGGCGTCAGGCGGAGCTGATCAGCCGGATCATGGCACTGGATTGAACTCGATGGTGGATTCGGCGCCGAAGCGGCGGTAGCGGGAGTAGGTCTGTTCGGTTTCGCGGACGACGCGGCGGCCGTCGCGGCCGGCGGGGGTGAGCAGGCGCAGGCGGATGAGGCCGGTGAGCGGGAGACCGTCGTGGAAGAGCGCCTCGCGCGTGACCAGCGAGCCTTCGGCGAAGTTGGCCCAGAAGCGGCGGAGCCGGGCTTCCAGCTTGAGGATCCAAAAGGTCTCCTGGTCAATCCAGAGGGTGGCGTCGGAGGCGGTCATGCCGCGGGAGCGGTCGACGATGTCGGGGGCGGCGGGATCGAGGGTTGCTTCGAGGACCCAACAGCGGCGACCCAGCACCGTAGCATCGGTTTTGAGGCGCAGCGAGTGATTGAGCCGCAGATCGGCGACGGGAAACGACAGTCGGCCGCGCTCTCCCCGGCGCGGCGCCGGAGCTGCCTTCACCGGTTTCCCGTTGCGGGCGACCAGGCGGTACGACGGGCCGCGGGCGCCCTCAAACACGTCATAAGTCTCCCAACGCGTCTGCTTGCGGCGGCCAGAGGACATGATCTGGTAATAGCGGATATCTTCCTGGCCCAGATACGGCTGCAGGCGGGGACGAAGGCCCTGCTCGGCCTTCAGGGCGGCATCGAGAATCGCGGCTGGCTCCATGCCCCAAAGGGCACCGGCGATCAGGAGCAGGATGGAGGTGCGGGTCGGAATCGAACCGACGAATGAGAGTTTTGCAGACTCTGGCCTTACCACTTGGCTACCGCACCAGCAGAACAAAATCGCCTACACTCGACCATAGCAATCTGATGACGCCTAGTCAACCAAACGGCGAGGAAGAGGCCGTCTTTGAATGGCCGATAACGGACGTTCTCGACCTGCACACGGTGCCGCCGCGGGAGGTGACCGCGGTGGTGGAGGCGTGGCTCGACGCGGTTTGGGAGGCGGGATTTACGGCCCTGCGCATCGTTCATGGCAAGGGGATCGGGGTGCAGCGGGAGGCGGTGCGGAAGGTGCTGGGCCGGACGCCGTTTGTGGTGGCCTTTGGGGATGCGCCGCTTGAAGCCGGCGGCTGGGGGGCGACGGTGGTTACGCTGGCGAGTCGGCCTCCAGATAGTCCGGATCCTGCCAGGCGATGAGGGCGTGGGGCAGGGTGACAGCCAGCAGCACGTAGCCGAGCATCAGGCCGGTGGAGAGGCCGTCACCGGGTTGCGGGACCCAGAGGGTCCAGCCTCTTTGGGCGGCCACCCCCGGCGCCTCTTTGAGGTAGAAGAGAATGACCACCGACAGGGAGGCCAGGAACTGGTAGGCGCGGAAAAACGCCTGGTTGCGGACCTGCGTCTGGCGCTCATCGATCGTGGCGGTAGCGTAGGGAACGGCTACCTGGTTCAGCACCCACCAGCCGCCCACCAGAAGCAGGGTGCCAGGGAGAATGGCGAAGGCCCAGGCGGCGGAGCCGAGTTCGTAGGCAAGAGAGAGGGCGGCGAGGGCCAGAGCGTAGCCGAGGTAGGCGGCCACGCAGGCCAGGCGGCGGTTGGCGCGGCGGCGAAAGTCGATGCCGGCGATGAGCAAATCTTTTCTCATAAGCGTTATCCTGCAGAGGGTTTGTTGCTGCCGTAGAGCTGTTCGCTCAACGGGCGAAACGGGTGCCGGGAGAAGATGGCTTCAATGGGCAGGCCGAAGAACTCGCTGGCCCGGAAGGCGAGTTCAAGGCTCGGGTTGTAGTCGCCCCGCTCCATGTAGCCGATGGTCTGGTAGTTGACGCCGAGGGCATCGGCGAGTTCCTGGCGGCTCAGATTGCGCTCCGCTCGCAGGACGCCGATGCGATTGTAGAGAGAAGTTGTCGAATTGACCTTGGAAGTTGTCATCGAGCAAGACTAATTGTATAATCAACTATATATTTCGTCAAGATGATTTCGCGCCGCCAGAAGTATCGCACGCAGAACGGCATGGGCTGGGTCGCCGCCGTGCCCGGGCAGGTGAGCGAGCAGTTCATCGCGTTTGCGCGGGGCTGCCGCCGGCCAGTGGTGGATATCGGGTGCGCCTACGGGGTGGTGGCCATTCCCGCCGGGGCGATTGCGGTGGACCTCGAGATGGGGCATCTGCGGGCGATCCCGCTGGAGGTGCCCCGGTTGGTGGGGCGGTTTCCGGATCTGGCGTTCCGGCCGGGGAGCCTTGATGCTGTGCATGCCTCGAACGTCCTGCATTTTTTGACTGGCGAGGAACTCGTCGAGGGCGTTCGGCGAATGGCGGAGTGGCTCGCGCCCGGCGGGAAGGTTTTCGTGCAGGCGAGCACGCCCTTCCAGCGGCCGTTTGCGGGGTTTTTGCCGGAGTTTGCACGGCGGGTGGCTGCCGGGGACGAGTGGCCGGGGTGGGTAGCCGAAACGCAAAGGATCACGAACTATGGCCGGTTACATCAGTACCCGGCGTCGATTCATTTGCTCGACGAGAGGGTTCTACAGCGGCTGTTTTCGGATTGGGAAATTGAGTACTGTGGCTACTACCGGCGGCACGGGCTGCCGGCGAGTCTTTACGGGGATGGCCGGGAGTCGGTGGGGTTGATCGCGCGGCGGGGCTGATACCAGCGCCGGAGGATTTCCATGGCGGGCTTGCCCCAGGGGGTCATTGTATTGTCCCGGGCGCCGCCGAAGCCGTTGGTGCCGAGCTTCCACCAGAAGACACCGGCGAACCAGGACTGCGGGACGAAGGTTTTGAGCAGGGCTTCGTAAGCGGCGGCCTGGGCCTCAAGGTGCACGGGGCGATCGGAGCGGTCCTGCCAGGGAGTACGGTGCGAGGCCGGGGCGGCGGCGTAGCCGGCTTCGGTGAACAGCAGAGGCTTGCCGTAGCGGCGATGGATGGCTTCGAGTTTCCGGGCGAGGGGGCGGGCGTCGAGGTTGTCGGGCAGGGGGTAGTAGTTGTCGAGTCCGATGTAGTCGAGTTCGCCCCAAAAGCGGATGCGTTCGAACTCTTCGCCGTGGTTGGCGGCGTAGGTGATTGGCCCTCGGAAGTGGGCGCGGGCGGCGGCGATGAGGGTGCGAAACTCGGTTTCGTGGGCGGTGGCGTGGGGCAGTTCGGTGCCGATGCAGAGCAGCGTGGCGTTGATGGCGGCGGCGAGTTGGCTGTAGTGGATGACGAGGGCGCGGTACTGGGCGAACCAGGCGCGGCGGCGGGCGTGGTCGGAGAGGTCGACGGGCTGATTCGGCCAGAGTTGGGGCTTGAGCAGCACCTTCATGCCGCGCTGCCGGGCGGCGGCGGCCAGACGCTTGATGCCCTCGTCGGACTCCCAGGACCGGGCGCTGCCGAAGACGATGCGGGTCTCCCCGCGCGGGGTGAAGGCGAACGGGATGAGGGCCACGCTGTCGACGTGGTAGGCACGGAGGCGGTCGAGCATGGCGACGGCCTCGGGCGAGTCGTAGCGCACGCCGCGTTCGGCCGTGAAGGAGACGCCGCGGAAGAACAGCGGTTGGGCGGCGAGGGCGGCCGGGAACAGGAGCAGGGGCAGAAGCCGCATCGAGAGAACGTCCTCGATTAGGATACGCTGGAAACACTGTGAAATTGACGCTCTTGTTGTGCGGATTGGCCGCGGCACTCGCGGCGCAGGACCGGCCGGTGGTGGCGGTGGTGGGCGAGACGGCCAAGCTCGGGCCCCTGCGGGAGCAACTGGCAAAGCGCTACACCGTGGTGACGGTGCCGGTGCGGGGCACGCCGGCGTTTCCGCCGACGGGCGCGGCGTACAAAGACAACGGCGAGGCGCACCGGGCCTGGCGGGCGATTCATCTGGCGGCGCCGGACGCGGTGGTGATGCTGGACGAGTACCCGGGCCTGGTCGAGGCGTTGCGCGGGAAGACGCCGGTGCTGCGCGGGGCGCCGCTCGATAAGCCCCGGAAGTCGCTGCTTCGCTTAGCGATGGAGGAGCAGATGCGGCGGACGCCGCGACAGGTGCTGGAGCAGTTGGCGGAGGTCTACGGGCGGGAGCTGAAGAGCGTTGTTTATATTCCGGCGTTCGCGGTGCTGGGGCAGTTGGCGTTGGGCCGCCGGGAGCTGGTTGACCGCCTGGTGGCGCCCTATCTGGATGGGAGTCAGGATTCGCTGGCCCAGGCCACCGGCAGCCACGGCAGCGGCCATCTGCTGTTTGCCGCGCTGGGCAAGGCCGACCGCGTCAAGGCCGCCGCGGCCATCGTCGCCCCGCTGCACAACGAGATGAGCGATTCGGTCTTTATGGCTTGTCCGATTCTGGGGGCGGCGGGGGAGACGGAGAAGGCGATTGCCCATCTGCGATTCATGGAGAAGCTGTGTTTGCGGGGGGACGGCATCTACCGTCATTCGCCGCTGGACGAAGCGGCCTGGGGGCGGGGAAACGCCTTTGCTCTGCTCGGTCAGGCGCTGCTGCTGGAGACGATGGCGCAGCCGGATGAACGGGTTTTGGCCAGCTTCCGGGCCTTGGCGGCAGCGCTGCTGGAGCGGCAGGATGAGGAGGGGATGTGGCATCAGGTGATCGACCAGCCTGGCTCCTACGCCGAGTTTTCGGCCACGGCGATGATTGCGGCGTCGTACCGGAAGGCCACCCGCGCCGGATGGCTCCCGGCGGCTTCCTACCAGCCCGCGGTGGAGAAGGCCTGGCGCGCCGTGCTGCGGCGGACCGGGGCCGATGGCGTCGTAATGGATGTCTGCGAATCGACCGGTAAACAGAGTTCGCTGCAGGCTTACCTGGACCGCGCCGCGATCTGGGGCAAGGACCCCCGCGGCGGAGCGATGGCGATGCTGCTGGCCGGGGAGATGATGAAGCCGTGAAGGAATTCCGCGGAACGGGCCGGTGGCGAAACCGCCGGAGGGGTATACTGGCTATAGGAACGAACATGTTTGCCGGTCCCCAAAAATTCTTAGTCCAGGGAGTCGATCTTTGAAGCGCACCACGAATGATGATTCCCTCCGTTGTTCGTTCTGTCACAAAAGCCAGGACGTTGTCGGCAAGCTGATCTCTTCGCCGAGTGATTACCCGAGGGCCTATATCTGTGACGAGTGCATCGCCGTATGCAACTCCATCCTCGAAGACGATCGCAACGAGCAGAGCCAGGCGACTCCGCATAAACTGCCCAAGCCCCTTGAGTTGAAGGAGTACCTGGACCAGTACGTGATTGGTCAGGACGCCACCAAAAAGAAGCTGGCCGTGGCGGTCTACAACCACTACAAGCGCATTCAGATGAACCGGCAGCGGGGCACGGATGTCGAGGTGGCCAAGTCCAACATTCTGTTGATTGGTCCGACGGGCACCGGAAAGACACTGCTGGCGCAGACGCTCGCCCGCATTCTGGACGTTCCGTTTGCGATTGTCGATGCGACGACGCTGACCGAAGCCGGCTACGTCGGCGAAGACGTTGAAAACATAATTTTACGCCTGTTACAGAACTCCGATTGGGATGTGCAGCGCTGCCAAACGGGCATCATCTACATCGATGAGATCGACAAGATCTGCCGCAAGGACGAGAACCCGTCCATCACGCGCGATGTCTCCGGCGAGGGCGTGCAGCAGGCGCTGTTGAAGATCCTCGAAGGCACCATCGCCAACGTGCCGCCGCAGGGCGGCCGGAAGCATCCGCATCAGGAGTTCACCCCGGTGGACACCTCGAATATTCTGTTCATCTGCGGTGGGGCGTTTATCGGTCTCGACAAGATTGTCTCGCGCCGGATCGGCAAGCGGCAGATGGGCTTTGTCGATGAGCAGGCGGCGGCGCCGGCCGCCGATGGTAAGCCGGCCAAGGCGACCCCCATCCGGCGGGACGACGAGTTGCTGGTGCACGAAGTGCAGCCGATGGACCTGGTGCGGTACGGGTTCATCCCCGAGTTTATCGGCCGTCTGCCCGTGGTGGGCGTGCTGAACGATCTCGATAAAGAGACGCTCGTACAGATCTTGTCCAAGCCGAAGAACGCGATTATCAAGCAGTACCAGCGGCTGTTTGAATACGAGAACGTTCGGCTGAAGTTTTCTGATGACGCGCTCGAGGCGATCGCGGCGCTGGCGCTCGAACGGAAGGTGGGTGCCCGCGGCCTGCGGATGATCCTCGAAGACCTCATGCTGGATCTGATGTATTTCCTGCCGTCCTACAAAAAAGTGCGGGAGTTCCACGTCACCAAAGAGATGGTGCTTTCGCAAAAGATCAACCTCGCACTCCTCGAAAAGGCAGGCTAGACGGAACGAAGCAGCGCCGGGGCCGGGCAGTTCCTCCCTGCGGGGCAGGAACCGTGAACCCTTTTTGCTTCGGCGCGAATCAGGTAAGAGTAAACAATGACTACCAGAGAGAAATCGGAAACGAAGCGGCTCCCAATGATGCCGATCCGCGACGTGGTTATCTTTCCCCACATGATGACGCCGTTCGTCGTGGGCCGGGAGAGCAGTGTGCGGGCGCTCGAAGAGGCGCTGGCGGGGGAAAAGAAGATCTTTCTGGCGACGCAGCATGACGCCAGCGTTGATGAGCCGCGGCCCGATGAAATCTACAGCGTCGGCACGATTGCCAATATTGTCCAGAGTCTGAAGCTCTCCGATGGCAATATCAAGGTCCTGGTGGAGGGCTCGGAGCGGGCCAAAGTAGTCTCGGTCAGCACCGAGGACGGTTATTTTCGCGCGACGGTGAAGACCTTTGCGAGCAAGCTCGAAGCCGGTGTCTCGCTTGAGTCGCTCACCAACCGCGTGACGACCCTGTTTGAGCAGTACGTCAAGCTCAGCCAGAACCTGAATTACGAAACCATGATCGCGACCATTAAGGTGGACGATCCGGGAAAGCTGGCCGATACGGTCGGAGCCAATCTGCAGCTGACGATTGAAGAGAAGCAGGAACTGCTGGAGATCTTCGATCCGATCGACCGGTTGACGCGCGTGGCCGAGATGCTGGATATCGAGATTGAAAAGCTCTCGGTAGATCGCACGATTCAGGGCCGTGTGAAGCGGCAGATGGAGCGGGCCCAGAAAGAGTATTACCTCAACGAGAAGATCAAGGCCATTCAGAAAGAGCTCGGCCGGGGTGAGAAGAGCGAGTACGACGATCTCAAGAAGAAGATCGAAACGGCGGGCATGACGGCCGATGCGCTCGAAAAGGCGCTGACGGAGCTGAAGCGGCTCGAGCAGATGCCTCCGATGTCGGCCGAGTCGACCGTGTCGCGGAACTACCTCGACTGGCTGCTTGCGGTGCCGTGGAAGCAGAAGACACACGAGATTCGCGATCTGAAGTTCGCTCGCGAGGTGCTCGAAAGCGATCATTACGGCCTTGAAAAGATCAAGGAGCGCATTCTTGAGTTCCTCGCCGTGCGGCGTCTGGTCAAGAATCCGAAGGGCTCCATTCTCTGCTTCGTAGGCCCCCCGGGTGTGGGCAAAACCTCGCTCGGTATGTCGATTGCGAAGGCGACGGGCCGTAAGTTCGTCCGTCTGTCGCTGGGCGGGGTCCGTGACGAGGCGGAGATTCGTGGCCATCGGCGCACCTACATCGGCGCGCTGCCCGGCCAGGTCATTCAGATGATGAAGAAGGCCGGCACCAAGAACCCGGTCTTCATGCTCGACGAGATCGACAAGATGTCCACCGACTTCCGGGGCGATCCCTCGGCGGCGCTGCTCGAGGTGCTCGACCCCGCCCAGAACGACAAGTTCATGGACCACTACCTCGACGTGGATTACGATCTGAGCGAGGTGTTGTTCGTGGCGACGGCCAACGTGATGCACACGATTCCCGCCCCGCTCCAGGACCGCATGGAAGTCATCCGGCTGAGCGGTTACACGGAGCTTGAGAAGGCCGAGATCGCCCGGCGGTTCCTGATCACCAAGCAGAAAGCGGCGACGGGCCTCTCCGAGACCCAGGTCGACTTTACCGCTGAAGGGGTTTCGACGCTGATTCAGGGCTACACCCGCGAGTCTGGGGTGCGCAACCTGGAGCGCGAGATCGGCAATGTGTGCCGGAAGGTGGCGCGGAAGGTCGTCGAAGCCTCGGTGGATGACGAGCCGGAAACGATTGCCAAGGGCGGCGAGCTGGTGGTGGAAACGGCCGCCAAGCCGGCCAAGAAAGGAAAGAAGGCCAAGGCCGTGGCCGAAGCGGCCGAGGTTCCGCCGGTGGAGAGCAAACTGCCGCCGGTGGCGGTGACCCCGCAGTCGCTGCTTGAGATGCTTGGGCCGCCGCGGTTCCGCGACACGCAGGCGAGCAAGAAGAACGATATCGGGGCCACGGTCGGACTGGCCTGGACCGAGGTGGGCGGGTCGATTCTCACCACCGAGGTCACCGTCATGGAGGGCCGTGGCAAGCTGACGCTGACCGGCAAACTTGGCGACGTGATGCAGGAGTCGGCGCAGGCGGCCATGAGCTATGTGCGGAGCCGGGCCAATTCGCTTGGTTTGGCGCGAGATTTCTACCGCAACCTCGATATCCACCTGCATGTGCCCGAAGGCGCCATTCCCAAGGATGGCCCCTCGGCGGGCATTACTATCGCCACCAGCATGTGCAGCGCGTTGACTAATATCCCGGTGCGCGGCGATATTGCCATGACCGGTGAGATTACGGTGCGCGGCAAGGTTCTGCCCATCGGCGGCTTGAAGGAGAAGATGCTGGCCGCCAACCGGCAGGGCATCTTTGAGCTCGTGCTGCCGAAAGACAACGAAAAGGATCTTCACGACATCCCGGAGACGATCCGGAAAGAGATGAAGCTCCACTTTGTCGAAAGCATGGATGAGGTGCTGCAGATCGCTCTCGAACGGGCGGTTACCCCGCTGCCGATCGTTCCTCCGGCCACCGCGCAGACCGATGCTCCGGTCAGCCCGGAAGATATCACCCACTAGCCCCTCCTGGACCGGGGCCGTCTTTGGCTGCCCCGGTTCCCCCTCCCGCCTTGCCGCCCCCCACGAAACCCGTCGCAGAGTTTATACTAAGTACAACTATCCCGGAACAATATCCGAAGGGTCACACCCCTGAGGTTGCGTTTCTGGGCCGCAGTAATGTGGGAAAGTCCAGTCTGTTGAACTGTCTGGCGGGGAGCAAAAAACTCGCCTTTACCAGTTCACAACCGGGCCGTACCCAGTCCATCAACTTCTTCCGCATTGGTGGAGAGTTCCTCTTCGCCGATCTCCCCGGCTACGGCTTCGCTAAAGTTCCCTTAGAAATCAAAAACGCATGGCAGGCGATGGTGGAAACCTATCTGCTGCGTCGCGAGACTTTAGGCCTTT
>JADCJL010000350.1 GCA_020247055.1 Acidobacteriaceae bacterium | reverse complement strand
TCCTGCCGGGCCAAAGCGAGTCCGTTGTGCGCGGTTTCAAAAAAAGCGCACAGCCCGCAGAGGCACGGCACCAACGGGCGCGGAACTCGCCCCTCCTGCCGGGCCAAAGCGAGTCCGTTGTGCGCGGTTTCAAAAAAAGCGCACAGGCCGCAGAGGCCCGGCACCAACGGGCGAGGAACTCGCCACTCCCGCCGGGCCAAAGCGAGTCCGTTGTGCGCGATTCCTCAGAAGGTCAGCCGCGCATTGAACGGCACAATTCGCGCCCCCCGCGCACCCGTGAACTTCCCGAAGTTCGCACTCCGAATGTTCGAATCAAGGCCACTGAAGTTCGTATGATTGAACGCATTCAACAAGTCAACAAGTCACCGCGAATCTGCAGCCGGTACCGCTCGCTGATGTGGAAGTTCTTCGCTAAGCCCAGATCCAGATTCCAGAATCCCGGCAGTCGCAGCGCGTTCCGCCCCAGGTTGCCGGGACGAATCGGCGCACCGCTCGCGGTAACCTGCGGCACTTCGGCAAACGCCGCCCAGTTCAGATAGAACAGATTTGCCCGCGGCGTCGACGCGTACACCGGCCCACCCACGTAGTCCAACCGCTGTCCGGGGATCGACGACGGGCTACCGATGCTGAACAGTCCGCCCGTCGCTGCGAAATAAACCCCACTCAACTGCCACCCGCCCAGCGTCAGCCGCTGCAACGCAGAGTTGCTCGTGCGCGCAAACGGCAACTCATAAAGAAAGTCGCTGTTGAACCGGTGGCGGACGTCCGTCGGGCTTGGCCTCCACTGTTAGCGATCATCTGAAAACGTAGTTTTCTGAGCATGGGGCCTGTTTGCGGTTGGCAACATCATCCGCGCCGCAGGCGGGAAATCAGCTGTCCGATGAGCCTGACTTCGCGTATCCTCAGTGATCTGCCATGCCCCATCACGAGTCTGAGGAGCCCCTTCGCCTTCGGCGTTGCCACAATGTGGAATGCAACGCCCTGTGTACGAATTGCCCGTGCTGCGGTCGTGGCCAACGCTATTGTGGCCCAGCTTGCCGACAGCGCGCTCCTCGCGCACAAGTGGCCGCCGCCGGGCGGCGTTATCAAGCGGCAGACGCCGGAAGGGCAGATCACCGTCAGCGTCAATCCAGGTACCGGCGCCGTTCCTCCGCGCCACGCGTCAAGCATCAGCGTTTCCTCCCAACCGCTTGCCCGGCGTCGATTGCGGCAGAATCTCTATCGCGGTGCTCCGTTTGTGGCCGCACCAGCCGCTGGCATTATTCCTTCTATCCGCTGCCTCGGCGAAGACTTAAACCCAGGCGAGCCCGGCCTCGGGTAGGCGCGCAAATTTCTACGTTTTCTGATGGCCGGTTACAAAGGCTGACCAGCGCAATCAAAGCGGCAAAATGTCTGCCGTTCCTTCGATCCGTTTCCCGGGGTTAGAGTGAGAGTGGATCAAGGCTTACTGAAAGACCTTGATAATGGCGCTGTTGTCGAGCGCGCCCCAGCCAGCCTCGGCGGCGGCGCGCAATAACGTCTCATGAACATCAGTCAACGGCAGGCTGGCGCCGTTGGCCCGTCCCTGCTTCTGAATCAAACCAACATCCTTCCAGTGCTGCGCGAGCCGGGCTTCGGGCGTAAACTCCTCGGCCAGCATCTTCTGCCCTTTGCTATCCATGGCTCGCGAGTACGCGGGGCCGGCCCGCAAAACCGCCAGCGCCAACTGCGGATCAATCCCGCAGCTCCGGGCAAACTCGAGCCCCTCGGCCAGCACCGCGCGCTGCAAACCCAGCACCAGGTTCAGCACCAGCTTCATGCGGCTCCCGCTGCCAGCCTCGCCCGTATGAAAAACCGTCGCGGCAAAGCTGCGCAGCAGCGGCTCCACCGCCGCAAACGCCTCCGGCGAACCGCCGCACATCACAATCCCTTCTCCCGCCGCAATCTGCCGGCTCGACCCGCCTAACGTCGCATCCAGATAGTGCGCACCCTCGCCCAGCAACCGCCGGGCCACCGCCGTCACACTGTCCGGGTCGCCCGTCGTCGTGTCCACAATCAGGCTGCCGCCCCGCACAACCGGCAGCATCCGGTCCACCACGGCGGCAACCTCCGCCGGACCGGGCAAACTCAGCACCACGCACGAGCAGCGCGCCGCCACCTCCGCTTCCGAAGCCAGCCACGCCGCCCCCGTCGCCTCGATCCGCCCCCGCGCCTCCGGCGCCGGATCGTAAGCCAACACACTCCATCCCGCCGCGATCACCCGCTGCGCCAGCGCCGTACCCACCAGACCATAACCCAGCAGGCCAATCGACTCAGTTTCGGATAGCGGAAAGACTTTCGACATAACTGAGCGCAGGCTATCATCGGCCTGTGAGCAAGGTCAATGGCGCTGCCAGCGCCTCATCTGATCCCAAAAGTCCGGATACCAAAAGCCAGGTCCTCTCCCTCGCCAAGGGCTTTCGCGTTCTCGAAGCCTTCGATAGCGATCATCCCGAACTCACCCTCAGCCAGATCTCCGCCCGCACCGGCCTCGACCTCGGCACCGCCTACCGGCTCACCCGCACCCTCGTCCACCCTCACAACCTGGCCGAAGTTCCCGGCGCCAAGCGCTACCACCTCAGCCTCAAAGTCCTCGTCCTCGCCTTCCACGCCATCGCCCGCATGAACCCGCAGGATAGCGCCCGCCCCCTGCTCCGCTCCCTCGTCGGGCAGGTGCGCGAGGCCGCCAGCATCGGCATGCGCGATGGCGCCGACGTCGTCTACGTCGACCGCGTCCACGCCGGTCTCGTCCGCCTGGGCGTCGACGTTCGCATCGGCTCTCGGGTCCTCGTCTACTCCTCCGCTATCGGCCACGCTCTCATCGCCTATCTCCCCAAGGCCGAACGAACCCGCATCCTCAACCTCCGTCCCCGCGTCAAGGTCACACCCTCCTCCCCCACCACCCTGGCCGAAATCGAAACCCGCCTCGCCGCCGTTCGGGAAAAAGGCTACGCCCTCACCCAATCGCTCGAAGAGTTCGTCTCCGCCTCCGTCGAACCGGTCCGCAAAGCCGCCCGCGACCTCGCCACCATCTACCGGCTCTCCGGCGGTATCTCGAACCCGGTTTCCTAAAGAGAATCCCCCCATGCACCGCCGAACCTTTCTTGCCGCCGCCGCGCCCGCCATCCACGCCATGGCAAAATCCGGCCACCGCCGGCCCGTGCTCGGCAGCGGCGCCCACACCTACGGGGCCATCCACGACTGGTCCCGCCTGCCCCGCTCTCTCGCCCTCGGCAATACCCACGGCTTCTGCAAAGGCACCAGGGCCACCCCTACGTAGCCCAGACCGTCCATCGCTCCAGCCAAGCCCGCGATGCCCTCCTCGTCTTCGACGAAAAAGGCAAACTCGTCCGCCGCTGGGGCAGCGAATTCCAGGGCGGCGCCCACGGTCTCCACCTCGCCCGCGAAAGCCGCGACGAATTCCTCTATCTTGTCGACCGCGGCGAAGAGGTCCTCCGCATCGGTTATCCCAAAGAGTCCCCACACTACAAACTCGACAAAGACGGCCGCCCCGCCACCAGGTTCTCACCCACCAACATCGCCCTCGCCCCCAATGGCGATATCTACGTCGCCGATGGCTACGGCTCCTATTTCATCAACCAGTACGACGCCAAAGGCGCCTTCCTCCGCTCCTTCGGCGGCCAGGGGACGGCCGCCGGACAACTGGCCAGCCCCCACGGTCTCATTCTCGACCGCCGCGGCGCCTCCCCCTCCCTGCTCTGGTGGCCAACCGCAGCAATCATCGCCTCCAGCGCTTCACCCTCGACGGGCGCCACCTCGAGTTCCACCCCGGCGTCAACCTCCCCTGCCATCTCTACGAACAGAACGGGGTGATGGTGATCCCGGACCTCGCGGCCCGCGTCACCCTGCTCGGCCCCGGCAACGAGGTCATCGCCCACCTCGGCGAAGACACCACCGGCAACTGGATGGACCTCCGTAAACGCCCCCGCGCCGAGTTCCCCGCCGGTAAGTTCGTATCCCCGCACGGCGCCTGCTTCGACCATGCCGGAAACATCTTCGTCGTCGAATGGGTCGAGGTCGGCCGGATTACCAAACTCCGTAAGCTCAGCGGCTAGCCCACTCTCCGTGCAGCTTTTCGATCGCAGCCGGCTCGAGCGGCCCCTCGTGCACCACCACCCGGTACCGCAGCCGCAGCTGCTTGCCCGCCGCCAGGGTGAAGCTGCCGTCCGGCCCCTTCCCCTTGCTGAAGCTCCTGGTCGCAAACGGATTGGCCGCGCATAAGCTGTAGCCCCGGGCGTGCCACGCCGTTGGATACCGCAGATTCCCGGGATGATCAAAAATCGCCACTCCCGTCGGCACCCCGTCAATCACTGCCGAATAGTCCACCCAATGCGCGGGCTTGCCCCAAATCTGCTCCGTGGTTTCGAGGCCGCTTGAGTTACGCAGCTTCGCTCCCCGGTCCTGCCGGAAAGCGTCATTCAGCCGGAAAGCGAAACCACCGTCGTCGGTATCCCCAAACACGAGCGGCTCGCCCTGGTCGGCGTCCATCGTGATCGTCGCGTCAATCAGCCGCAGACTCCCCCGGTCGGCAATCCCCCACTCCTGTCGCATCGAACCAAGCGACTTCCCGGCCGGCGTCACCATCGAAAACTCCGCCGTCACCGATGGACGCCCGCCCCGCTTCCGGACCACCGGAGCGCCCTTCCCTACCAGGCGCGCAGTCTTCTCCCGTCCCTGTTCGCGCCAGAAGTCCTGACCATTCACAATCCCGTGGCCGTACCAAAGCCCGCGGTGCCAGGCGTGGTCCGTCGGCTCCCCGGCAATCTTCTCAAGCGGGTACCCCCGCGAAATCGCCTTGCCCGATACGGTCCGGATCGGGTACAGAAACGGCTTGTCCCACTCCGGCCCGCAGTAGAAGGAAGCCGCCTCCTTCCCGTTCACGACAAGCGGAACAAGCCCCGCGGGTTCGGCCGCCAGCAGGGCGGAGCCAGAAGAGAGCAAGGAGGAAGAAGACAACAAAAACGTTCGGCGATCAATCGGCATTAGAGCATCTCACAAGCAGTCAAAAGCGTCTGCTGAATTTCCAGTTCCTGTTCAAGCGATACAACCAGCTTCCGCTCGCCGCGCACCGCCGCCGCCAGGTCGACAAAGTCCGCGACGTAACGGGTGTAGGGCGGCAGCGGAACCGTCTGCAATCCCTTCTGGTAGGGACCCGCGGCTTTGGCCAGATCCATGGTCAACACCGGGGCCTCCAACGGCCGGATTACCGCCGTCCCGTTCGTTCCCAGCACCTCAAAGCAACGGTAAGCACCGGAGCCCGGCTGCAGCGTGGCGCTCTGGATAATCGCCATCGCCCGCGGATACTCAAACACCGCCGCCGTGTTGTCCCGCAGCTCATCCCGGTGGTCACTGTCTTTGCGCAGAAACGGCGTCACCTTCGACGGCACGCCCAACAAGCGCACCAGCGCATCAATCAGGTGTGCCCCCAACTCAAACATCAGCCCGCCCCGGAACATCCCCCACTCCGGTCTCCGCGATGCGTCGATCAGCGTGTTGATCTGCCCACGCACCATGTAAACCTCGCCCAGGTAACCCGCCCGCACTGCGGCAATCACCTTGTCAAAGCCCGGGTGATACCGCCACATATACCCGCTCTGCAGCAGCAGATTGCGCTTCCGCGCCGTATCCACCAGCTGCTTCATGCCCCCTAAGGTATCCGCCGGCGGCTTCTCCACGTGCACATGCTTGCCGTTCTCTAGAGCGCGCAGCGCCAGCCGGAAGTGATCTTTCACCGCACCCTCCACTGCCACTACGCGGGCGCTCCCGCCCAGCGCCTCGTCAGCCGAAAGCAGCCGGATCCCCGCCGCCGCGTACCTCTGCCGCAACGCCGGGTCTTCCTCCCAAACGCCCAGCAGTTCGAACTCGGCCGCATCCTGGCAAAGCCGCGCCTTGGCAAAGGCGTGCGAATGGCTCCCGCCCGCGAAGGCAATCGGAATCTTCGCCGCCCCGTGGGCGCACCGCGCCGCCGCCGCCGCCAGAAAAGTCCGCCGGTTCATCGGCCTCATACCCCTTTCGGCGTGCCCCAATGCTCCCGGTACTTGCGTTTCAACATCGCCGCCGCCGCCGGATCTCCCGGAATCGACTCGTTGGCCGGGTTGAAGGCAATGTTCCGCCCCGTCCGGTGCACAATGTTGCCCAGATGGCACATCGCGCTCGACAGATGACCAATCTCGATGTCACAATTCGGACGCTGCCGCGACTTCACGCAGTCAATAAAGTTCTGCATGTGGAAGTCCGGCTCTTTGTCCTGATACTCCGTCACCATCTTGCCGGACTTGTCGAAAACGCGGTAGCCCCAATCGCCCTTCCACCGGCCGATGTGCAGAAACCCCTCCGTCCCGTAAACCGCCACGCCGTTGTCGATGCCCTCGAGCCCGTAGTCGTGCCAGATGCGCATCTCCCAAACCAGACCCTTATCCCCATAATCGAACGTCAGGTTCATGGTGTCCGGAGTCTCCTGATCGTCCTTGAAGTAATACTTCGCCCCCGATCCGCTCACCCGCTTGGGCAGCCCCACGTCGAGCGCCCAGCGCGCCTGGTCCACCTGGTGCGCCCCGTCGTTGCCCATGTCGCCCGTGCCGAAGTTCCAGTTCCAGTGCCACTTGTAGTGGAAGCGGTTGGCGTTGAACGGAACCATCTCCGCCGGACCCACCCAGGTGTCATAAGTCACCCCGGCCGGCGCCGGACTGTTCGGCTTGGCGCCAATATCGTCCCGCAGCTGCGAGTTCCACGCCTTGGCCATCAGCACCCGGCCCAGCACCCCGGAACGCACCACCTCAATCGCCTTCATCGTGCTCGGGCGGCTGCGCGACTGCATCCCCGCCTGCACCACCCGCTGATACTTCCGCGCCGCGTCCACCAGCAGACGCCCCTCCCGCAGATTGTGCGAAACGGGCTTCTCCACATACACATCCTTACCCGCCGCGCAGGCCAGAATCGCCGCCGGCGCATGCCAGTGGTCGGGCGTCGCCACAATCACCGCATCCACTTCTTTGTCGTCAAACAGCCGGCGCATGTCATCGGTGCCCCGCACCTTGCCAAATCCCGCCTTCTCGGCATTCGCCTGCGCCTTTTCAAGCCGCGCCTGGTCAATCTCGCAAAGGTGCGTCACCTTGGCGTTCTTCACCCGCGTCACCTCCTTGGTCAGCAGATGCGTACCCCGGCCGCCCAGGCCCACAATGCCAATCCGCACGCTGTCTGAAGGTGCCGCGCTCACCGGCCGGTTCGCCATCACCGAAGCGCCCACGGCGCCGAGAAAATACCGACGGCTGTTCTGATTCATAGAGGTTGCCTACAAGGATTCGCTCACCAGTGTACATTCGGCCGCCTTCCCGCTCCAGTTCCACGCGCGTCGCGAGAGTATATGATGGCGGCAAGAATCCAAACCAACACCACCCTCTCGCCGCGAATACCTCTCCCCACGCCATGACCCATCCCACCCCCCTCTCCCCCGGTGCCCGCTCCGCCGTCCTCCTCGCCTCCTTCCTCGGCCTGCTCTTTGATGGCGTCGAGCTCGGCCTCATGCCCATCGCCTCGCTCTCGGTCTCCAAGAGCCTCCTCGGCCCGGCCTTCACCGCCACCGCCGGCGGCGACTGGTTTGCCTGGTTCACCGCCTCCCTCATGCTCGGCGCCGCCGTCGGCGGCATCGCCCTCGGCAACCTCGGCGACCGCATCGGCCGCACCCGCGCCATGGGCATCAGCATTCTCTTCTACTCCGTCTTCGCCACCTGCGGCGCCTATGTCGAAACCCAGGAGCAGATGCTCGTCCTCCGCTTCCTCGTCGGCCTCGGTGTCGGCGGCATGTGGCCCAACGGCATCGCCCTCGTCTCAGAGTGCTGGCCCTCCGCCTCGAAGCCCCTCGTCTCAGGCACCATGATGGCGGGCCTCAACGCCGGCATTCTCCTGCTCTCGCAACTCGCCCGCACCTGGCCCATCACCCCGGACTCCTGGCGCTGGATCTTCCAGCTCTCCGGCGCCCCCGCCCTCCTGGGCGTGGTCATCCTTCTCGCCCTGCCCGAGTCCCCCGAATGGCTCGCCGCCCGCTCCGCCGGCCCCCGCAAAGCCACCACCCCGCTCGCCGACCTCTTCCGCCCCACCCTCCGGCGCACCACCCTCTCCGCCATCGTCGTCAGCGTCATCCCGATGGTCGGTGCCTGGGCCGCCAGCAAATGGATGATCCCCTGGGCCGACAAAGTCGCCGGCGCCGGCAACGCGCAGTACAAAGCCGCCACGCAGGGCTGGTGGGCCTTGGGCGCCATCTGCGGCGCCATCGCCGGAGCAGAACTGGCCAGCCGCATGGGCCGCAGCCGCAGCTATTTCTGGATCAGCCTCGGCGCCAGCACCCTGACGGTTTCCATGTTCACGCTCACCGCCCCGCTCGAACCGGCGTTCCACTATGTGGTCTTCGCTCAGGGCATCGTCGCCACCCTCTTTTTCGGCTGGCTGTCGCTCTACCTGCCGGAGATCTTCCCGGTCCACGTGCGCGCCACCGGCAGCGGCATGGCTTATAACTTCGGCCGTTTCGGCACCGCGGTAGGCGTCCTCGGCGCCGGCTTCCTGTTCAGCGCCCTCGGCGGCGACTACCCCCGCGTCGGCGCCCTCTGCGCCCTCGTCTACGCCCTCGGCGTCCTCGGCAGCTGGCTCGTCAAGGACACACCTGCCGCTTGACCCGGCCCGCGGCGCCTTCTCCCCAGGCGCACAGGCCGCGCAGGCCCGGCACCACCGGGCCGAAGCGAGTCCGTTGTGTGCACGTTCCAAAAGAGCCCACAGGCCGCGCAGGCCCGGCACCACCGCGCCGAAGCGAGTCCGTTGTGCGCGGTTCCTCAGAGCACGTTGGCCAGATGGCCCTCAATCGATACCGCAGACACCCCGGCCTTTCACGCCACACCGGGAAGAGAGCACGCAAGCCATATGGCACCTGTTCCAGGTTTCGCCGGGATCTTGTTACCTTGCGATACGCCATCGGATTCCGATCGTTCCGTTTGTCGTCGTAGCGACGCACCCGGTCGCGGGTCCCCCGGTCTGCATCGCCTACGCACGAGGGCCGGCGAGTATCGCATCCCGGTTATCCCGCGCCCCCCCTCCCGCGCCCGGATTTCCCGCAAATCACGGAAAAAAGCCGTCCTCTACGACATAACTGATCTTCGAAATAAACAGTTACAGTCCAACGGAGAACGGCTCTTGCTATGACAGCGCGAACCCACTCCGAGTTCCTTTTTGCCGCGCCCCACGACCGGCCCGTAGTCGCCGATTTCAGCGGCCCGGCCACCACCTCCAAGGGCGGAGCCCTGCTCCCGCGCCAAACCGCCACCAAACTCAACCCCCTGCGCCGCCTCGCCGCTTGCATCCCCGTTCACCGCGACCCGCGCTAAATCCAACACCCCGTCGAACAGATAACCACTGAGGCAGATGCATCTACGACCTCGCCCTCGGCTACGAAGGTCGCAACGATCACGACCAATGGCGCCACAGTCCCCTCCCCAGCCTGCTCGCCGGCAAAAGCGCCCTGAATCGGCTCGAGCGGAGCCTCACCGAACCCACTCGCGGCAAGAAGATCAACAGCGACCCGGACGCCCGCGATCACCGCTTGGTCGACCTGTTCCTCGAAGCTTTCCCCCAACCAACCCGGCAGTGCGTACTCAATCTCGGTGCCACCGATCTACCCCTTCACGGCCAACAGGAACATGGGTATGAGCGCAACCGGTTGGACTATGTTTTGGGTTTGGCTCGGAACTCGCGACTGGAGAGATTGGTGGCTCCGTGGCTGGCGTCCGTAACTGGGCCAACGCGCGGACCCGGCAAACGGCCAGACCCGGCAGCCGCTCCCGTTACCTGCACCGGCGTCCGCAACCCGCCCGCCACCCGCTCCCAGGCGATCGGAACCCGCTGCCCCCATCCGGGCGATACCAGACCCCGAAATACTGCCAGCACGGCAATGCGAGTCATATGGTGTTCGTTGTATCTCAACGCCCCCATCTCGACCCACCTCACGACTTATCACCGCCAGATTTCCATACCTTTCAATCGCGCCCCCCCCCGATCCCGACACCGGCCGCCCGGCGCGATTATACTGGGGTTTTAACAGGCTGCTGTTTCGTTCGTACTCCGTCGGTCCGACCCCGGCGCCTGCCCCGAGACCGGACATCCCCGTTTAAAACGGTGTAGCCTTCCGATGCCAATCGACGAAAACACCAGCGCGACTCCCCCCGATTCGGACACGGAGGAAAGTACCCCCGCCGGCAGCATCATCGCCCGGCACCCCTCCCCCACCATTCTCCCCATCTTCGCCGCCCCCTCCATCGCCGGTCGCGGTAAAAACACCATCCGGATGGAACTCATCCCCATCGCCTGCGTCCGCCTCGCCGGCGGCTGCTTCGCCTTCGGCTCCTCCTTCCTCCTCCCGGAAAGCCGCGGTGAATTCCACTCCCTCTCCCGCCTCCGCCGCGCCAATCCCGGCGCCCCCCTCTCCGTCTTCGGCCACGCCGACCCCGTCGGCAATGACGAAGCCAACAAACAACTCAGCGGCCACCGCGCCGAGTCCGTCTACGCCGTCCTCCTCCACGACCCCGCCCGCTGGGAACAACTCTACAACGACGCCGGTCAAGTCGAAGGCTGGGGCGCCGGCGCCATCCAGCGCATCCTCCAAGTCCTCGGCTTCGAACCCGGCCCGGTCACCGGTTCCATGAACCCCGCCACCCGCTCCGCCGTCGAAGCCTTCCAATCCCGCCACGGGCTCCACGTCGACGGCATCGCCGGCTCCAGAACCCGCGAGAAACTCTTCGCCGCCTACATGCAATTCCTCAACCCCGAAAAGGCCGCCCCCGCCGACTTCCTCGGCGCAGGCCGGGACCCCAAGGGCAAAGCCGGCGTCCAGGCCTGCGGCGAGTTCAACCCCGTCATGTCGTTCGGCAAATCCGAACTCGAAGAACTCCAAAAACCGGAAAACCGAGACCGTCGCAACGCCGAAAACGCCGTCAACCGCCGCGTCCTCGTCCTCCTCTTCCGCCCCGGCACGATCATCGCCCCCGAAAAATGGCCCTGCCCCCGTACCTCCGAAGGCACCGCCGCCTGCCGCAAGCGCTTCTGGTCTGATGCCGACTCCCGCCGCGCCGCCAGGGACGCCCGCCGCACCTTCGGCAAATCCCGCGATACCTTCGCCTGCCGCTTCTACCAGCGCCTCGTCAACGACTCCCCCTGCGAACTCCGCGACCCCTCCGACATCCGTCGCAAAGGCCGCATGACCATCTCCTTCCTCCTCGCCTCCGCCGGCCAGATCTTCTCCGATTTCCCCAAATACACCCTCCGCAGCACCGATGGCTCCTACGAACTCGAGCGCAACCCCAAAAAAGACCTCGTCCCCGACGACCAGTACCTCCAACTCCGCTTCGAGAACCTCCTCGCCGGCAAAAGCTACACCCTCCTCCGCCAGCAAAGCGATTCCATCCTCGACACCGTCTTCGAAGACGTCCCCTTCGAAGCAATCGTCGACCAGGATCGCGACGACGCCACTGAATCACTTACCGGCCACGCCTACGCCCTCGACGGCATCGACCTCACCGACCCCTTCACCTTCGACTGGACATCCTAGTCCCCATGTCCCTCAATCCCAACAAATCCGCCATCACCCAGATCGAGGTCTCGATGCGCGAAATCGACCGCGTCTACGACCTCACCGGCTTCAACGCCCTCGCCCTCGGCCCCGATGGCAAACCCGAACTCCTCACCCGTCAGCCCGACTTCTCCGTCTTCCGCGCCAACCCCTTCAACTTCCTCAACGATGCCGGCGAAGAGGTCTCCCGCCCCGGCAAGCTCAAGCCCGTCCCCGGCGTCTACCGCTCCGTCCGCCTCGAAGGCTACGCCCCCTTCCTCCGTACCTTTGCCCGCTCCGAATCCACAAAAATCAACCACAAGTTCGTCTACGTCTGGTCCGCCGCCCCCGACCGCGCCTCTGTCATCGAACTCGAACACGAACTCTACTTCGAAAACGGCGAGTTCCGCGTCATACCCTTCGATTCCCCCGCCAACAAAGGCAAGGACATCCGCCCCCCCGAGGGCGAACGCCGCTCCCGGCTCCTGCTTGACGTTGTCTCCTTCTGGGGCGGCGCCCAGGAGAAAGAGTCCTACTTTTTCTACCTCGCGCCCTACCAGTTGCCCTGGCAGTCTCTCGAGGTCATGAAGAAGCGCCTCCCCCTGCGCGCTATACGCCTCTGGGACTGGTTCTATACCGACGTCTATACCGACGGCAATCCCGACAGCGCCCAGCCCCTCAACCAGATCTTGAAGAACGGCCAGCCGCCCGCGAAAATGATGTTCGCCGTGCACCTGGTCGACCCCTTCAAAGAGGCCGTCATCCGCAGCGGTCGTATGCGCCAGCGCCTCAACAGCTGGATGGAGGAAATGGAACGCCTCAGCGCCAGCTCCTCCTACCGCCTCGGCAAGCGCATCCAGAACTTCGTCTACGCCAACCACGAACTCGCCGAAAACATTACCGACTCCCTCCGCCAGTTCATCAACCACACCGAACGCGCCAGCGCCCGCCTTCTGTTCGCCTCCGAAAGCGCCGGCGAAGACCTCGTCCGCTGGATCGGCCTCGAAAACCAGAACGACGCCCTCTTCCAAAACGGGCAGCGCTTCTTCACCCTCTTCGACGACGGCTCCGGCAAAGCCTCCACCGTCAAGGACGAAAAGTTCCCCTCCGATTGGTACGCCCCGTTCTCTGAAGCCCTCGACGACTTCCAGGTCGCCGCCGACTCCAACCCATCGGCCTGGGAAGAACTCTGCAAACTCGTCTACAGCATCCACTGCGGCCTCGACCAGTTGCTCGCCGGCAAAGCGTATCTCCGCAAATCGTTCCACCGCTTCATCGTTAAAGGCGAGGCACCCCTCGCCCACGGCGGGCAGTCCATCCTGTTTGCGGCCGCCCGCAAAGGCCACGGCGCCGTGCTCAACTACCAGTTGGGAATGCTCAGATTCCAGGCCCCGAACTGGGTGAATCATTACCAAAAAGAGGCGCTTGCCAACCTCGAGGGGTGGATCCGTCGCACCCGCGGCATCGAACTCGAACACGCCGGCAACCGCGCCGAGCGCCGCGCCCTCGCCGCTGTCGAACGGCGTAAGCTTCGCAGGGCACGCCGCGCCGACCGCTCCGGCGACAAGGTGGAGATCATCGTCCCCCCCACTCGCGTCACCCGCCTCAAGCTCGCCAAGTCAGGCATGGAAATCGCCTCGCTCGGCATTGAGGCCGTCAACCTCGCCTACGCCTATGACGATCTTAAGTCGAATCCCGGCTTCCAAACCGTCCTGAACGCCTCCGGCGCTCTCCTCGATGCCTACGCTGCCGTCCAGGCCAACGCCAACCTCATTGGCAAGGAACTCTGGGACCCCAAACTTCGCCTCTACGGCACCAAAAGCCTCCGATTTTCCCCGCTCGCCGTCGCCTCCGCCAGCATTGACATGGTCCTCGCCGGCGCCGATACCGTTTCCGGCCGCACCACCGACGAAACCATCGTTCACGGCCTCCGCACCGTCGGCGCCGCCATGACCTTCGGCGGTACCGTCTTCGCCGAAACCGGCGCCGGCGTCGTCGTCGCCGTCGTCGGCCTCGGTCTCCAAAGCCTCGGCACCTTCCTCGTCGCCAACAGGAGCGCCTCCTCCAAATTCCTGCGCTACTGCAAATGGGGCACCGGCCCCGGCCTCCTCGATTTCGGCGATTCCCGCGACGAATACTGGTACCGCGGCCGCCTCAGCGCCATCGCCTCTGATATCGCCGGCCAGCACCGCGCCCTCGACAATCTCTACTACGACTACCAGCTCGAAATTACCTCCGAGTGGACCACTGGCTCCGTCATGGGCTCCTGGACGACGATCCTCGGCCGCATCGTCGCCAGCGACTCCTCCCCCCTCGCCCTCTCCGGCTCCGAAGCCACCTGGACAATCAACGCCCGGATCACCCGTCCCGCCGAAAGCATCATGCCCATCGTCGACATCGATCTCCCCGACGAATACCTGACCGACTTCGACATCTCCATCCGTTCCCCGTTCGTCATCGCCGTCTTCCCATGGGAGGAGTCCGACCCCAGTAAGCACCACGAAACAGCCTATGGAACCGTCGACGTAAAGGTCCGCGCGAAACTCGACTTCTTCGGCGATGGCTCCACCATCGTCGAACGCGATGCCTCCGAAACCTTCCGCCTCTCCCTTCGCCCGCCCTCCTGATCCCACGCGCCCCCAATCCCCGCCAGGCTGTGTTGAGACCCGAACCAATGCGCGACACGAAGCGCCAACCTTCCGTCGACGCCGTCTCCGCGTCACACTCCAGCTGCCGCTCTCTACACCGCCCGCCAACCCCATACTCCCCCTACGCCCCCGCCCAGTCCTACGCCCCCTGCCACCAGCGCATCGCGCAAACCTACAGCCAAACCGGCATGCGGCAAGGGCCGCTCCTTCGCCACCCCTACCAACACCCTCGCCAGGATGGAAGCACAATGGATGTGGCCGATACCGCCGAAAACGAAGAAGCCTTGGGCCGGCCAGGTGCCAGTCGAGTCGCCAGCCCCTTTCCCAAGATCCGTTTCGTCGCCTTGCTTGAAAGTGGTACTCCCGTGCTGTGGGCTGCCTGCATGCACCGCTACCGGGTCGATGAATGGAAGCTGGCCGAAGCAGTCATTCCCGCCCTCAACCCTCCAGGGTAGCAAGCGTATCCTCTGCTTGGCGGACCGATTCTTCCCGCGTCATAAGCTTCAGACCGCGGCGGCAAATACTGGCGCAGACCTGCTTGGGAGAACCCGGAACAACTCCACTCTGCATCCAGACCAGCACTTGCCGGACGGCTCCTATCTCCGCCGAATTCACCCGTCGACATCGGACAGACGCAGAGACCCAAACGCCATCATCAAGACGGCGTTCGATGAACTGAAGATCCATCTGCGCGCGGCGCAGATCGTCTTGCGGAGCAAGACGCCGGAATTGATCAAGCAGGAGTTCTATGGTCCGCCGATGGCGCATTTTCCCGAAAACGGCGGCCCACGCGACGGATCCTGCCGATCATTCGGATCCGCAGCTGGTTACGGAACCGGATTGAGGTTAGGTCTGGTTCTGCCTCCGGCGCTCTCTCCCCGCAGAAAATACACGCCACGCCGGAACCAGGCCGGTTGCCCTGCGGCTGGCGACCCGACCAGCGCCATAACTCCTTTCGTTTCTTCGCCCTGAGCCGCCCGCGAAACCATCCCGTTTGGACGTGCCCGGTCCCGATTCCGCAACTGCCCACCGGGTCGCTCCCCCCACAGGATCAGCGCGCCCACCGCCGACCTCCCCCAAGCGTCAGGGAGAGGCGGCTCGCTCAGGCCGCCTCCCCCCGCTGCTCTTGCTACGCGGCCAGAAAACTACGCGGCCTGGTAACCCTGCACGTTCACCAGCAGGTTCGCCGCCGCCGTCCCGCAGTTCACGTTCAGCGCCGTCGCCGCCGTCCCCCGCAGCGGCGTCGTGAACCCAATCACCGCCGGTGACGCCATATTCGCCGGAGCGTTATACTGCGCAATCAGAGCCGCTCCGTCCGACACCAACACCGTCGTGGCCGTCGCACTCGTGTTCTGGAACTGCAGCCCGGTCACGTAATTGCGAACGCCCGCCGCTCCCGGCGCCCGTACCGCCGTTGCCGTCGTCGTTGTCAGCACTCCCGTATACTGCCAGTCCATCTCGGCACCCGCATACGGCTTCTGCACCAACTGCCCGGACGAAGAGACAAACAGATCGGAGGTGTCCCCCGCCACCAGCGTCGTATCGACCGCCGTATTCACCCGTCCCGCCACCCGCACCGGATTCCCGGACGAAGCCGCCGAATGAGCCCCCGGACCAACTACCGAGAAGTTGCCCGATCCCACCACCGTCGCGTTCAACTGCGACGCTACCGCCTGCTGCACGTTCCGCGTCAACGGAAGCGGGCTGTTCTGAGAAAGCACGGCCATCCCCTGAATCGAACCGCCCACCACCGCCGTCGCAACCCGCATCCGGAGGAAACGGCAAAACAGGCTCGCCGCAAAAACCCGCACCGTATTCGCGGAAATCGTTAAAGTCGCTACCGGGTTCGCATTCTGCGCAGCCACGTCCAGGACCTGCAACGCCACCCAACTCGTCCCGTCCGCCGACTGCTCGAAGGCAACCGCCCCGGCCGTTACACCAACCGTGCTTTTCACTTGCAGCAGTACGCTGCTGTACTGCTCGCAGGATGTCGCCGATCCGTCGGTCGTCAAGATGTTACTACCCGCCGTCTGCGCCGCCGGACCGGTCAGCGCGACATCCGAGCAGAACACCACCGGAAGCGAATTCGCCGGACTGGCAAAGCCCGGGGTCGGAATCCGCTCCGTGTTCGCGGCAATCGCCGCCGCACTCGTCGCCGCCGCACCCGTATTGGTCGCCACCGCCGTCGTATTCGCCGCAATCGCCGCCGCACTCGTCGCCGTCGCGCCCGTATTGGTCGCCACCGCTGCCGTACTCGCTGACACCGCAGCCAAATTACCACCCGTCTCCAGCGCGTAGTTGGTCACCGCCGCGCCCTCACTCGACACCGTCTTCAATAAATCGCCCAACTCAGCATCAATGCTGTACGACGGCTCACTGAACGACAACGCGCTCGGGTTTGCCCACGCTAAATCAAGGCTCGCTTTCCCAAAACAATCATAATATCCATACTGGGTTTCTGCACCAGTAGTGGTCGATTTAACAATTAAATAACGCCAGCCATTACCTTCCCCGCTCGTGCTGAACTGGCCCAGCAAAACGGCGGTATACGTCGAACCAGCAATACTTTTTACCCCAACAGGGAGTAACCGATTCATTCCAAAACTCCTTTTCCATTCTTCCAATCTACCTCTTTTACGCAGAGGCTTCCATTGTAAGAATGTACAACAAGAGTATAATAATTGAGATAAAATTTTATTAATGATCGATTATTAATTTGAAATAGCGCCCCCCGTTGCAGACCCCGCGCCAGCAGAAGATCTCCGGAACCGAGATCCGCTCCCCCCGCAAAACCTCACAACTCCTCCACCCGCAAACCCCGCTCCCGCCACCCGGCATACCCACCCGCCAACATCTGAATCCCCCCTACCCCGTGCCGCTCCAACGCCAGCGCCACCGCCACACTCGTCCGCTCCTCCGGACACGAACAATACAGAACAATCTCCCCATCCCGCGGCACCGTATGCTGTCGCCCTTCCACCTCCGCCGCCGGAAAATGTACCGCCCGGGGAATCTTCGCCCCTTCCGCCGCCAACTCCTCCGCACTCCGCAAATCCAGCACCGTCACCCGCCCCCCCGCCTCGAGTCGCTGCCACAACACCTCCGGGCTGATCCGCGCCTCTTGCATCCTCCGCAACACCCGCTGCCGCTTCCCCCACTTCATCACCGCAAATCCCACCAGCAGCACCCCACCCACCAGCAATCCCCACTTCCCCAGCCGCTCCACCCGTTCCACCACCCGCTCCACCTGGTCGTGCAGCACATACCCCAACCCCAGAAAGCCTCCCGTCCAAGCCGTCGCCCCCAGCAGGTCCAGCCATAAATACCGCCGCGCCCGCATGCCCTCCGTCCCCGCGATCGCCGCCGCCACCGGACTCAACGCCGGCACAAACTTCGCCAGAACCACCGTCTGATCCCCCACCCGCAGAAACCACGTGTTAGCCGAAGTCATGCACCGCTCCGGCTCGAGCGAATACCGGCAGATCTGCCGCAACACCGCCCGCCCCTTCCGCCGCCCCATCCAAAACCAAACCGAATCGGCCGACACACATGCCAGAATCGCGGTCACCACCGCCCAGAACAACGAAAGCTTCCCTACCGCCGCCAACGCGCCCATCCACAGCAAAATCGGCGTCGCGGGCATCGGCACCCCCACCTGCTCGGCAAAAACCGCAGCCACTAACACCCAATACCCGTTTGCCGCCAAATACTCACCCATCGTTCCCACGCTCCCTATCGCCACAATCCTTAACCAAGCTTCCGCCCCCCCTCTAATTCTCCCCCAGACTCGCCCGGATTGGGGGAATACCGCCAGCCGCCTTCCCCTTCTCTGACGAAAAATAGCCCCCAAAACTTCCCCCTCCGAACGCAAAAACTCAACCCGCGCGGGTCCATCCGCCCTCACCGCGCGCACTCCGCCAACCCCTCAGTCCGGTTTCCGAATGCGATGGTCCGTGAATGTCAAATAAGGCAGCGGCGTCGACTTGGGCATATGACAGGAAGCACACTCCGGCCCGCGCGGGCACGCCGCCCGGGCACGCCGAACGTGACAAGACAGGCATTGGGCATCATAAGAAGCGCGCGGCCCGGCATCGGCGTGCGGATCATGGCAGGTGACGCAATCGAGCGGCTGCTTCGCCCGGCGGCTGCCGACATAGCAGCGGCTCACGGTCAATCCCACGGGAGCAAACCGCACACTCAGCGGATCTTCCATCTCCGGAGCCGGCGAAGCATACTCACGCAGCGGGGAACGGTGGCAGCCAGCGCAGGCGGCAACACTGCGGTCCCGGCGAATCGTCTTCGCCACGGGATGCTCGCCCTGCGCCCCATGGCAACTCTCACAATGCACGCCCGGGCGATTCGCCGTCATGTGACAACCAAAGCAGCGGGCCGCGTTCTTCTCGCTCTGCACCACGCCAACAGACTCCTCCCACGACGAGGACGGCTGCGGCGAGTGACCGGGCGTCAGGCTCAACCGATTCGGCGCGGCGTACCAGCTCAGGCGATGCTCCACCCAACGGCCATCCACCGAGAGCACCGGCGTGCGCGCGAAATGCCCGGCGCCGAACAGCCACGCGATGGGAAAGGCCCGGAATTCCCCGCCCCGTTCAAGGCGAAGCTGTTCGCGATCAAAGCGGTAGACCGTCCCGCCGCGCTCGCGCAAGGCCTTGCCGGCGAAGCCTTCCCCATCATAGGGCTTCAACGTCAGAGCGTGGCGAGACTGGCTCTGGAGGGCGACGCGGTCAGCATGGCAGGGAGCGCAGCCGAAAGCTACTGCGGCTCCGAAAACAAATCCTGCTGCGCCGAGAGCTGCTTGGCGGATATGCGCTTGACCGCCGCGAACTCGCGCTCGGCCAGCGGATTGCGGCCCAGCGCCCGGTAAACGCTGCCCAGCAGGAAGTGGGCTTCCCGGTACTCCGGATCCGCGTTCACCGCTGCTTCGAGACAACTCACCGCCTCCCCGTTTCGTTTCGCCTGCCATAACAGTTTACCCAGTTGGTAATTCGCTTTCGCGTGGCGAGGCTTCTGCTTCAGACTGGCCCGCAGCAACCGTTCCGCCTCCATCCGATCACCGCCACTCTGCGCCAGCGCAGAGCCGAGAGTAAACTTGGCCTCGGCGCTCTCCGGATGCTGCGCCAATTCGCCCCGCCATTCCGCGATGGCTTCCGCCACGCGCTTGTTGCGCCAGTGGATCGCGCCCATGTGGAGCCGCAAAGTGGGCAGCGCGGGAGACAGACGGCGAGCTTTGCCGAACGCCTCCAGCGCCTCCTCCAGGCGGTCTTCCGCCATGAGCGCCTGCCCCACCGTCAGAAGGACTTCCGGGGAATCTCCGCGCTCCAGCAGAGGCGCAAGGATACTCTGGGCCGCCGCCGGGCGCCCCAGGCGAAGGTAGGCCGTCGCCAAACCAATGTCGACCGTCGCGTCCGCCGGGCGCAGCGCGGAAAATGCCTCGGCGGCTTCCGGGTAGCGCTCCAGCTCGAGCAGCGTAAGAGCACGTAACTGCAGCGCTTGACGGTGACCAGGTTGGGCCGCGAGAAAGAGGTCAAACTCCGGCAGCGCCTTCCCCCACTCCCGCTGCTTGAAGTAAGCCAAGCCCAGGTTCAAACGCAGCGGAGCTAAGTTCGCAGCCAGCGCAAGTGCCTTCCGGTATTGAACAATGGCGCCGGCGTAATCTTCGCGGCGGGAAAGAACCGCGCCTAAGTTGGCCAACGCTTCCCAGTGCCCCGGATGGGCCTCCAGATGACGACGTAGAGCCGCCTCGGCCTCCGGAAGCCGGCCCGCGCGTAAGTAAGCGGTGCCCTGCTCATAAAGATCCAGCTGCGCCAGCAGCAGGAGGAGCGGAAGGGTAAACATCCTTCCTCATTCTAGCGAAGCAAAACAGGAAAAAAAGATCCGCCGGTTTAGCTTACTGACCGCAAAAAGGCCCTCTCCCGGTCTCCCGGAAGAGGGCCGCGCCCACCACAACAACCAGCTTCCCTACAGCCCCTTCTGCGCCAGGAACAGGCACAGATCAACCACGCGGTTCGAATAACCCCACTCGTTGTCGTACCAGGAAACTACCTTCACCAGATTCCCGCCAATCACCTTCGTCAACTGCGCGTCTATGATCGAGCTGTTCGGATTCCGCAGCATGTCGGTCGAAACCACCGGGTCGGTCGTGTAAGCCAGAATGCCCTTCAGCGGACCTTCCGCCGCCGCCTTCAACGCCTGGTTCACCTCTTCCGTCGTCGTGCTCTTCGTCGTCGTACACACCAGATCCGTCACCGAAACGTCCGGCGTCGGCACCCGCATCGCGTACCCGTCCAGCTTACCCTTCAACTCCGGCAGCACCAGCCCAATCGCCTTCGCCGCGCCCGTCGACGTCGGAATCATGTTGATCGCCGCCGCCCGCGCCCGCCGCAAATCCTTGTGCGGAGCGTCCAGAATGCTCTGGTCGTTCGTATAGCTGTGGATCGTCGTCATCGATCCCTTCTCCACCCCAAACTGATCGTGCAGCACCTTCACAAACGGCGCCAGACAGTTCGTCGTGCACGACGCGTTCGACACAATATGGTGCTTCGCCGGATCATACATGTGATTGTTAACCCCCAGCACCATCGTCAAATCCTCATTGCTCGCCGGCGCCGAAATGATCACCTTCTTCACCGATCCCTTCCGGTGCTTCGCCGCGTCCGCCCCATCCGTAAACCGGCCCGTCGATTCAATCACAATCTCCGCGCCCGTCGACGTCCAGTCGATCTCGCCCGGATCCCGCACCGCAAACACCTTGATCTTCCGGTCGCCGTAGTAGATCGTATCGCCCTCGGCCCGCACATCCATCGGCAGCTGCCCCAGCGTCGAATCATACTTCAGCAGGTGCGCCAACGTCTTCGTATCGGTCAGGTCGTTCGTCGCAACGAACTCGATCTCCGGGTTGTCCAGAGCCGCGCGCAGCACATTCCGGCCAATCCGTCCGAAGCCGTTGATGCCCACTTTAATTGCCATACTGTTCCATGTCTCCTGAAGAGGGTAAAGTTCTCTTCAGTGTACCCCACCCCCCGGCCAGACCGCTTAGTTCCCCGGTCTCGGCCGCGGCGTCGCCTCCCCCTCCTTCGTCAGCCCCATCACCCACTTCGCCGCCTCCACCCACATCTTCTGCACCACCGGATGCTCCCACGCCTGCACCGTGTGCCCCAGCGTCGACACAAAAACCCGCCCGCTCCCGTAACTCCGCACCCACGAAACCGCAAAATCCCCGTCCGTCCGGTGCACCCCCGGCTTCGTCAAATCCACCCCCGCCGTATCCAGCCGCAGCAACACCCGCACCCGGTCCCGCGAATAACTCTTCAACTGGTAAATCTCATCAAACAAAAAGAAATCCTTCGGAAAATGGCTCGTCGCCGGATGCCCCCCATCCTCCGTCACCAGCTTGGCCTGAAACTGATTCCACGGATGCAGATCAAAATACCCGCCCACCAACTCCCCGTACTCCGGCCACGAATAAAACGTATCCACCCCGCTGTGCGCCACCAGAAACCCCTTCCCGTCCTTCCGGATAAAGTCCAACAACGCCGTCTTCTGCTCCTCATCGAGATCCAACTCCCCCGACGTGTAGAAAAACACCGCGTCAAAGTAATCCAGGTTCTTCCCGTTCGCCCCCAGCTTCTTCTTGGTCACTAACTGCGTATCCGTCCGGATATAGGTATCCCACAACCCCGTCTCCTTCCCCAGCTTCCAAATCGTCGCCATCCCCTCCGACGTCGAATCATGCTGCCACCCCTTCGACTGCCCCACCACCAGAATCCGCTTCTTCCCCGGCCCCTGCGCCAACACCAGCGACGCGATTACAATAAGTCCCAAGATCATTCGCATAGCGCCCCCAGTCTATCGAAATGCAACTCCTCCCGCTCCTCCTCCTCGCCGCCAACCTCGAAACCCACCACGTCAAAGTCGAAGAGGTCACCTTTAAAGGCCGACCCGCCCTCCGCCTCACCGACACCGCCCCCGCCTCCCTCACCGACCCCACCCGCCTCGCCATCCTCAAAAACTCCTCCTTCACCGACGGCGCCATCGAATTCGACCTCGCCGGCGACCGCCTCCCCTCCGCCCCCGAAACCTCCCGCGGCTTCACCGGCCTCGCCTTCCGCGTCGGCCCCGCCGGCCAACCCTACAACGCCTTCTACCTCCGCCCCTACAACGGCCGCTCCCCCAACCAGGTCCAACGCAACCACTCCGTCCAATACATCGCCATCCCCGGCTTCGACTGGGCCCCCCTCCGCGAACAATTCCCCCAAATGTACGAATCCTACGTCGACCTCGTCCCCGGCGAATGGACCCACGTCAAAATCGAAGTCCGCGCCAACACCGCCAAACTCTACGTCAACCACGCCCCCCAACCCAACCTCATCGTCAACAACCTCCTTACCGGCCTCCCCTCCGGCGCCCTCGCCCTCTGGATCGGACCCGGCAGCCAGTCCCACTTCGCCAATCTCCGCGTCTCCCGCTAACATGCGCCCCCTCACCCTCCTCCTCGCCGCCCTCGCCCTCCACGCCCAATCCCCGGCCGACCTCGAAGCCGTCGTCACCACCGACGCCGGCGTCTTCCGCTTCGCCTTCCACCCCGCCAAAGCCCCCAAACACGTCGACCAGTTCCTCGCCCGCGCCCGCCAGGGCTACTTCAACGGCTCCGCCTTCTTCCGCGTCGTCCCCTACGGCATCATCCAGGGCGGCGACCCCCTCCTCAAGTCCCCCAAAACTCCCCGCAACCTCTGGGGCACCGGCGGCCTTAACCTCCTCCCCGACGAGTTCTCCGACCTCAAACACGAACGCGGCACCGTCTCCACCGTCCGCATCCCCGGCAAACCCAACTCCGGCGGCGCCCAGTTCTTCGTCTGCATCGGCCCCCAAACCGCCCTCGACGGCAAATTCTCCGCCTTCGGCCACGTCACCGAAGGCATGGACGTCGTCGAAAAAATCTCCCAATCCCCCGCCGGCCCCGACAACCTCACCACCCAACCCGTCAAAATCCTCTCCGTCACCATCGAACCCAAAAAGGTCGAACCCTTCCTCTCCGCCACCCCCGCCGAACTCGCCCGCACCGTCGAACTCAAAACCACCCTCGGCTCCCTCAAAATCGCCCTCGAACCCTCCTGGGCCCCCGAACACGTCCGCAACTTCCTCAAACTCACCGCCTCCGGCTGGCTCAACCACACCCCCTTCCACCGCATCGTCCCCGGCTTCGTCGTCCAGGGCGGCATGGCCCCCGGCCGCTCCCACCCCGCCGACCGCTGGGTCCGCAACCTCAAAGGCGAGTTCCACCCCGACCGCAAACACCTCCGCGGCATCGTCTCCATGGCCCGCGGTGACGACCCCGACTCCGCCTCCACCTCATTCTTCCTCATGCTCGGCGACGCCCCCCACCTCGACGGCCAGTACTCCGCCTTCGGCCGCATCGTCGAAGGCCTCGAAGTCCTCGCCGCCTTCGAAAAGGAACCCGTCAACGGCGAAACGCCCCAGCGCCCCCTCCTCCTCCTCGAAGCCACCATCCTCCCCTAAAATCGGTGCCGCTCCTAGCCTGCGCACGGGCTACTTCCCATCCGGAAAGTTTTGCATTATTATGTTCTGAACTTCCCCCCTGGGAAGTGTTCCATCCCTCTAAGGAGCCTTTATGAAAAAACTTCTCACCCTGGCCTTCGCGGCCCTCATGACCCTGTCCCTCTCTGCCTTCGCCGCCACCTCCGACGACAAGCCGAAGGCCGACGAGAAGAAGGAAGACAAGAAGAAGAAGGACAAAAAGCCCCACGCTTTCTAATCCCTCTGCTTGCCGGGCCGCCCGCCCCTAAAGCCGGCGGCCCGGCGGGTCCCTCTACCCCCGCAACGCCATCCCCGTCATCCAAACCCCCACCAGTACAATCACCCCCGCCGCCACCACCGGCAGCCGCTTCCCCCACACGCTCCCCCCCAGCCCGCTCTCCCCCCACCGTCCCTTTCCGTAAACCACCCCCAGCCCGATCCCCGTCAACACCACCGCCATCCCCGCGCTAAACGCCACCAGCAGCACCAGCCCCACCCCCACCCGCTGGAGCGAAATCGCCGTCAACAGCAGCACCAGCGCCGACGGACACGGCACCAGCCCCCCTCCCACCGCCAGCGCCAAAATCCCCCCGTTCGTCTCCACCTCATGGCTATGCCCATGCTCCAATACCCCCGTCCGCTGCAACAACAGCCACAACCCCACCAACACAATCGACGCCCCCGCCACCACCCCCATCGTTCGCGCCAACTCATCCGCCCGCACATACGCCGTCAGGTACAGCGTCGCCATCCCCAACCCAAACACGCTCACCGTATGCGTCAACGTCACCACCCCGCCCAACAACAACGCGTGCCGCCACGTCCCCCGCCCCCCCACCAGAAACGCCGCCACAATCGTCTTCCCGTGCCCCGGCGACAACGCATGCACCGCCCCCATCCCAAACGCCACCGCCAACGCCGCCAGCCAAACCCCTACCCCCCACTCCCCCCGCCCCAGCATCTCCCGTAATCCATCCAAGCGCGCCACTCCCCCTTCTCTAGCATTTACAATGGTGTCTGCGTCTCCCCCCCGATGCCCCCCGTCATCACCGCCCAGGACATTCCCTCGCACGGACAGCTCGAGGTGGCCACAGGCACAATTGTAACCCCCGCCGCCCGCGACCTCGCTCGCGCACGCGGCGTCTCCATCCTCGAACGCCCCGCCTCCCAGCTCCGCCCCCCCGCCAACCCCGCCCGCACCGTCGCCCTCGGCGCCGACCACGGCGGCTACCCCCTCAAAGAACTCCTCAAGCCCGTCCTCACCGAACTCGGCTACCTCATCCTCGACGTCGGCGCCCACTCCACCCAACCCGTCGACTACCCCGACCTCGCCGAACAGGTCGCCCTCGCCCTCTGCCACGGCCACGCCGCCCTCGGCGTCATGATCGACGGCGCCGGCATCGGCTCCGCCATGGCCGCCAACAAACTCCCCGGCATCCGCGCCTCCCTCTGCTACGACCGCGCCTCCGCCCGCAACGCCCGCGAACACAACGCCGCCAACGTCCTTACCCTCGGCAGCCGCCTCCTCACCCCCTCCCAGGCCGAAGAGGTCCTCCGCACCTGGCTCGCCACCCCCTACGCCGGCGGCCGCCACCAATCCCGCATCGATAAAATCACCGCCCTCGAAAAAAAATATTAAAAGTGACCGAAGCCGAACTCGAACAACTCGTCGCCCAGATCGCCGAAGAGATCCTCTCCCGCGTCTCCCCCCCCGTCCCCGTCGCCCCCCCCGTCGCCACCCCCCTCCCGGCCCCGGCCCCGGCCCCCGCG
>JADCJL010000035.1 GCA_020247055.1 Acidobacteriaceae bacterium | reverse complement strand
CGCGGTACGTCGTCTGCCGAATCCGTCCTGCCGTCTTGCCCCAGCCGAAGTGCTCTTCGATCCGCTTTCGGATGACTTGGGAGAGCCGGTAGCCGGTGTGCCGTGTGGTGCGGCCATCGATCGCGCTGCGCCGCCGCGAATGCTCGTTCTGCGCGACGTGCGGCGTCACGCCGCGCTCGCGGCACGCGTCGACGAAGTCGCGCGTATCGTAGGCCTTGTCGGCACCGGCGCGCGTCAAGCGTCCGCTGCAGCAATTGGTTATGCGGCGACGCGCACCGTTTGAATCGTAGAAGACGGGACCGGAACGGGTAACCCATCTTCCTTGAGGCCTTCGATGTGATACTCGATCGCTTCCTGGATCAGCTTCATGGCTTCATCCTGGGTTTCGCCCACCGCGACGCACCCCGGAAGATCCGGCACGTATGCGCCGTACGAGCTATCGCCCTTCTCGATGATGACGACGTAATCCATTCGCAACCTCACCTCTTGAGTCCGGCTTGCCGCAGCGCATTGGCAAGGGTTCCCGGCGGAATCTCGACACTAGGCTTTCCTGCAACCGTCACCGTTCCGGCCTTCAGCGGATGATGGTACTGCCGTTGGCTGCCCTTCGTGCGAACGAGCACCCATCCGTCCGCCTCCAGCATCGCGATCAGTTCCTTCACCTTGGTCGGCATTAACCTGACCTCCCCCTCGCTGCATAACGGTGGCGCTCAGCGGCGCTTGACGCCGATGACCGACTGCGGTCGCGGGCGGGCAGCGGGGTCAAGCGTCCGATGCAGCAGCTTGTCATGCATCAGCGCTCGAGCTTCAGGAGCACTTCGGGATGTTCATACGCGACGCGCAGCAATGTCTTCGCAGCCCCTGTCGGCTCTCGACGCCCTTGCTCCCAATCCTGCAACGTCCGCGCAGAGACACCGAGCAGCCTCGCGAACTGCTCCTGCGACAACCCGGTACGAGACCGCGCCTCGGCAGCCTCTGGAACCTTCACGCGCGTGACACGCGCAGCCTCGCCGCGACGCATCTGCTTTACGGACTTAAGCAGGTCTCGCTTGAACCGTTCGAGTTCGTCAGTCATCTTCAACTCCGCGCTTTAGCTCAGCCAGAAATTCGGCGGGCAGATTGTCGAACCTCGCCTTCGCATAAACGATTAGCAGCCATATCGTTTGGCCTGATGCGACGAAGTAGATGACTCGAGCGCCCCCACGCTTCCCTTGGCCTTGGCGCGTCCATCTCACCTTCCTACAGCCACCGCTACCGGGGATCACATCCCCCGCGCTCGGATTCGCTGCGATCCATGAGATGAACGCCTCTCGCTCAGCGTCGCTCCAGACCTCCGCGGCGTATCGAACAAAGACGGCGGTTTCGACGACAGTCAGCACGGTCGGATACTACGGCATTGCCGTATATTGGGCAAGCGCTGATTGAGTGCGCAACTGCGCGGCCCCTGAGGCATAACGCTGACGCTGAACGGCAGCTTGTACGGGCCGGCGCGGAGTGGACCATTTACAGGCCGTGGAGTGCCGGCCCGTACAAGCCGTCCGCTCCAACATAAAGTTGGGCCTCACGTCGTTTTGTGGGGAACCAGTTTCACCTGAAGGTCGCAGCCGACCGCTTGGGCGTACTTCTTGAGCGTGTTGAGCGATGGCGTGTGTTTGCCCGCCGACTCCAGACGCGAGATCGCGCTTTTCGTCGTACCCATACGCTCCGCAACCGCGTCCTGAGTCAATCCCGCCCGAGCACGAGCGCGCAAGAGTTGGTTGATCAACGTATATTCAAGTTCCAGTCCGTCGTAGGCCTCGGAAAACCCCTTTCTCGCACGGGCTCGCTCAATGAACTCTGCGTGCGTATGCTGCACCGGCTTGTACTTGATCTCATTCACCTTCCAACTCCTTCTGGCGTTTTCTCGCCAGCCTCAACTCTCGATCAGGGGTTTGCTGCGTTTTCTTGACGAAGGCATGGAGCACGACGACTCGCCGACCGATTACGAAGCAGTAGAACGCCCGTCCGATTCCAGATCGACCGCGCGGCCTCAGCTCAAACAAGCCGTCGCCCAGAGCTCGCGAATGCGGTAGTCGTAGGCTTGGTCCGTACTCAATGAGCAACTCGGCAAGTCGGGCGTAATCGGCGAGCACATCCACCGGCCATCCTTCGATCTCTGATAGCACGCGCGGGTGGAAGTATTCGACTTCGACCGCCATCGTCTATGTTATCACATATGCTAACAGCCACGAGAGGTCGCTGAGTGAAGCCCAACGTCCCGCATCAGCGGCGCGGCTTGTCCGCGTCCGCTGCAAGCGGTTGTTGGGCAAATCAGTTGATTCGCTGAAAGTGGCCGATTCCCAAACATCTCCTTTAGTCTCCATATCGAATTAAAGCGGCGATATTCTGTGACTTCGAGTACAACCACAAGGTTTCATGAAAGTGAAAGTAGTAAGAGCCTGGGCCCCTGACGGCAGCTTGCAGTCTAGCCGCAACCTCGGACGAAAACTCGCCATCTTGCACGCAAATTGATATATGGGTATTTGTGCGAACGGGCGTCTTGAGCCACGTCTCATTCCTCAACCATGTATCTGGGGGAGAATGGCTCGAGCCTACTTTCAGAGAGACTATCGCGTAAGTGCAGCCAAAGGTCTGGTTATGCCATTTCCGCGAAGCCAGGACTTTGTCGTAAGCCACTGTGTTCGCAAATACCTTGTTGGCGTAAGTCCTATTTTGCAATTCTAATAGACCTACGATGGCTAGGCCGAAAATTCCAACTGCAGCAACAACTACAACTACTATTTTCTCGATTTTCATGCGATCACTTTTCCTTCGTAAGCCCAACGGTGGCGCTCAGCGGCATTTGACGCAGACGCGCCGCTGCGGGAGCGGCGGCGTGGCTGAGTCAAATGTCGGCGGCAGCAGTTGGTTAGGTGCGTGGCGGCAGCGGGCCCGCCCTGCCCGATAAGCGGCGAGCCAACCGACCTGGCCCTGGACGAGCGACGCACGTGGAATGCGACCGTGGAGACCAGCGTCGGCATCGAAGCGCTGCGCGTTTCATGGACGGCGGCAACCCTCCGATGGCCCACGACCTTCGGCGACACGTTCCCGCGGGAACGTTTTTCAGGCGCACCCACCTGCGTCCCGGCGGCTCCGAAGCGCGAGGCGG
>JADCJL010000349.1 GCA_020247055.1 Acidobacteriaceae bacterium | reverse complement strand
GGCGCCGTTCTGGCGGGCGATTTCGGCGCGACGCTGGCGCTGTTCGTCGGACAGTAGTTTGGCTGGCATGGCGGAAACTCCTTGGCTGGAAATGCAAAAGGCGTTCTTTTTCCCTGGTTTGGGGAAGAAGAACGCCTTTGCCTATGAACGTAGCACAGGGGTCAAGCGAATCCGGGGCACGGGCGGTGGGCGAAAACGGAGATGTCTTTTTATTTCAATTTGTTAGAGGAAGTAAAAAATATCTGAATGGTATGGGAACGCGGTGCGGCGGTGAGGGACGGGACGGATACCTGAGCTCGACCATCGGTGGGCGTTCCTCGGCACATTTCTGAGGAACGCGCCCAACGGACCTGCTGCGGCCTGGCAGGAGGGGCGAGTTCCTCGCCCGTTGGTGCCGCGCGGAAGCGGCCTGTGCGCTAGGGGTCAGCGCTCGTGGGGTCAGCGCTCGTGCGCGGCCATGGGCGTTGCGGCCGCGGGGGATTTTCCGGCCGAGGAGGCACTTTTTCGCCGCAGACGGCCGGCTTGGCGGAGGACCCGCCAGACGCTGGCGGGGCTGGCGGATATCAGATCGGTGGCCCGCATCATTTCGGTGAGGCGCCGGTAGCCGATGCCGGGGTGCAGGGCCTGGAAAGCGAGGATGCGCTGCTTTTCGCCCTCTTCCAGCCAAAAATTCCGGGGGACGTGGCCGTTGTGCTGGTTCCTGGCGCCGTAGCGCTTTCGCCAGTCGTAGAACTTGCCGACGGCGAGGCCGGCGTCAGCAAGGAGCGCTTCGATGGGGCGTCGGGTGCGTTTGGACCAATGGGTGATGAAGTCCACGATCTGGTCGCGCGTTTCCGGCTCGACCCAGCTACCGTGCAGCGGACCCCAGACTCTCTTTTTGAGGGCGATGAGCTCGGTGAGGAGGGCGGCGATGACCTCGTCTTTCTGGCGGAGCGCGGCCTGCAGTTGGTCGAGGCGTTGCTGTGTTTGGTTGGGGTCGGGAAGTTCGTGGTGGTCGTCGAGAGCGGGTGGGGAGGCGAGCGCCGCGCTGCCGTTGGTGAAGAGCTGTTGCTGCCAGGCGTAGAACTGTGCGGGCGACAGGCTGGCCTGCTCGCAGATCCTGGCAATCGGCTGCTTTTCAATCAGATGAAGCCGCAGCAACCTGATCTTGTCGTCCGCGCTCCAGTGCCGTCTTTGATTCTTCAAGGTCTCTCTCCAAAGACCTCATCGACCACATCCGTAACGCCTTTAAGCGAATCATCCGGTTGCATTAGAGGCCGGACAACAAGTCGCCCTTATTACCGTGCGCGGCCTGCTGCCGATGGGAAAAGACCTCCCACATCATTCTTCCAGGAAAGGGCGCCCAGGAAAGGGCGCCCCGACAAGCCCAGGTTGCGCGCGAAGGCCGGGATCAGAAGTCCACAGTCAGCGACTTCCTGGGTGATGGTGGCCGGGTTCAGGCCTTTGCCGGGGCGGGTCATGGTGACCGTGCTGAGTTTGCGGAGGATCGTGTAGGTGTAGGTGGTTTCGTAGTCGGGGCCGCCGCCGGGGCGGGGTTCCCAGACGCGGATCAGGTTGCCGAGGGCGTCGTTTTCGAACTTCTTGCCTTTGCTCATGGGATCGATGGTTTTGACCGTGGTGCCGCCGTATTCGTAGCTGGTGAAGCCGGCGTTCCTGGGCGGGGTGACACGGAGAACCTTGCCGATGGAGGAGCAGGCGGAGGGGGTGTACTCGGTTTTGACTTTGCTGACGGGGGTTTCGGCGCCGTTGACCTGGTGGCCCGTGGTGACTTCAAGGGGGCGGCCGAAGCCGTCGAAGACGGTTCTGGTGCAGCGTAGGTTGGGGGCGATACCGGTGGTGACTTTGGGCCAACTGGCGCCGGGGGCGGAGCCGAGGCCGTAGGTGTGGGTGACGGTTTGGCCGGTGGGGAGGGTTTGGGATCTCTGGCGGCGCATGCCGTACCAGGTGAAGGTGGGGCCTGCTGGGCGCGGGATGCGATCAACTACAGCCGTTGCAAGTTTCGCAGGGGCAAATCTGAGTGGATGGCTTGCCTTTGCATGATCGCTTGGGTCTCGCGGCTCTGTGTGCGGGCGCAGGAGAGCGGTTCTTCTTGGCGGCCGGGCGGGGTTCGACGCCCCGCCCGGCCGCCTCCGTTGGGCCGGACGTATCGTACCTGTTGAGACATGGCTGTTTCGACCGGCACAGTTTCGGCCTCCGCGCGCCGCTTGCAGCCCCCAAAGTCGGGATCAGGGCATGGCGTTTCGGCGACGGCGCTGTGTTCCTCGGGAGTGTCTTTCAGGTGCGGGCGACCCGTTTCCAGATGCGAGTTGACTCTCCGGAACTGACCAAATACTGACCGTCCGGGGTGAACTGGAGATAGGAGACACCCGACGCTAGCCGGTCGTCGTCGCGGGTTAGGCACTGCAGGAGGGTTTGGAGAACGCGGCCGGTTTTCGCCTCGATGACCTGGATTAAGGTTTCATCTGCACGTTTACCGTTCCACCGCATATCCGATCCGGATTCGATGGCGATGAGACTGCCATCGTTTGTTATGGCAATCGTATGGTTACTGCCATAGTCTTCTCGTTTCCTATCGATCTGGTGACGAAGCCGTCCTGTTGCTCCATCCAGGACGAGGATTGATTGGCGACGCCAGCTTAGTTCCTCGTAGGACAGCGATTCTTTTCCGTCCAAATTGCAGACGACGAATTCGCCGTTCGGGGAGATCCCCAAGCCCGCCACCTCGAAGTCCTTGGCGACGGGGAAGGCCCAGATCTCCTCGAAATTGCGGGTCGATCTGCGGACGATTCGGTTGCCCTCTTGCTGATGGACCAGCGTGAAGCGATCCAAAGAAATCTCGAACTTTGCGCCTCCCCAGAAGTTGAAGTAGCCCTTGGGAAGAACCCCAATCTCAAGGGTTCCGCGATCCGGACCTATTTCCAGGAGGCGAAGTGTCTCTGCGGTCCCTGGATACTTCAGGCTGGCCCTCTTCAGTTCGTGTTGCAAGAGACGATCTCTGTCGCAGAGCATACTGGAAACAAAATACTCATTGACAACCGGCGCATTCAATTCCTCGATTTCATACGTAAGAGGAGAAAGTAGCAGGCGCTGAGTCTGGGGAATATAACGTTCAATCAAAAGGCGACTTGCGCCCGCCTGGAAGGAAGCTTCCCAGGGACTTTCGGGAAGCGGCCGGACCAGTTTCTCTTGCCACGATCCCATCTCAACCAGGACCAAAGTCCGCGCCGGGGTGGCTTGTCTCTTAAAATATCCACCGAAGTTGGCTTTATACCGCCTGATGGCTGTTCCGCGATTGAGACACAGGAGACCACCATCCGGGCTGATTGCTTTGGCTTGGGTTGCTTTGAATTCGCGTTCCAGTCGATACGGTCCGGGGCTCGGTGCAGTAACTTGCGAGGCAAGTAAGGCTTGACCCGAGGCTTGCGCGATTGCAGCCGTCACTCTCGCCAGGAATCTTCTGCGATCCTGTGATATCTGCTTCATTTGTTCTCCCGGTCACAACCATGCCCTACATTGATCTTCTTACCACGCAACCCGTCAGCAAACAAGTACGGATCTGTATGCTTCTTGAAGAGGTGGTTCCAAAAAAACTCAAAGCCATGACCAATGGCGGGGGCAAGACCCATCTGCGGCGCGAAATAGTCTATGTCAATCTCGAGCTCGCCATCGCCAATACCAATTTGGAGGGACATCCATGGGTGGTCTTGCCTATAGTGATTATTGATTCCTGAGTGTTTGGGTCCAACGTTCTTAGTAAAGCCTGATCCAGTCGCGTCTAAAGCCCGTTCGATACTCGTAGTATCACCCCCGAACCACATTCGGTCGGGGTTCCCAGTTCCTTTGTCGAATGATTGGAAAGAGAAGCCACCGAGATTGACTCCCGCGCTAGCTGCTGCGGCGGTAAAGTTTAGGAAAGCCACCTGGCCTTGTCTCGAGAAGGCTTCCAATCGCCGCTGACCCAGGATTCCGGCTTGAACACTGTCCAAGTGAACCTCG
>JADCJL010000348.1 GCA_020247055.1 Acidobacteriaceae bacterium | reverse complement strand
GAATCGTTTTGCCGCGGGAGCGCGCCGGGGCGGCTCTCCTCTTCGGTCAACTCCGGAAAGGCGCCCACGTTGAACAGGACAATGTTCGATAAGCCGTTCGACGCCTGCACCCGCATGGGGTAAACGCCCACCGCCCACTCTCCGGTCGGCTCGACGAGGAAGGTGGCGTACCGGGACTCCATCCCGGGCTTGGTCGACCCGAGCGGCGTGAACGTAGCGGGCAGCGACGAGACCACGGTCGCGCCCTCGCCCAGATTCTGGCCCACGACCGTCAGTTCAAACGGACGGCCCTTTTGCGCGCCGCGGGGCTGCAACTCGGTAATCGCCGGCGGCGCCGCCACGAGGGCCATCGCCAGGCAGAGAGAGGATAGAAGTCTCATTGGGCACCTGCCGCAAGGGGAACCGGAACAAAAGAGTGGAGTAACTGGCAATCCTGCGTGGCGTACACGCGGACCTTACCGTCAAAGCCGCCGGTGGCCAGTTTCGTGCTGTCGGGCGAAAAGGCTACCGTGTAGATTCCCGCGCTGTGGCCGCCGCAGCTGGCTTTCTTGTCGCCCGTCTCCGGGTCATACAGGTTCACCGCCGCCGACTGGCTTGCCACGGCAATCCGGGCGCCGTCCGGCGACCAGCCCAGCGCCGTAATGGCGCCGTCCTGCCGTTCGAGCCGCCGCACGAGCGTGGTGTCGTCCGCAATCTTCATATTGCGTGGGCGGTCCATCAGATAGATATACGGGTAGCGCTCCGCCCCGCCGAGGACGACCACGTCCTTCTTCGGATGGCGGGCGATGGCGTTGAGTTCCCCGCGCAGGAGGTTCACGTTTTCCAGAAACGCGCCCGAGTTGGCGTCGATCAGCTTGGCGGCGCGGTCGCCCGAAGCGGAGACGAAGCGCTTGGAATCGACGCCGAACACGGTCGCCAGCACCCAGTTCTCGTGGTTGCCGATCTTGTACAACTCCTTGCCCGTCGCGGTTTCGAAGACATGCACCGTGTTATCGGCGCAGCCAACGGCGATCTTGGACGAATCGGGCGCCAGCGAAGCGCCAAAGACAGTATCGTTGGTCAGGCGCGCCGAGCGCAGCAGCTTCGCCGCGGCCACATCCCACACCTGCACTTCGCCGAACTGCGCCGGCGTGCCGCCCCCGGCGATCAGCAGTTTTCCATCGGCGCTAAAGGCAACCGACAGAATCCGTTCGGCGCGCCCCGCCAGCCGGTGGAGCAGCTTTTTGCCGTCCGCCGTGTGCAGCAGAACCTCGCGGTTGCCGGAGACGGCCAGGGTCTGCCCGTCGGGGGAGAACTGGAGCGCGGTGATCACCGGCGGCTGCTGATAGACCGTCGCCCTGGTCTCGCTCACCTCCACCGGGCTGTCGTCCTTGGCCCCAGCGCGAATCCACTCGCGGAAGAGCGCGATTTCGGCCTCGGGCAGGGCCGCCGCGGCCAGCGGCATCCTTGGCTTCGTTTCGCCAAGCAGGTAGCGGACGGTCAGCGACTGCTCCGGTTGCCCGGCGACAAACGCAGCCCCGCGCTGGCCACCCTTGGCAAACGCCTCATAGGTAGTAACGTCCAGATTGGCCGCCTTCGAAGCCGGCTGATGACAGCCCTGACAGTGCTTCTGCAAAAGCGGCTGAATGTCTTTATGAAAGCTGGGGGCAGCGGCGAGTGGGCCGATGGTCCCGCATAGGAGGAGTAGAACGCAGCGCATGATACTAACTTCCGAGCACCTGACCGGAAGTATATCAGACCGCCCCGCAGCCCTTTACCGTTTTCTGGGCTTGCTCTCTTCGCTGGCGGCGATCAGATTGTTGGTCACCGAAAACGCCCCGGGCACGCCGTTGGCCTGCAACTCGGCGATGGTGCGGTCGCCGGTGTTGGCAACGACGCCTTCGAGGGTTACCTGGCCATTACGGACAACGATGTGAATGGGATGGAAACCGGGAGGCGGGTCCTGCGTGATGCCCATGGTGCGGCGGGTCATCGAGGGAAACAGCGGCGTGCCGCGGTTGGGATTGTAGCGGGCGAGGGCGGGGTGGCCGTAGATGGCGACGTAGACGCGCCAACGGATATCGTCGTCAGCCGGAGAGAGCGGCAACACCTCAATCTCGTTGACGACCTTCTCGACGCCCTCAATCCCCTTCACCACGCGCTCGGCCGTCGATTTCAGCGTGGGGCGGGAAGCGAAGCCGCGCAGATAGACGGTGTAGCCCTTGATGCCGAACTTCAGATTGTCGAACAAGCCATACTCCGGCAGGCGGATCAACTCCCGCTGCACGTTCCGCGCCAGCGCGACGACGGCCTTTTCGTTCGAAGCCGGAGGGCGGGCGTCCCCCGGCTTGAGACCACCGCTCTCCTGGGCGTAAAGAGAACAAGCAACAAAAGCAAGGAAGCAAACCCGCATCACCGGCTCCGGAAAACTAGAAGTTGACAATGGAAGCGAACGAACCTGCTTCGAGACTGGCTCCGCCCACGAGCGCCCCGTCAATCTCGGGCTGGGCCATTAAGCCTTTCACGTTGTCCGGCTTCACGCTGCCACCATAGAGGATGCGCACGGCGGCCGCCGCGTTACCGCCAAATGCGGCTTCGACGCGCCCGCGAATGATCCGGTGCGCATCGGCCGCCATCTCCGGCGTCGCCGTCTTGCCGGTGCCGATCGCCCACACGGGCTCGTAGGCGATCACCACCTGCGCGAACTCCTCGGCGCTGAGGCCGGCAAGGCCCCCGGCGAACTGCTGCTGCAGCACCGCTTCGGTCTCGCCGGCTTCGCGCTCGGCGAGCATCTCGCCCACGCACACAATCGGCTTCAACCCGGCGGCCAGGGCCGCCTTCGTGCGTTCGAGCACCGTGGCATCGGTCTCACCGAAAAACTGCCGGCGTTCGCTGTGGCCAATGATCACCCACGCCGCGCCGGCGGCCTTGATCATCGGACCGCTGACCTCGCCGGTAAAGGCGCCCTCGTTCTTCCAATAGAGATTCTGGGCGCCGACCTCGACGCGGGAGCCCGCCGTGGCGGCTACCGCCGCCGGGATGTTAATCGCCGGAGGGCACAGCACAATCTCGCAGTGCGTGGCGCCCGCCACCTGCGGCAGGAACTTCTCGAAAAATGCAGTGGTTTCCGCCGGATTCTTGAACATCTTCCAATTGCCGGCCATGACAGGAGTTCTCATAAGCTTGATAAAAAACTGGTTCCTTGGGCGATTTGCACGCCAAAATTTTCGGCCACCGTCTGGCCGATGTCCGCGAGCGTGGCGCGGGTTCCGAGGGCCGCCGGGGCGCCGCCGTAGACGAGCAGCGGCGTGTACTCGCGGCTGTGGTCGGTCGAGGGCGTCGTGGGGTCGCAGCCATGATCAGCCGTAAAGACGACCAGATCGCCGGGCGCGAGCGCCGCCAACAGGGACGGCACCCAGGCGTCACACTCTTCAAGCGCACGGGCGTACCCTTCGACGTCGTTGCGATGGCCGAAGAGCATATCGAAATCGACCAGATTGACGAAAATCAGGCCGGATTTCGATTCCGCCATCGCGGCCAGCGTCTTCGCCATGCCGTCGGCGTTGGTCTTGGTCTTGTCGTAAAGTTGGATGCCGCGGCCAAGAAAAACATCGAAGATCTTGCCCACCGAATGAACCGGGACCTTCGCGGCGGCCAGACGGTCGAGCAGCATGCCCGGCGCCGGGGCCATCGCGTAATCCTTCCGGTTGGCCGTGCGGCGATAGGCTCCGGACTCGCCCTCAAACGGGCGGGCGATCACGCGACCGATGCCGGGGAGCATCTCCCGGGCCGTCTCACAGATCTTGTAGAGCTCCCAGAGCGGGATCACCTCTTCGTGCGCCGCAATCTGAAAGACGCTATCGGCGGAGGTGTAAATGATCGGTGAACCCGTCCGGACGTGCTCATCCCCCAACTCGACGATGATCTCGGTGCCCGAAGCGGCCTTGTTGCCGAGCGTGTCCCGGCCGATCCGGTCTTCGAAGGCCCGCATAAAGGCCGGATCAAACCCATGGGGATAGAGCGGCAGCGGCTGATCGAGATGAATCCCCACCATCTCCCAGTGCCCGGTGGTCGTGTCCTTGCCCGGCGACGCCAGCGCGCACTTGCCGTAGGCCGCCGTGGGCGCCTCCACCGGCCCCACGCCGGAGACCGGCGCGATGTTCCCTAAACCTAAAGCGGCAAAGTGCGGCAGCTGCAGCGGCCGCCGCCGCGCGATATTGCCGAGGGTGTTCGAACCGGCGTCGCCATAGGCGGCCGCGTCCGGCATCTCGCCGATGCCCACCGAGTCGAGCACAATCCAGATGACACGAGAAAACGGCATTACTCTCCCAGTATCCGCTTGACGCGATCGGTGAGGGAGTCGACAAACCGGTCCGGGATAAACCCGTTCATCCGGCTCGCGAGTTCTCCACGCTTGTTGAGGATAATCGTCGAGGGAATCGAGCTGACGTTCATCAGACGCGACAGGCCGCCCTCGAAATAGACGGACTTATTCCACCGGTTCTTTTCAAGAAACGGCGCCACCAGGGAGCGGTCCTCGTCCGTATTGATATTGAGGAACACCACGTCCTGCCGGTCTTTGAAGCGCTCCTGCACCTGCTCGTACAGCGGCTGCTGCGTCCGGCAGGGGCCGCACCAGGTGGCCCAGAAATCGAGTACAACCACCTTGCCGCGCAGGGTCGACAGGTCCAGCTTCGCCCCCGCCGGACCCGTCACCACAAAGTCGCCCACCGTCGACCGCATCGCATTCGGATCGATCGCGCGCAACCGGGCCAGCCGCTGCTTGCCGCGTTCGACCGCCCGGTCGTGCGCCGCCAGCACCAGATCACCCAGGCCCTTTTCGTCGGGGTGGGTCTTCCGCCATTCGGCCCGCAGCACGGCCAGGTCGGCCGTCCGCTCGGCGTCCTGCGCAACGACGAAGGCTTCGGCGAAGGCCTCACAGGCTTCGGGCTTTTGCTGGGCGGCGTAGGCCTGACCCAGCGCGCGCGCCGACTCCGCCGTGGGGTTGGCGGTGTGCGACTGCTGCGCCAGCGCCACGGCCTCGGCCACCTTGTTCATCGCCAGCTGCGCCCGGCTCTGGTAGAGCAGCGCGCGGCCCAGGCCCTGGTCCAGTTCGGCCCGCATCTGCCAGCGCGACATCTCCGTCTGGTCGAGCGCCCGCAGCGCCTTCTCGTAGCGCTGCGCATACGGCAGCGCTTTGTCCGGCTTTCCAGAAGCCAGTAAGGCGCGGGAGACCGCATCGAGCGTCGCCAGGTCCTCTGGATCCTGGGCCAGCACCTGCTCGCCGTACTGCACAATGCGCGGGTTGTCCTTGATCTCGATCGCCGACTTGGTAATGGCCCGCTCCAATTCAAATCGCGACGGGGTCTTCGGGTACTTCTTCAAATGCGCTTCGAGCGCGGCCAGAAACTCGTGCGAGGAGTTGCCCACCTCGGCCAGAGCGTTCGACAGCTCCTGCTGCTCACCCGGCGGCAGGGAACCCTGCCCGAACAGCAGCGCCGCCCAAAGGAAGACCAGTCCTCTCACGGCTTGGGCTCCGGCGCGGTCTCCGCCCGGAAGGCGTTGACCAGAAAGGCCGCCCGGTCGCGGGCAATGTTCAGATACGACTCGTTTTTCACAATCCGCTCAAGCGTTTTGTAGAACTGCTCCGGCGCCACAATCCGTTTCCGCTCCCAGCTCGACTGCAGCAGCAGCAGCGCCTTGTTGACCCCGAGCTTGTCGAAGCGGGCGGCGCGTTCGAGGTTGATCCGATGGCTCTCGGTCTCCGTGATCCGCTCAAACCAGTCGTGCAGGGCTTGGGCGTCGAGGTCCTGCGTGTAGTTGAACTTCGTTTCAAACGTCTTGTCGCCATCCACCCAGCGGAAGCTTTTTTCGCCCATCTTCGCCACCGCCAGGCCAGACTCCACCGGACGGTTAAAAAAGTTAAGCTTCTCGGCCAGAGCGAATATCGTGCCCGTTTGATCGGCGTTCAAGGTGAAGGTCAGCGGCTGCGGGTCGTCCTTCTGATCGGTGTAGATTCCCTTGCCGTCTTTGGTCAGTGTAATCTGCACCCATTCGGGCACGGAACCCGGAAAGGATTTGCTATAGATCACCTGCGGCTCCGCCGCGGCGCCGCCGGCGAGCAGCATCAGCGCCCACAACACTCTCATACCCGCACCGCCTCCCGGTAGCGCACCTGATTGGCGTGGCAGATGGCCGCCGCCAAAGCATCGGACGCATCCTGGCTCTTTACGATTTCCTTCAACTGCAATAGCGAGCCCACCATCAGCTGGACCTGCTCCTTTTCGGCCCGCCCGTAGCCCACGACGCTCGTCTTGATCTCGAGCGGCGAATACTCGCCCACCGTTAAGCCGGCCTCCGCCAGCACCAGTAGCGCAACCCCGCGCACGTGGGCCAACTTCAACGCCGTCTGCGTATTGGCCGCGTGAAAGACGGCCTCGACAGCCGCCGCCTCCGGCGCCTCGGCCGCAATGACCTCCCGCAATCCCCCGGCGATCGTCAGCAACCGCTCCGCCAGCGGGGCCTTCGTCGAAGTCCGGATCACCCCAGCTGCCCGCAGACGGTGCGACCGGCCATCGGAGTCAATCACCCCGTAACCGGTCCGCTCCGATCCGCAATCGATGCCGAGAATCCGCATCGCCTACTCCAGTTCAGCTTCGTCAATCTCGTAGTTGGCGTAGACGTTCTGCACGTCGTCGTGATCTTCGAGGGCGTCGTTCAGACGGATCATGCCCTTGGCTGCCGCGTCCTCCAGCTTGATCGTGTTCTTGGGCACCATGCCCACTTCCGCACTCAACGTTTCGATCTTCGCCGTGGCGAGCGCCTCAACCACGCCTTCGTGCGCCGAGGGGTCGGAAAGCACCTGCCAGACCTCACCCTGCCGCTGCACGTCGTCCGCCCCGGCTTCGAGCGCCAGATTCATCAGCTTATCTTCATCCACCTTGTCGGCTTCGATAATGATGTTCGACTTTTTCTCAAACATCCAGCCCACCGAACCCGGCTCGCCCAGATTACCGCCCCATTTGCCGAAGATATGGCGAATCTCGGCCACCGTGCGGTTTTTGTTGTCGGTCGCCACATTGACGAGGACCGCCGCCCCGCCCGGCCCGTACCCCTCGTAGGTGTACTCCTCGATCGTCAGGCCTTCAATTTCTCCGGTGCCGCGCTGAATCGCGCGCTTGATGTTGTCGGCCGGCATCGAGACGGCCTTGGCCGCCGTGATGGCGGTGCGGAGGCGCGGGTTGCCGTCCGGATCGCCACCGCTGCGAGCGGCGATCGTAATTTCCTTGATGATCCGGGTGAAGATGCGGCCTCGTTTGGCATCGAGGGCGCCCTTCTTGTGTTTAATAGTGTGCCATTTAGAGTGACCAGACATGGAAGAGAACCAAACCTACAGGATATCGGATCCAGAGGGCCGAGCGCTCGACTCATCCGACTCCACTCATCCGGCACCATCGATCCGGCGTGGCGGCGCAGCAGCCGGTGGACGGCCGCATCCTGACCCGCTACCCTGATTCCATGCGCGGACTACTCGCCCTGCCTCTTCTCGCCCTGCCCTTGGCGGCGGCCCTCAAACCGCTGCCCAGCCACGTGACACTGGTCCGACCCGCGCTGCCGGCCCCCAAACCCGTCCTGCGAAACCTGATTCTCCCGCCCTCGGCGGTGCCCGAACGGCCCGCCACCCTCACCGCCTGCTCCTCCATCGTGATCGTTCCCGCCGATCCCGGCCTGGACGCCAACATCATCCGCCACCAACCGCTCCCCGTCCACCCGATGCCGGTCTACGCCGGCCGCCCCGCCTGCCGCTAGCGCCTCCCCGAACCCGGCAGCGCGCGTCAGGAACAGGCGGGAGGCTCGCGCCACCCGCCTGCGTCCCCCGGCTACTTCGCCGGCGGCACCAGAATCTGCACGTTGCCGAACGCATCCGGAACCTGCGTCTTGCCGTACAAGCGGCGCAACCGCATCGTATTCTCAGCGCCCCAACCCCAAACGTCGATCTGCGTATCGATCACGCAGCCCTGGGCGGCCAACTGCTTGGCCCGCTCAACGCGCGGCGCAAACGGGTCCCCGCCCTCGCCCGGCTCGATGAACGAAATCTCGAGAACCTCTTTCGGGATCTCGGAAAAGACGACCTTACCGTTCGCGTCGAGATAAGCCCGATGCTTCGCCGGATTAAACGTGTCCGGCCAATTGACTTGCGACATGAATCCAACCTCCTAAAGTGAAATGAAAAAGGCGTCCTCGCAGGACGCCTTCCGTTTCCACCATAGAGCAAGGGCTGCCGCAACCCGACGCGGGCGCTCCGGCCCGCAACGCAAACTGACTGATCCGCAAGCACTTCCGGTTTCTAAAAAAAAACCAAGTACTCGTGAACGAGCTCCGCAATCTTAGGGGTGCCACGAGCCCAGGGGTGGGGAGAGGGCTCGTGGCGTTTTGCCGGTGGCTGGGGTGTTAGGCGGAGGAGCCACCGACAAACTTGTTGATTACGAGTGAATCTCTTGGAGACTCCAAACTCGAATCGGATCTCTACGACGACTGGCTGCTGCTTCTACTGCCGCTCTGGCCGCCGACATTGTGGTTATACAAGGTACTCTATACGTTATTGCTGCCCGACGCAAGACTTTTTCATCACCAAAGCTCTGAACGCCGGTTGTTGTGTAGATCGCTAACTGCAAGCGACCTGCCTTTAATAAGTCTACCGCATTTGGACGCCCTTCGTTCACTTTAAATACGGTCGTGCAAGAAAATCCTGCATTTTTTATTGCGGCAGCCGTCCCGCGGGTCGCTGCAAGGCTATATCCGAGCTCCGCAAAGCGCTTTGCGACGTCAACCGCCTCGTTTTTGTGCCGTTCCGAGACGCTGATGAACACCGTTCCCTCCGCCGGCAGCGGCGATCCGGCCGAAAGCTGCGCCTTCGCAAACGCTTCCCCGAAGTTTTCACCCACTCCCATCACCTCGCCCGTCGAACGCATCTCCGGGCCTAGCACCGGATCCACCCCGTGGAATTTGTTAAACGGGAACACCGGCGACTTCACAAAAAACTGCGGCACCGAGAGCACGCCGCTCGATTTGCCCTGCATCAGCGGGGCAAACTCCTTCAATTTCCGGCCCAGCATCAGCCCGACAGCAATCTTCGGAATCGGCACGCCCGTCGCCTTCGCCACGAAAGGCACCGTCCGCGACGCCCGCGGGTTCACCTCAATGACGTAAACCTTCCCGTCCTTGATCGCGTACTGCACGTTCATCAGGCCAATCACGTTTAACGCACGCGCCAGCTTCACCGAATACGCCTCAATCGTCTGCAGCTCACTCGCGCCAATCCCGAACGGCGGCAGCACGCAGGAGCTGTCACCCGAATGGATGCCGGCCTCCTCAATGTGCTCCATGATGCCGCAGATCAGCACATCGCTGCCGTCGGACAGGCAATCGACGTCCACTTCAATCGCGTCTTCGAGGAACCGGTCCACCAGCACCGGACGCTCCTGCGAGAAGGTCACCGCCTCGCGCATATAACGCCGCACGGTGTCCTCATCGTAGGCGATCGTCATCGCCCGGCCGCCCAGCACGTAGCTCGGCCGGACCAGCACCGGATAGCCCAGCACGTTAGCAATGGCGCAAGCCTCTTCGACGGTGGTCGCCGTCCCGTTGGGCGGCGAAGGAATCTGCAGCTCATCGAGCAGCTTGCCGAACAGCTTCCGGTCTTCGGCCAGGTCGATATTCTCGGGCGCTGTTCCAATGATCGGCACCCCGGCGCGTTTCAGCGGCAGCGCCAGGTTCAGTGGCGTCTGGCCGCCAAACTGCACAATCACCCCATGCGGCTTTTCGGTGTCATAGATATTGAGCACCTCTTCGAGCGTGAGCGGCTCAAAGTAAAGGCGGTCGCTGGTGTCGTAATCGGTCGATACCGTCTCCGGATTACAGTTCACCATGATGGACTCATGGTCGAACTCCTGCAGCGCGAAGCTGGCATGGCAGCAGCAGTAATCGAACTCGATCCCCTGGCCGATGCGGTTCGGCCCCGCGCCAAGGATCATTACCTTGCGGCGATCGCTCGGGTCTGCCTCGCACTCGGACTCGTAGGAGGAGTACAGATACGGCGTAAAGGACTCAAACTCGGCCGCGCAGGTATCCACGCGGTTGAAGACGGCCGTGATGCCCATCTGCTTCCGTCGGTCCCGAATGCGCAGCGGATCTTCGTTCCAGAGCCGCGCCAGCGTCGTGTCGGCCACCCCGTAGCGCTTGGCCTCGCGCATCTCAGCGGGCGTAATGGTCGCCAGCGACTTCTTGGCCAGCGCACCCTGCAACTGCACGGTCTCAAGCAGCTGTTCGAGAAACCACGGGTCAATCTTGGTCAGTTCATGCACCTGCTCGACGGTCCAGCCCTGCTCGAAGGCAAAGAACAGATACGGCAGCCGGTCCGGCGTCGGGGTGATCAGCTTATTCGGAATCAGCTCAACGTCAAACGCTTCCACCTTGGTCGCCGATTTGCCCGTCTCCTGCGAGCGGATCGCTTTGGCAAGCGACGCCTTGAAGTTCCGGCCGATGGCCATCACCTCGCCCACCGACTTCATCTGGGTGCCCAGCGTGGGATCGGCGCCAGGGAACTTCTCAAACTGCCAGCGCGGAATCTTCGAGACGACATAGTCGATGGTCGGCTCAAAACACGCCGGCGTCAGCCGCGTAATGTCGTTCGGAATCTCGTCGAGGCGGTAGCCGACGGCGAGTTTGGCCGCAATCTTGGCGATGGGAAAGCCGGTTGCCTTCGAAGCCAGCGCCGAACTGCGCGAAACGCGCGGGTTCATTTCGACGACCACCATGCGCCCATCGGCCGGGTTGATGGCGAACTGCACGTTCGAACCACCCGTATCCACGCCAATCTCGCGCAGGCAGCGCAGCGCGCCGTCGCGCATCATCTGATACTCGCGGTCGGTCAGCGTCTGCACCGGCGCCACCGTAATCGAATCGCCCGTGTGCACGCCCATCGGGTCGAAGTTCTCAATCGAGCAGACAATGATCACGTTGTCGGCCAGATCGCGCATCACCTCGAGCTCAAACTCCTTCCACCCCAGCACCGACTCCTCGGCCAGCACCTCGTGCACCGGCGAAAGCTGCAGACCGCGGGCCAGAATCTCTTCGAGATCTTCCGAGTTGTAGGCAATGCCGCCGCCCGTGCCGCCCATGGTGAAACTGGGCCGCAAAATCAGCGGGAAACCCACCTTGGCAGCGAAATCGTAGCCGCCCTGCATCGACGTCAGCAGCGACGAGGTCGGCGTTTCAAGACCAATCTTCCGCATCGCGTCTTTGAACAGCAGACGATCTTCGGCCTTCTTGATCGACTCAATCTTGGCACCGATCAGTTCGACGCCGTACTCATCGAGCACCCCGGCTTCGGCCAGCGCCACGGAGAGATTCAAGCCGGTCTGGCCGCCCACGGTGGACAACACCGCATCGGGCCGCTCCTTCCGGATAATCTCGGTCAGATAGTCGACGCTGAGCGGTTCAACATAGGTGCGATCCGCCAGGTTCGGGTCCGTCATAATGGTCGCCGGATTCGAGTTCACGAGGATTACCTCGTAGCCTTCGTCCTTGAGCGCCTTGCAGGCTTGCGTGCCGGAGTAGTCAAATTCGCAGGCTTGGCCGATGATGATCGGGCCGGAGCCAATAATCAGGATTCGGTGGAGATCGGTGCGTTTCGGCATCGCTTAGCGCTTGACCTCTTTCATGAGGTCGATGAATTCGTCGAACAGATAAAGGGAATCGTGGGGCCCCGGGGCGGCCTCCGGATGATATTGAACACAGAACAGCGGGGCCGACTTGTGCCGCAGGCCCTCCACGGTCTGGTCATTCAGGTTGATGTGGGTAATTTCGACGGCCGAATCGGCGAGCGAGTCCGGATCAACCGCAAAACCATGGTTCTGTGCGGTAATCTCCACGCGCCCGTTCCGTTTATTCAGTACCGGATGATTCCCGCCGCGGTGCCCGAACTTCAGCTTGTACGTCTTCCCGCCCAGCGCCTGGCCCAACACCTGATGGCCCAGGCAGATGCCGAAGATCGGCGTCCTGCCAATCAGCTGCCGCACCTCGGCCGCCTGCGCCTGCAGCGGTTCCGGATCGCCGGGGCCGTTCGACAGAAACACGCCATCCGGCCGCAACGCCATCACATCCTCAGCGCTCGTATTCGCCGGCACTACCGTAACATGGCAGCCGCTCGTCACCAGACGGCGCAGAATGTTGCGCTTAATCCCAAAATCGAAGGCCACCACATGGTAATCGGCCGGACGGCTCTTGCCCAGACGCTCGGAAGCCGAAACCGGCTCCACCGGACTGGTCCACCGGTAGCGCTCCGGCGTCGAAACCCGCGTCGCCAGGTCAAGGCCCGCCATCGAAGGCACGGCTTTGGCCTTTTCTACCAACTCCGCGGCGTCGGTCGAGACACTCGACAATACCCCCCGCATCACCCCCCGCGTGCGCAGATGACGCACCAGTTTCCGCGTATCGATCGAGTCGATAATCGGCACGTTCGCCGCCGCCAGAAAGCGATCCGCCGGGCTCTCCGACCGCCAGTTCGAGACGATCGGCGAGAAATCCCGCACCACCAAACCCTCGATAAAAGGTTTCGCCGACTCCATATCGCCTTCGTTGGCGCCGTAGTTGCCAATCTGCGGATAAGTCAGAACAACAATCTGTCCTGAATAAGAGGGGTCGGAAAAAATTTCCTGGTAGCCCGTAATGGAAGTATTGAAAACTACTTCCCCAGAGCGCTCCGTTTGCGCTCCAAATGCCCGGCCCTCGAAGACTGTCCCGTCTTCTAAGGCGAGGATTGCTGGATTCAATTCGGGAACCTCCCGCTGGATTTTACCTATTGGAACATATCCGGCCAATCCCCCGCAATCAATGGTTACAAATTCCTGATAAACTCCCCCTAACGTGCGTCTAGCGGTCTTTTTCTCTTTCGCTCTCTCCCTCTACCCCGCCGATCAGAACAGCGCGGCCGTCGCACTCCTGGCCCGCAAGTGCCACGCCTGCCACGGTCCCCAAGTGCAGCTCTCCGGCCTCCGTCTCGATAGCCGCGAAGCCCTCCTCCGTGGCGGCAAGCAAGGCCCCGCGCTCACCCCCGGCAAGCCCGCCGAAAGCCGGCTCTTCCACGCCGTCTCCCCCGGCGCCAAAGTCGCCATGCCCCCCACCGGCCCCCTCGACCCGGCCGAAGTCAAGCTGCTCGGCGAATGGATCACCGCCGGCGCCGCCTGGCCGGGCGACACCGTAGCCGCCGCGAAATGGTGGTCGTTTGAAAAGGTGAAGCCGGTCTCCCCGCCCGCCCTCGCCGACCCCTGGGCCCGCACCCCCGTCGACCGCTTCATCCTCCAGCAGCTCCGCGCCCAGGGCCTCTCCCCCGCCCCGGAAGCCGACCGCCGTACCCTCCTCCGCCGCGCCACGTTCGACCTGCACGGTCTCCCCCCCAACGCCGCCGAAATCGCCGCCTTCGAAAAAGATCCCTCCCCCCGCGCCTACGAACAGCTCATCGACCGCCTTCTCGCCTCCCCCCGCTACGGCGAAAAATGGGGCAAACACTGGCTCGACCTCGTCCGCTACGGTGACACCTCCGGCTTCGAACAGGACCCCTACCTCCTCTACGCCTGGCGCTACCGCGACTACGTCATCGACAGCTTCAACGCCGGCAAACCCTACGATCGCTTCCTCAAAGAGCAACTCGCCGGCGACGAACTCTACGACGAGCCCGCCGCCCAACAAGGCACCGGCCTCTTCACCGTCGGACCCAACCGCGACATGCTCTTCAAGGTCGAAGACATCAACCGCGTCGAAACTCTCACCGACTTCGTCGACACCACCTCCAGTGTCTTCCTCGGCCTCACCGTCGGCTGCGCCCGCTGCCACGATCATAAATACGACCCCATCCCCCAAAAAGACTACTACCGCCTCCAGGCTATCTTCGCCCCCATCGTCAAATCCCGCGTCTTTCTCACCTACAACCTCGCCCGCCAGTACGACCTGCAGGAAAACACCCGCCAGTGGAAGCTCTACGACCTCGCCGACGAGTTCCAACGGCTGAAAGCGCCCTACGTCAAACGCCTCCGCGCCGAAAAACTCGCCCAACTCCCCCCGGCCGTCCAAACCGCCTTCGCCACCGAAGAAGACCAGCGCACCCCGCAGCAGAAAGCCGACTTCGAGATGTACGCAAAGAAGGTCGCCCCCCGCGATGACGAGGTCTTCCCCCTCCTCACCGCGGACGAAAAAGCCCGCCTCGAACGCCTGAAAACCCGCCTCCTGGCGCTCTATAGCACTTACGCCCCCGGCCCCTTCTCCCCCAGCGTCACCGACTCCGGCCCCATCGGCCCACCCGTCTACCTCCCCGGGCAGCCCAACGCCGAGGTCCCGCCCGGCTTCCTCACCGCCCTCGGCGGCGGCGACATCCCCCCACCCCCGCCCGGCTCCGCCACCACCCTCCGCCGCAAAGCCCTCGCCGAATGGATCGCCTCGCCCGATCACCCGCTCACCGCCCGCGTCGCCGTCAACCGCGTCTGGCAAGCCCACTTCGGCCGCGGCCTCGTCGCCACCGCCTCCGACTTCGGCGCCCGCGGCGCCCGGCCCACCCACCCCGAACTCCTCGATTGGCTGGCCAACGAATTCGTCGCCCAAGGTTGGGACTTCAAATCGCTCCACCGCACCCTGATGCTCTCGAGCGTCTACCGCCAACAGACCCGCCCCACCCCCGCTGCCCTTACCAAAGATCCCGAAAATCAGTGGCTCTCCCACTTCACCCGCCGCCGCCTCGAAGCCGAAGAGGTCCGCGACGCCATCCTGCTCACCGCCGGCACCCTCAACCCCAAAATGCACGGCAAGCCCGTCGTTCCCGCCCTCGCCGCCGAAGAGCTCTACGGCATGAGTCAACCCCTTGCCAACGCATGGGTCGTCACCTCCGACCCCACCGAACACACCCGCCGCAGCATCTATATGATTTCGCGCCGCAACTTCCGCATGCCCCTGCTCGAAGTCTTCGACCGCCCCGAAGGCGTCCTCAGCTGCTCCCGCCGCGAATCCTCCACCACCCCCACCCAGTCCCTCTCCCTCCTCAACAGCGACTTCACGCGCCAGCAAGCCCTCGCCCTCGCCGCCGCCTCCCTGCGCGGCGACGAAACGGCCATCGCCGAAGCCATCTTCGGCGCCGCCCTCGCCCGCCGTCCGGACGCGAACGAACTCGACCTCGCCCGCCAGTTCCTGACCAAACAAACCCAACTGCTCGGCAGCGTCGAAAAAGCCGCCGCCGAACTCGCCCGCGGCCTGTTCAATACCAACGAATTCCTCTACGTCGACTAGGAGCCCCATGCAACCCTCCCGCCGTCACTTCCTCGCCCGCGCCGGCCAAGGCTTCGGCCTCGTCGCCCTCTCCGGCCTTCTCGCGGAAAACCTGCTGGCCGCCGCCAAGGCCAAGCGGATCATCTACCTGTTCATGCACGGCGGCGTCAGCCACGTCGATACCTTCGACCCCAAGCCCGCCCTCGCCAAATACAATGGCCAGCCGCTGCCCGGCTCCTTCGGCGAAGGCCTCGTCACCAGCCGCATCGACTTCCGCAAAGCCCGCATGCTCGCCTCCCCGTGGCACTTCACCCGCAGCGGCCAGTCCGGCCTCGAAATCTCCGACCTCTATCCCCACCTGCAAAAGCACGCCGACAAACTCGCCGTCATCCGCTCCTGCCACGGCGATGCCTTCGACCACGCCCCCGCCATCAACCTCCGCACCAGCGGCAACCAGTTCCCCGGCCGCCCCTCGCTCGGCGCCTGGGCCGCCTACGGCCTCGGCTCGGAGAACAAAAACCTGCCCTCGTTCGTCGTCATGAGCGATGGCGCCATGAAGTCCGGCGCCGGCGCCTACGGCTCGGGCTTCCTCCCCGCCTCCTACCAGGGCACCACCTTCCGCAGCGGCCAAAACCCCGTTCTCCACCTCGCCTCCCCCGCCGGCATCCCCCCGGAATCCCAGAAAGAAACCCTCGCCCTCATCGACCGCATGAACCGTCGCCACTTCGCCACCCGCGAAGAGGACTCCACCCTCGAAGCCCGCATCGCCTCCTACGAACTCGCCTACCGCATGCAGTCCGAGGCCCCCGAAGCCGTCGATCTCGCCAAAGAATCCGCCGCCACCAAAGCCCTCTACGGCATCGACCAGCCGATGACCGACGACTTCGGCCGCAAGTGCCTCCTCGCCCGCCGCCTCATCGAACGTGGTGTCCGCTTCGTCCAGCTCTACCAGGGCACCAACCTCGGCGACGATTGGGACGACGCCCACCTCGACCTGCTCGGCTCCCACAACAAAATGGCGAAGAAATCGGACCAGCCCATCGCCGGCCTCCTCTCCGACCTCGCCTCCCGCGGCCTGCTCGATTCCACCCTCGTCGTCTGGTCGAGCGAGTTCGGCCGCACCCCGCTCGCCGAAGGCAAAAACGGCCGCGACCACCACCCCTACGGCTTCTCCATGTGGATGGCCGGCGCCGGCATCGCCGGCGGCCGCGTCCTCGGCGCGACCGACGAGTTCGGCCTCCGCGCCGTCGAACAGCGCAAGGATGTCCACGACGTCCACGCCACCCTGCTGCGCCTGCTCGGCCTCGACCACATGCAGCTCACCTACCGCTACCAGAGCCGCGACATGCGCCTCACCGACGTCCACGGCGAAAACGAATTCACCAACTGGCTGCTCAACGCCTAATCCCGAAACAGCGCCACCAACTGCTCGATCGCCGAAGCGACCATCGCCTCCCCTCCCCCGGCCGCCACCCGCGCTGAGATCACCTCATAAGCGCCCTCGGCATACGCCTTCCGGTCCGGCACGTAACTCAGATTGCCGTTCGCCAGCCCCGCCACAATCGTCACCGGAAACGGCGACGCCAGCTTGATCGCCCGGCCGTGCTCCACAAAAATCTCCCCCGGCAACCCCACCCACGCCACCGACTTGCCCAGCGCCATCACCTGCACCTCGGCCGGAAACGGCTTGCCCCCGCGCTCGACAAGGTCCATCACCTTGAACGCGTTCACCTGCTCATAGAAAGGATTCGCGTTCGGCCGGCCGTAGTTCTCGATCACGGCCCGCGCCTTCTCCACCTCCTCGGCCCCGAAAGCCGCCGGAGCCAGTTCCACCATCCGGGTCGACGCCCGCACCGCCTGCACCGGCACCGGCGTCATCCGCTCCATCGTCTTCAACACCGCCGCCGCCAGCACGGTGCCAATCCGCGCCGCCTCGCCGTGGCCCTTCTGCGGCCGGTTGTGCGAAACATCCACGTGGTTGATGTTGCCCGCGCACCCAATGGTGAACAGCGTCGAAAACGCCGGTCCCTTCACCTCCCGCAACGCGCGGCTCAGCGCGTAAGGATAATCAGCCGAATACTCCGCCCCGCCCACGGTATCAAGATGCAGCGCGAAGTTCACATACGCCCCGCCGCCCGCCGCCACCACCGCCACATCGGGGTCAATCGTCCCCAGCACCCGGTCGATCTTCGGGTTCCGTTTGCCGGGGTTCCAGCCCGTTGTCCCGTCGATCATCCGGAAGCGGCGAATGAAGCTGATCGAATCCTCCCGCCCCACGCCCACCTGAATCTCCCCCGGCGCCAGCGCCCCATTGGCCCGTTCCACGCTTTCGGCGATCAAGCCCGGAATCTTCGCCCAGAAGCCCTTGGCTAGCGCGTCAATCTCCGGCGTCACGTTGCGCAGCCGCGCGCCCAACTCCGGCCCCGTATGCGAGTGTGTCGCCGAAATCATCACGTGCGTCGCCGGAATGCCGGTCCGCGCTGCAATCAACCGCCGGGCCTCTTCAACGAACGGCCGCGGAATCTGCACATAGTCCACCGCCACCAGCGCCACGCGCTCCCCCGCCTGCTCCACCACCATCGCCTTGGCGTAGAGCGGATCATGCCGCCCCTCGTTCAGCCGAATGCGGTAGTAACCTGCCATCGGCATCTTCGCCGGCGGCGTAATGTCCACCTCCGCCCGCCCCACCCGCCACTGCGCCGCCAGCGAAAACGCCAGCCCCAGGAAAACTGCCAATCGCACCATGCCTGTTATCCTAAAAGATTCCCGTCATGGTCGCTCTCACGCAGACAAAACGGTTCGATTCCCTGGAGCTCGATTGCGGCGTCACCCTCGCCCCGGTCGACGTCGCCTACCAAACCTACGGCACCCTGAACGCCCAGCGTTCGAACGCCATTCTCATCACCCACGCCTTCTCCGGCGACGCCCACGCCGCCGGCATCGACCCCCAAACCCAGCAAAAAGGCTGGTGGGACAGCATGATTGGCCCCGGCAAGGGTTTCGATACCGATCAGTACTTTATTATCTGCTCGAACGTCCTCGGCGGCTGCCGCGGCACCACCGGCCCGGGCTCCCTCAACCCCGCCACCGGCCAGGTCTTCGCCATGACCTTCCCGGTCATCACCATCGGCGACATGGTGCGCCTCCAGGCCAAGCTCATCGAATCGCTCGAAATCGACCGCCTCCTCAGCGTTGCCGGCGGCTCCATGGGCGGCATGCAGGTGCTCGAATGGGCCGCCCGCTACCCCGACCGCGTCGCCTCCGCCATCCCCATCGCCACCACCCCGCGCCACAGCGCCCAGCAGATCGCCTTCAACGAAGTCGGCCGCCAAGCCATCATGGCCGACCCCGACTGGAACAACGGCAACTACTACGGCGGCAAACTCCCCGGCCGCGGCCTCTCCGTCGCCCGCATGGTCGGCCACATCACCTACATGAGCGATGAGTCCATGCGCCAGAAGTTCGGCCGCCGCCAGCGCGAAGACCAGGGCATCTTCGAAGTCGAAAGCTACCTCCGCTACCGCGGCAGCCAGTTCGTCGACCGCTTCGACGCCAACTCCTACCTCTACATCACCAAGGCCATGGACCTGTTCGACCTCGCCGCCGGACAGCAGTCCCTCACCGCCGTCCTCGAACGCGCCAAAACCAAGTTCCTCGTCATCAGCTTCACCTCCGACTGGCTCTACCCCTCCTACCAGTCCCAGGAAGTCGTCAACGCCCTCCGCCGCCGCAACCAGGACGTCGCCTACATCGAACTCACCTCCCAGTACGGCCACGACGCCTTCCTCGTCGAAGTCGACGAACAGACCGAAATCGTCAAAGGCTTCCTCCACCGCGTCACCAAAGGAGTCAACCGCCGATGACCGCCGCCCGCCAGTCCGACCCCTTCGTCCGCGACCTGCTCGGCCGCGGCGACTACGCCATCTTCAGTGAAATCGTCGCCCCGCAAACCTGTGTCCTCGACCTCGGCTGCGGCGACGGCGAACTGCTCAGCTGGCTCGCCGAAAACAAAGACGTCGACGCCCGTGGCGTCGAAATGGACGCCGCCAAAGTTCAAAAGGCCATCGCCAAAGGCGTCAGCTGCTACCAGGGCAACCTAGAAGAGTGCCTCGCCGACTACCCCGATGGCGCCTTCGACTACGTCATCCTCAGCCAGACCCTCCAGGAGGTCCGCCGCCCCCTCCAGGTCATGAACGAAATGCTCCGCGTCGGCCGCCGCGCCATCGTCGCCTTTCCTAACTTCGGCCACTGGCGCGTCCGCCTCGCCCACCTGTTCACCGGGCGCGCCCCCAAAACCACCCGCTTCCCCCACGAGTGGTACGACTCGCCCAACATCCACTTCTTCACCGTCGACGATTTTGAAATCCTCGCCGCCCGCGAAAACTGGACCATCGAAAAACGCGTCTTCCTCGACGGCAACCGCGAAGTGAAAATGCTGCCGAACCTGCTCGCCGAAACCGCCGTCTATCTCGTCCGCCGCCACGCCTAAGCCGATATAATGCGCGAAAGCATGCTTTCGCGCCGCGCCTTTCTCGCCTCCGCCGCTGCCGCCTCCGCCGCAGCCGCTCCCCCCTCCCGGCCCAACGTTCTCTTCATATCCGTCGACGACATGAACGACTGGGTCGGCTGCCTCCGCGGCTATCCCGGCGTCAGCACCCCCAACCTCGACCGCCTCGCCCAGCGCGGCGTCCTCTTTTCTAACGCGCATTGCGCCTCCCCCCTCTGCAACCCCTCCCGCACCGCCCTCCTCCTCGGCCAGCGCCCCTCCACCACCGGCATGTACGACAACGACCAGTTCTGGCCCCCTGTGCTGCCCGACGCCGTCACCCTGCCCATGTACTTCAAGCAGCACGGCTACCACGCCGCCGGCGCGGGCAAGGTCTTCCATCACACCGCCGGCAACAATCCCCCCTCCCAGTGGGACGAGTTCCAACTTCAGGTCTTCGACGACCCCTGGTATCGCCGCGCCGACTGGTACCCCTGGAACAAGCGCGTCCCCACCCCGCCCGGCGTCCCGCTCAACGGCCTCGACAAGTTCCAGGGCGAGTTCGACTGGGGCATCCTCCCCAACCCAGAACAAGCCTTCGGCGACCAGCGCGCCATCGACTTCGGCGCCAACTTCCTCGCCCAATCCCACGCCAAGCCCTTCTTCCTCGCCATCGGCCTGTGGCATCCCCACATCCCCATGTACGCCCCGCAAAAGTACTTCGACCTCTATCCCCCCGAAAAGGTCCAACTCCCGGAGGCCCCCGCCAACGACCTCGACGACGTCCCCCCCATCGGCCGCGAGTTCGCCGCCTTCCGCCGCTCCGAGCACGAACGCATCGTCGCCACCGGCAAACACAAAGACGCCGTCCGCTCCTACCTCGCCTGCATCAGCTTCGCCGACGCCATGGTCGGCCGCCTCCTCGACGCCCTCGACCGCTCCGCCTATGCCAAAAACACCGTGATCGTCTTCTGGAGCGACAACGGCTGGCACCTCGGCGAAAAGCAGCACTGGCACAAGTCCACCCTCTGGCAGCGCTCCACCCACGTCCCGCTCCTCATCGCCGGCCCCGGCACCGCCCGGCCCGGCGTCGCCCGCACCCAGGCCGTCAGCCTTCTTGATCTCTACCCCACCCTCGTCGAACTCTGCGGCCTGCCCAAGAACCCGCGCAACGAAGGCCTCAGCCTCGTCCCCCAACTCCGCAACCCTAAAGCCAAGCGCCCGCCCGCCGTCATCACCTATCTCGAAGGCAACCACGCCGTCCGCACCGAGCGCTGGCGCTATATCCGCTATCGCGACAACACCGAAGAACTCTACGACTGCCTCGCCGACCCCCACGAATGGCGCAATCTCGCCGCCGACCCCGCCCACACCAGGCTCAAGGCCGAACTCGCCCGCCACCTGCCCGCCACCAACGCCAAGCCCCAGCCGCCACGTACCGACTTCGACTTCGACTTCGCCACCAATACCTACCGCCGCAAAGGAAAATAGCCCATGCCTTCCCTGCTTCTCCTCGCCGCCTCCGCCTGGCTCGTCCTCCACAAAGGCGATAGCTCCCTCGGCTTCTACTCGGCCGACGGCAAACTCGAAACGAAGGTAGCCGTCAACGCCCACCCCCACGAAATGGTTCGCTCCGCCGACGGCAAGCTGCTCTTCACCACCGACAACGGCACCATGCGCATCGAACAGGCCGGCCGTGGCGGCAACACCGTGTCCATCATCGATCTCGCCCGCCGCGAAAAGATTGGCGAGATCTCCACCGGCGAATACCGCCGCCCCCACGGCATCACCCGCCTGCCCGACGGCCATCTCCTCGTCTCCACCGAACTGCCCGACGCCCTCCTCCGCATCGACCCCGTCCGCCGCGCCGTCGTCCGCATCTACCAAACCCAGGGCAAAACCGCCCACATGGTCACCGCCAGCCGCGACGGCCAATGGGCGTGGGTCTCCAACTCCACCTCGTCGAATGTCTCCGCCATCCACCTCCCCACCGGCGAAGTGAAGCTCATCCCCACCGGGCCCCGCCCGGAAGGCAGCGTCCTCTCGCCCGACGGCAAACGCCTCTACGTCTGCCAGCGCGAAAGCCAGGGCATCGCCGAAATCGACACCGCCACGCACCGCCTCCTCCGCACCCTCGACTCCGGCCCCGGACCCGTCCGCATCGATGTCACCCCCGATGGCCGCTCCGTCGTCTACGGCCTGCTCGATGAAAAAGCCGTCGCCTGGACCGACACGAAAACCGGCAAAGTCATCGGCCGCGTCGAACTCCCCGCCCCGCTCGGCCAGATCGTCAGCCTCCACTTGAGCCCCGATGGCCAGTTCGCCTACGCCGCCAACGAAAATCTCGACAAGGTCTACACCATCTCGCTTCCCGCCCGCCGCATCGTCAAAGAGTGGACCCTGCCCAAAGGCTTCGGCCCGGACCCGGCCATGGAGCTACCCTAACCAGCCGCCGGCCCCAGCAGCCGGGCTGTAATCTCCGCTTCAAGATACGCCTCCTGGCCGGGAAACCGCTCCCGGTACTCGACGCGCACCGTCTCAATCGGCACCCGCAGCGCCGCATAAACGTTCTTCCGCGCCCGCCCCTCGGCCAACTTCCCGGCGTTCTGCAGCAACAGCCTCGCCACCGCCACGCTCGCTCCGCGCCGCGCCCGCCAGTCCACCGGTTCCGGCGCTGCCACGGCTTCCGGCTCCGGCGCCACCGCCGGTTCGGGCGACACTTCCGGTTCGGGCGACACCGCCGCCTCCACCGGATGCCGGTGCTCCGGCTCAGCCGGCGCGGGCTGAATCAACGGCATCGTCGCCGTCATCTTCCGCAACTCCAGCGAACCGGCCGCTAATGCCGTCAACGTTTCTAGCGCCGCCAGGTTCGCCTCGCCCTCGGCGTAAAGAACCCCCAACACGCGCGTCTTGCCCGTCACCGGCAACAGATGCACCCGCTTGTCGAGCGCTGGCGCCAACAGTGCCCCGCCCAACTCCGACGCGGCCGGCAGACACACCACGGTCTCTTTCGACTCAATCACCTGCCGCAGCGCCGGCGCCTCGCTCAGGGCCACCGCGTCGGCCGGCACCTCCCCCGGCCCCCGCAGCGCCTTCAGCGCCACCCGGTCTCCCTCTACCGAAAACAAAGCTACCCGCGCGGCAAAAGTCGCCGCCGCGTCCGCTACAATCTGCACCCACTGCTCAATCGACTCCGCTTGCCGCAGCGCCCGGGCCGCCCGCTGCAGCACGGCCGACTCCTTCGGCAGCGCCGCCAGCCGGCTCGTCAACAGCGCCGCCACCTCGTCCCGAATCTGCCCGATCTGCGCGTTAGTCATCCGATCCGAACATCCCCGTAATCGCCCCGAACGCGCTGCGTTCATCGCCGCCGCCGGTCGCCGTCGGCGCCAACTCCTGCCGCAGCTTGCTCAGCGTCATCGACTGCACAATCGCCCGCCCCGGCCCGGTCAGCGTCGCCAGAAACAGCCCCTCCCCACCAAAGATCGCCGTCTTGATCCCGCCCACAAACTGGATGTCGTACTGCACCGAGTCTTCAAACGCCACAATGCAGCCCGTGTCCACCTGCAGCATCTCCCCCGGCCCCAGATTGAACTCAATAAAGTCGCCGCCGCCGTGGATAAACACAATCCCCGGCCCCGTCAGCTTCTGCAGAATAAATCCTTCCCCGCCAAACAGCCCGCTGCCAATCTTCTTCACCAGCGCAATGCTCAACTGCACGCTCGGCTGCGCGGCCAGAAATCCGTCCCTTTGCACCAGTACGCTCTTGCCCGCCGGCAGATCAAACGCCTGAATCCGCCCCGGGTACGAACCGGCAAAACCCACCTCCCCCAATCCGTTCGCCCGGAAGTAGGTCATAAAAAGCGACTCGCCCGAAAGCTTCCGCTTCAACGCACCCCAAATCTTCTCGCCGAGCGAGTTGCCCGACATCCGGGTCTCCCACTGCACCGACGGCGTCTTGTACACCATCTTGCCCGCCTCGGCGTAAATCTCCTGGCCGGGCTGCAGCTTCACGCGCGCCACCTGCAGGTTATCGCCGTGGATCGTATACTCGAGCGGTTGCGGCGCGTAAGCCGCCGGCGCACCCGCCGCTACGCCCATCGCCGTCCCGCACTGAAAGCAAAACCGCGCATCATCAGCCTGATTCGCACCGCACCGGTTACAAAACGCCATCGCGCTAAAACCCTCCCAAAACTCCATTTTACAATGGGGAATGATCCCCTCGATCAGTCGTTACGCACATCTCGCGCTGTTGGTTCCTTTTTTAGCGGGGCTGGCCGACGGCAAATCAAACACCACCTGGTGCGGCTCCTATCCCGGCCGCACCCACGAAGAGCTCGACCTCCACCGCAAATCCCTCCGTCAGCCCAAGCTCAAAGCCGCCACCGGCCGCCCCGCCGCCCGCCTCGACGGCAACATCCTCATCCTCGAAGACGCCGACGGCGTCGTCGCCCGCCGCAACCCCTTCAACCTCCTCAACCGCACCGTCACGTTCACTCCCGCCCCCACCGGCTACCGCTTCGCCACCACCCCCGCCCCCTCCTCCCCCCGCGACCCCGCCGCCCTCGGCGACCCCCTCCCCGGTCTCGATGACGACGACACTCGCGAGCTCGACCTCCCCTTCCCCTTCCCCTTCTACGGCGCCACCTACAACAAAATCCACCTCAACTCCGACGGCAACCTCACCTTCGGCGACGGCGACGTCAGTACGAGCTCCCGCAGCCTCGGCCGCTTCAACGCCGGCCCGCCCCGCATCGCCGGCCTCTTTGCCGACCTCGACCCCTCCGCCTCCGGCGAAGGCGTCCGCGTCCTCCGCTCCCCCACCCGCTTCACCGTCACCTGGCTCCGCGTCCGCGAGTACACCAACTCCGGCTTCGGCCAGCCCCAGACCTTTCAGATCACCCTCACCCCCGACGGCGGCATCACCCTCTCCTGGGCCCAGGTCAACATCGGCGCCGCCGTCGTCGGCATCACCCCCGGCGCTTCATCCGGACCCTCCACCCTCGTCAGCTTCAACGACGGCAGCGACCGTACCTTCCCCGGTGCCGTCGCCGAAAGCTTCGGCAACGCAACGGCCGTCGACCTCGTCACCGCCTCCCAAAAAGTCTACGCATCCCAGGACGACGCCTTCGACTACCTCGCCTTCTTCAACAACAGCGGCATCTCCCCCGGCAGCGGCGTCATCGCCTTTCAAGTCACCGTCCGTGGCCGCCGCAAAGGCATCGGCGACACCCTGCTCGACGCCGGCCGCGACTACGGCTCCGCCAACCGCCTCCAGGCCGTCCTGAACCTCGGCCCCCTCACCCAATACCCGGAAGACCCCCACGCCCCCATGCCCTCCCGCGCCTCCACCGGTGACACCGGCCTCACCATCATCGGACACGAAGCTGGGCACCTCTTCCTCGCCTTCGCCTCCAACCGCGAAGGCAGCAACCTCCCCCTCCTCGGCCGCCAAACCGCCCACTGGGCCTTCACCTTCAACTCGGAAGCCTCCCTCCTCGAAGGCAACCGCATCGAGGATTCCGGCGAAGCCGCCTCCCCCCGCTTCCGCACCGTCGCCACCGTCGAAGGCTTCTCGCCCCTCGACCAGTACCTCATGGGCCTCCGCCCTCCCGCCGAGGTCCCCCCCACCTTCTACGTCCAGAACTCCGGCCTCTCCCCCTCCCTCACCGCCCCCCGCGTCGGCGTCACCTTCAACGGCACCCGCCGCAACATCGGCGTCGAAGAGATCATCGCCGCCGAAGGCCGCCGCATCCCCGACCACACCGTCGAGCAGCGCCGCTACCGCATCGGCTTCGTCCTCATCGTCCCCGCAGGCTCCACGCCCACCGCCCAGGAACTCGCCAAAGTCGATCTCTACCGCCGCGAACTCGAAGCCGCCTGGCCCCGCTACTCCGGCGGCCGCGCCAGCCTCGATACCTCCTTCCGCCGCAACCTCCGCCTCAGCGTCGAACCCGCCGCCGGCCTCCTCGCCGGCCGCTCCGCCACCGCCACCGTCTCCCTCGACCGCCCCCGCCCCACCCCCCTCACCGTCACCCTCCGCACCACCGCCGGCCACGTCACCGCCCCCGCCGGCGTCCTCATCCCCGCCGGCCAGACCAGCTCCCCCTTCGAACTCACCGCCCTCCGCCCTGGCGTCGACGTCCTGTACGCCGAAGGCCCCGACGAGTTCACCCCGGCCGAAGCCCGCCTGCAGGTACTGCCCGCCTCGGGCGCCGGCCTCAGCCTCGTCCCCGTCTCGAGCCCCGGCGCCAACCCCGTCTTCCGCGCCCAGGACAGCAACGAACTCCCCTACCCCTCGCTCCCCCTCGCCGCCGGCAACACCGTCGTCACCACCAACTCGAGCGGCCTCGCCACCCTCCCCCCCGGCGCCCAACAGGTCACCCTCCCGGGCACCACCATCACCGGCGCCGTCGACCGCCCCCCCGCCCTCTCTCCCAACGGCGTCGGCAACGCCGCCTCCTTCCGCCCCGGCATCGTCCCCGGCGGCATCGCCACCGCCTTCGGCGCCAACCTCCGCGGCGCGCAGCTCACCCTCGACGGCTCACCCCTCGTCGTCTTTTTCAGCAACGATACCCAAGCCAACTTCGCCGTCCCCACCGGCCTCACCCGCCCCACCGCCGAAATCGCCGCCGGCAACACCGCCGGCCGCGCCACGCTCACCGTACCCGTCCTCGCCGCCCAACCCGGCATCTTCTTCGATGCCGCCTCCGGCCGCGCCGCCGCCATCCCCCGCGGCGGCGGCGTCTATGAGGTCTACGGCACCGGCTTCGGCCGCGGCGCCGTCTCCGCCCGCAGCGGCAGCCGCTCCCTCGAAGTCCTCTTCTCCGGCCCCGCGCCCGGCTTCATCGGCCTCCAGCAGATCAACATCCGCGGCGGCAGCCCCGGCGACGCCCTCACACTCCTCGTCGACGGCGTCGAATCCAATACAGCAGGGTTACCATGAAGTATGGACCCGGAACGCCTTCGCCTCATCGAAACCGATAAACGCGAACGGCACTGGCGCCGCTGGGGCCCCTACCTCAGCGACCGCGCCTGGGGCACCGTCCGCGAAGACTACTCGGAAACCGGCACCGCCTGGGACTACTTCCCCTTCGAACACGCCCACCTCCGCGCCTACCGCTGGAGCGAAGACGGCCTGCTCGGCCTCTGCGACAACCACCAGCGCCTCTGCTTCGGCCTGGCGCTCTGGAACGGAAAAGACCCCATCCTCAAAGAGCGCCTCTACGGCCTCGGCGGCCCGCAGGGCAACCACTCCGAAGACGTCAAAGAGCTCTACTACTACCTCGACTCCACCCCCACCCACTCCTACATGAAGGCGCTCTACAAGTACCCCCAGGCCGCCTTCCCCTATCAACACCTCCGCGAAGTCAACCAGCAGCGCAGCCGCCACGAACGCGAATACGAACTCCTCGACACCGGCATCTTCGACGAAGACCGCTACTTCGACATCCAGATCGAATACGCCAAAGCCGACATCGACGACATCGTCATTGAAATCACCGCCACCAACCGCGGCCCCGACCCCGCCCCCCTCACCATCCTCCCGCAGCTCTGGTTCCGCAACACCTGGACCTGGGGCCGCTCCCACTCCCCCAAGCCCGTCCTCTATCGCATCAACGATCGCACCATCGCCTGCAAACACCAGGACCTCGGCCACTACGTCTTCACCTTCGCCGAACCCACCCAACTCCTGTTCACCGAAAACAACGGCGACAGCGAACGCCTCTGGGGCAGCCCCAACCCGGGCTACGTCAAAAGCGCCTTCCATCGCTATCTCCTCGAACGCCAGACCAACGCCGTCAACCCCGCCCACTCCGGCACCAAAGCCGCCGGCCTGTTCTCCTTCACCCTCGCCCCCGGCGAGTCCCGCACCATCACCGCCCGCCTCACCGGCCTCAAAGACGACGCCGACCTCCCCGCCACCATCTACCCCG
>JADCJL010000347.1 GCA_020247055.1 Acidobacteriaceae bacterium | reverse complement strand
GTTATTCGTATGAGACGGATTCTGGGTCTGGTAGTTGCGGTCGCGTCGCTGGCGGCTCCGAACACGAACGAGATCGCTCCGCTGGGCCGCTACACGGCGGCGGAGCGGCGGCATTGGGCGTTTCAGCCGCGCGGGGAGGTGCGTCCGCCGGCGCTGCAGGATGGCTGGATTCGCAACCCGGTGGATGCCTTTATTCTCGAGGGCCTGCAGAAGGCCGGATTGCGGCCGGCGGCGGAGGCCGACCGGGCGACCTTGATCCGGCGGGTGACTTACGATCTGCACGGTCTGCCGCCAACGCCCGAAGAGATCGCTGCGTTTGTCCGCGACAAGGCGCCGGACGCCTACGAGCGGCTGGTGGACCGGCTGCTGGCGTCGCCGCGCTACGGCGAACAGTGGGCGCGGCACTGGCTCGATGTGGTGCGGTTTGCCGAGTCCGATGGCTACGAGTACGATACGCACCGGCCGGATGCGTTTCGCTATCGGGACTACGTGATTGAGAGCCTCAACACAGACAAGCCCTACGATCAGTTTTTGCGGGAGCAGTTGGCCGGCGACGAGATGGATCCGGCGAATAACACCTACCTGATTGCGAGCGGGTTTAACCGGCTGGGGCCGCTGCGGAAGAACGCGGGCAACCAGAACGTGGCGAGTTCGCGGACTGAAGTCCTGACGGAGATGACCAACATTGTCGGGGCGGCGATGTTGGGGATGACCATGGGTTGCGCGCGGTGTCACGACCATAAGTTCGACGCCATCCGGCAGTCGGATTACTACCGGCTGCAGGGTTATTTTGCGCAGACGCACGCTAACGACATCGTGGTGGCCTCGGCCGAGGAGCAGGCGCGCTACAAGCAGACGATGGAGCCGCTTGAAGCCGAGATGCGCCAACTGCGGACCGCGATGCGGCGGGCTTCCGAGGAGGAGAAGGGCAAGATCCTGATGCGCCTCGAGGCCATTGACGAGCAGATCCCATCGCCACCGGCGGCGATGTACGCGGTGCGGAACGAGGTGAAGGAGATGACGCCGATCCATCTGCTGGCGGCGGGTGACTACCGGAACAAGGGGGCGCAGGTCGGGATGCGTCCTCCGGGTGTGCTGCTGCCGGAGGAGACGCCGGAGTTGCCGCTGGCGAGCGGGAAGCCGCGGCAGCGGCTGGCCGAGTGGATTACCGATCCGGGCAATCCGCTACCGGCGCGGGTGATGGTAAACCGGATCTGGGGTTACCACTTCGGCCGCGGGATTGTCGGCACCCCGAACGACTTCGGGAAGATGGGTCTCAAGCCGACGCACCCGCAGCTGCTCGACTGGCTGGCAAACGAGTATGTGCGGGGCGGCTGGCGGATGAAGCCGCTGCACCGGATGCTGATGACTTCGGCGGCCTACCGGCAGAGCAGCGGGCCCGGTGCCGGCACGGCCGCGGGCGCGGCCAAGGACCCGGAGAATAAGCTGCTGTGGCGGATGAACCGGCGGCGGCTGGCGGCCGAGGAGATCCGCGATTCGATGCTGGCGGTTTCCGGGCGGTTGAACCCGAAGGCGGGCGGGCCGAGCGTGCTGATCCAGATTGACGCGGAGTTGATCAAGGATTTGAAGCGGCCGCAGTACTGGGTCACAACGCGGGACCGGCGCGAGCACGACCGGCGGACGATCTATCTGATCTACAAGCGGAATCTGATTCTGCCGTTCAACCAGGTTTTTGACTCGCCGGACACGCTGCTGTCGTGCGCGCGGCGGGACCAGTCGACGCACGCGCCACAGGCGCTCGAGCTGCTGAACGGGACGCTGTCGAACGATCTGGCGGTATCCTTTGCCAAACGCCTGACCGGCGACCGGGTGGAGCAGGCGTTTCGTCTGGCCACGGGGCGCGGGCCGAACCTGCGCGAGCGGCAGCTGTCGCAGCAGTATCTGGACGACCCGGACCCGGCCGCGGTGACCGAGTTTGCCCTGAGCCTTTTCAACTCCAACGCCTTTCTGTACGTGGACTAACGATGCCGGAACATATACGCTACGCCCGTAACCGCCGCGAGTTTCTGACCCAGTGTTTTTGCGGGTTTGGCGCGATGAGCTATGCCTCGCTGCTCGCGCAGGAGAGCAAGCGGTTGAGTCCGCTGGCGGCCAAGGCGCCGCACTTTGCGGCGAAGGCCAAGTCGATCATCTTCCTGTTTCAGGCCGGGGGGCCGTCGCACCTCGAGACGTTCGACCCGAAGCCGCTGCTGAACCAGTTGCATGGCCAGAAGCGGCCGGACAGCTTCGGCAAGGTCGAGTACCAGAACGTGAACCAGAATTCGCGGATTCTGGGCACCAAGCGGACGTTTGCGCGGTATGGCAAGTCGGGCATTGAGGTGTCCGATCTGCTGCCGCATCAGGCGAAGGTGGTGGATGATCTGTGCATTCTGCGGTCGATGCACGGGGACATGGTGGTGCACTCGGCGGCGCAGTACCAGATGATGTCGGGCCGGGTGATTCCGGGGTTTCCGGCGATGGGGAGCTGGTTCACCTATGGCCTGGGTTCGGAGTCCGAGTCGCTGCCGGCGTACGTGGTGATGCCGGACCCGCACGGGGCGCCGGAGGCGGGGCAGCCGATGTACACGAACGGGTTTCTACCGGCGGTGTACCAGCCGGCGATGTTCCGTCCGGGCAAGCGGCCGGTGCTGAACCTGGAGCTACCGAAGGGCATCTCGATGGAGCGGCGGCGGAAGACGGTGGAGTTTCTGCGGCAGTTGAACGAGGCGAACCTGCCGGGGGAGGACGCCGAGTTTGCGGCGCGGATTTCGGCCTACGATACGGCGTTCCGGATGCAGACGGAGGCCCCGGAGATTTTTGACGTCTCGAAGGAGCCGCAGGAGACGCTGGATCTGTACGGGGTGGGCAAGCCGCTGACGGACGACTACGGGCGGCGGTGCCTGCTGGCGCGGCGGTTGGTGGAGAAGGGCGTGCGGTTCATCTGCGTGGTGGCGGGCGGCGGCGGCGGGGAGACCGAATGGGACGCGCACAGCGACATTGAGAAGAACCATCTGCGGATGGCGAGTCTGACGGACCAGCCGACGGCGGCGCTGATTCAGGATCTGAAGCGGCGGGGGCTGCTCGATTCGACCATTGTGTTGTGGGGCGGCGAGTTTGGGCGGTCGCCGGAGTCCGAGCGCGGCAACGGGCGGGACCACCACAACACGGGCTTTACGATGTGGGCGGCGGGCGGCGGGTTCCGGGGCGGGGTGACCTACGGGGCGACGGACGAGATTGGGCTGAAGGCGACGGTGGACCCGGTGCATTTCCGGGATCTGCACGCGACGTTGATCCACCAGATGGGCCTCGACCAGGACCGGTTGAGCTATCTGCACCAGGGGCGGCGCGAGCGGCTGACCGAGGTCCACGGGCGGGTGCTCAAAGAGGTTTTGGCCTAGCGGGCGCAGTCGAAATTGGCGGCGTCGTCGGTGGAGCCGGTGCCGCGGTAGCGGGCTACCTGGGGATAGGCGCAGAGGGGACGGGTGCGTCCGGGCCGGGTGGCGACGATCCGCTCCGGGGCCGTTCCCTGCTCCACCCAGCGGACGAGGGCGGCCGCCATGTTCGAGGCGGGGTCGCCCTGCGGGGCACCTCCCTGGCCGAAGGTGTGGGCGCCCGCGCCGCCGCCGCAGTGCTGGACGCCAGGCGCCAGGAAGAGACGGACGAACTGTTGGGCCTTGGCGGGGCCCATTTTGCGGACCACGGCCTGGTAGTAGTCGATGGCGTTCTGGGCGGGGATGGCGGCGTCGCACCAGCCGTGGTAGAGGATGAGCTTGCCGCCGCGGGCGTGGAAGGCGCGGAGGTCGGGGTTGGTGGCGTCGAGGACGGGGGCGAGCTTCCGGGCGGCGGGGAGGTCGCGGGCGAGGTCGAAGCGGTCGATGGTCCAGGCGGGGTCGCTGTGAACCATGTAGCGGAAGAAGTTGGAGGAGAAGGCGTGGAGGGCACCGGCGGCGGGCTGAGCGCCGGTGATCCAGGCGGCCCAACCGCCGGTTTCGGCTTCGCCGGAGGGCGAGTAGCCGGGGAAGAGGGTTTTGCCCCGAGGGTCGCGGAGCGGGGCGTAAAGGGCGTTGAGGGCGTTGACCTGAGGCGGGGTGAGGCAGTTGGCGGCGTCGGCGCCGGGGCAGCGGAGGGTGGCGGGGTCGAAGCGGCAGGCGGCGGGGTTTTCAAGGACGTTGTCCTTGACGCCGTCGGCGAGGTCGCAGGCGGCGAGGACGGCGGCCTGGATGGCGGGGAGTTTCGTGGCCGGGATGTAGTTGGCCGGGGCGGCGGTGGCCTGCATGGCGCGGGCGGCGTTGGTCATGAGGGAGGTCCAGGCGTTGGCGGGGGCGCCGGCGAGGATACCGTCGTAGTCGGCGGGGTAGCGCTGGGCCTCCATGAGGGCCTGGCGGCCGCCGTTCGAGCAGGAGCTGAAGTAGGAGCGGCGGGGCGGGGCGCCGTAGTGGGCGGTGAGGAGGGCTTTGGCCTGGACGGTCATTTCGTGGATGGCGCGGTGGCCGAAGTCGGTGATCTTTTCGGGGTGATGGAGGGCCCAGGAGGCGTCGGTGCCGCCGCCCTGGTGGCCGGTGTCGGTGGAGGCGGTGGCGTAGCCGTGGCGGACGGCTTCGACGAGGCCGGCGTAGCTGATGGCGCCGGCGAAGCCGCCGTTGCCGACGCCGAGGAACTGGGAGTTCCAGGCGGCGGGGAGCCAGACTTCGACCTGGATTTGGGAATCGGGGGAAGGGGTGAGGGTGGCGGTGATGCGGCAGAAGGCGGGGAGGTTGGGGATGGGCCGGCCGTGGGGCGGGGCGAAGGCGCCGGCGGGAACGGGGATGGCGGCGGCGATGCGGGCGTGGGGGAGGGTGAGTTGCGCGAGGTTGGCGCAGGGG
>JADCJL010000346.1 GCA_020247055.1 Acidobacteriaceae bacterium | reverse complement strand
GCCAGCGGTTATTCGGTCAGCCGATCTATATTGAACTTATTCCGATAGTGGTCCTGACTCATGGTGAGAACAGTTTTTGTTGCCGCGCTCTCGACTGGTGGACCTGCACTCGCGTGACCGAATGCTTGGGTAACGTTATTGCCCCCAAGCGGACAGGGCAGCCCGGCGAAACGGTCGGAACCGGAAACACAGTTTCATGGCCACCCGCCAACGAGCTACGACGTCCTGTTCCTCTCCTTGATTGGCGTCTAGCCCTGGGTTGTGCTCGCCTGAATCTCTCCTCACTGCCAAGCGGGTGGCGCACGACGAACTCGTCCTCTATTTTGTCTTCGTATTCTTCTTTTGGCTCTTTGCCCTCACCGGCTGCCTGCTCAACCACTCCTGGGCCTTCACCGAGTTCTGGACCCGTCGCCCGCCCCGCCTCCCCCGACCCGCTTACCCGTGCCGACCATCTCATGCGCCAATTCCCCGCGCCACGCCAAAGTCCCCGGGTGGATTTACCGTTCACACCGGCGCACGACCCTCTCGTGGCGCACGACGGAAAAAATAACAAATGATTGCGGGATTTGATGGCATGGAGCGCTTTTCTTGTTGCTGTTGCGAAAAAACGGACTCCATGAATCCCTTCCATTCCATGCGTCGAGGTCGTCGCTCACATGCCCGTTTTCTGCTTGGCTTGACGCTCGCTGTTGTCTGGGGATGGCCACCGGCGGTAGCGGCTGATGCGGGCAGGCGCGTGCCGGTGCGGCCACTGCTGCGGCACACGGTGCCGGCCGGGGAAAGCAGCGCGCCAGCACTGCCGGCGGGCTTGAACCTGGTGGATTGGGGGCAGATCCGGGGGGAGTACGAGCGGCACCGGCATGGAATGTTTGCGGACGCGCAGGGAGGATATCAGTCGCGGTCGCACTACCACGGCTGGCTGGCGCGATTTGATGGCAAGGGCTTCACGGTGAAGCCGGACCGCGAGGAGTGGCGTTGGGGGCTGGAATTTGAGCGTTGGGGGCGCTTGGGCGAAGATATTTCGGCCAGCCGCGTCGAGCGCATGGACAACAAGGTGAATCGGTTGGAATACCGTCGCCAGGGCATCACCGAATGGTTCGAAAACGGTCCGGAGGGGTTGGAGCACGGCTTCACCATTCCCGAGAGGCCGAGGGGCGCAGGCGGGGAACTCCTTCTCCAACTCCGCCAACGCGGGGACCTGGTCGCTGAACTGGATTCTGGGGGGCGGGGGGTATCGTACAAGACGGCGCAGGGTGGCCCTGCGCTGCGTTATCGGAAGCTGGTGGTGAGCGATGCAACGGGACGGACGTTGCCGGCGCGGATGGTGGCGGAAGGGTTGTTCCTTCGGATTCTCGTTGACGATCGGCGTGCGGTGTATCCGGTAACGGTCGATCCAATTACGCAACAGGCCTACTTGAAAGCGTCGAACACGGGGGCGGGAGATTCTTTTGGCTCGATCGGTGCGGTTGGGATCTCCGGAGATACGGTGGTGGTGGGGGCGCCTGGAGAAGACAGCAACGCTACCGGGGTGAGCGGTACACAGAGTGATAACAGCGCGGCCGATTCCGGCGCGGCGTACGTGTTCGTGCGCAGTGGCTCGACTTGGGTGCAGCAGGCGTATCTGAAGGCAGCGCGTACTGTGCCAGGCGATCGCTTCGGCGTAACGGTGGCGATCTCTGGAGACACGGTGGTAGTGGGAACGTTCGGGGGCGACACCAACGCCAACGGCGGGAACGGGACGTCGAGTGACAACAGCGCTTCTACCGCCGGCGGAGCTTGTGTCTACGTGCGCATTGGCACGACCTGGGGGCAGCAGGCCTATCTCAAGGGGGGAACCAACAAGATTATCTGGTCGTACACCGGCGGGTTTGAACACTACGGGTTATCGGTGGCGATCTCCGGTAACACTGCGGTGGTCGGGGCGAACGGGGATCCAATCAGCACGGGGACGATCGGAACGCCGAACGGTAACAGTGTGGTCACCGGAGGGGCAGCGTATGTCTTTGTCCGTAATGGTGAGACTTGGGGCCAACAGGCCTATCTCACGGCCTCGAATCCCGGCGAGAATGATCACTTCGGCGCTGCGGTCGCCATCTCAGGGAACACGGTTGTGGTGGGTGCGTTTGGCGAAGACAGCGGCGCCACGGGGGTAAACGGGACGGAGAGTGACAATAGTGTTTTCGATGCCGGCGCGGCCTATGTATTTGTGCGCAGTGGCAGTGATTGGAGCCAGCAGGCGTATTTGAAAGCGTCGACGGTGGGGCCGACCTATCGGTTTGGCTTTTTGGGTGCTGTGGCGATCTCCGCGGACACGGTGGTGGTGGGGGCGTTTAAGGAGACCAGCAACGCCACCGGGGTGAACGGGACGCCGAGTAACTACACTACGTTTGCGGCTGGGGCGGCGTATATATTTGTGCGGAACGGCACCACTTGGAGCCAGCAGGCTTACTTAAAGGCGTCGAATACACGGGTGAGTATGCAGTTTGGAGTTGCGGTGGGCGTCTCCGGGAACACGGTGGTGGTGGGGGCGAACGGGGAGCAAAGCAACGTCACCGGGGTGAACGGACCGCAGGACAATAACACGCTGTACGCTGCCGGCGCCGCGTATGTATTTCAGCGCACGGGCACGACTTGGCGCCAGGAGGCGTACATTAAGGCTTCCAATACGGGGGAGGCAGATGATTTTGCCTCTGCGGTGGCGATCTCGGGGAACACAGTGTTGGTGGGGGCGTCTGGAGAAGATAGCAACGCCACCGGGATGAACGGCACGCAGAGCGACAACAGTGCGATGAATTCCGGCGCGG
>JADCJL010000345.1 GCA_020247055.1 Acidobacteriaceae bacterium | reverse complement strand
TGCTCTTCCGATCTGATTATCCGCTGTTGAATGTCTCGGGGTTGCATGCGCCGTTTACGCCACGGATCATTACGCGCTGCGTGCTGCAGGATGGCGCCGAAGGATGGGGCGAAGTTCCCTGTAACACTGGGGTGATCCGGGTGCTAAGCGCCTTGCAGGGCGAAATAACCGGTACGGGGCTTTCGCGCGAAGAGACCCAGGCGACGTTGGCGCACGTGGTGGCGCGCAGCCGGGAGCTCTCGGCGCACTTCGCGCTGACCGATGAGCGGGGGTCGGCGTCCTTCGACCGGGGCGTGACGAACCACGTGCGGGCCGGGGTGCAAATGGCGCTGCACTCCGCCATCGCCCAACGGATGGGCGTGCCGCTGTGCGACCTGCTCGGCGGCGACCACGGCCGCCGGCGCAGTGAGGTCCGGTTTAACCTCTATCTGTTTTTCCTGGCCGATACCGCGGGCAGCGGCCTCGACTACTCGTCCGCCCGGCCGCCGAGGCCGCAAAACGAGTTTGACGCGCTGCGGGAGGCGCCGGTGCTCGACGCCGCCAGCGCCGTTCGCCTCGCGCAGGCGGGGATGGCGCACCGGATGCCCGGCGTCAAACTGGTGAAGTGGAAACTGGGCGTGCTTGCGCCGCGGGAGGAGTTGGCCGTGATGCTGGCCGTGGCGGAGGCGCTCGGGCCGCAGATCCAGATTGTGCCCGATCCAAACGCCGCCTGGGACAACGAGACGGCCATCGGCTTTATCCGCGAGCTGAAAGCGGCTATCGGCGATCAACTGCCCTATTTTGAGGATCCCGTGCCCGGGCGGGACAACATGGCGATCGTGCACCGGGAGACCGGGGTGCCGCTGGCCACCAACATGTGTGCGGCCAACTTCGCCGAGCACGAAGACGCCCTGCGCAAGCAGGCCATTCAGATTACGCTCGGCGGCGACTGCCACTACATCGGCGGCAGCGACGAGGCCGTGCGCCTGTCGCACTGGTGCGCCGCGCACGGCATGGGCTTCGCCCAGCATTCGAACACGCACCTGGGGATTTCGCACGCGCATACCGTGCAGATGGGGGCCGCCGCGGCCACGCAGGATTGGCCGTTTGATTCCCACTATTTCCCCTGGCAAGCCGATTCCGATCCCACGGTGAAGACGCCGATTCCCATTGAATTCGGAGGAATCTGCCGGGTGCCGGACCGGCCGGGGTTGGGCATCGTAGTCGATCTGGACGGGGTGCTGCGGCTGCACGAGTTGTATCTGGCGGCCAACCGCCACGGCCGCGCCTATCAGAACCGGGATGACGGGCCGGTGGCCGAGGTCGTCTACGGTGGCTGGGTACGGCCGCAGCAGCGGGCCAACCGTTGGTTCCTGGCCGGAACCCCGGGTCAATAATTTTCAGAAAAACCCGGTAAGATAGTTCCGATGAACCGTTCTTCGGAACGCCGGGCTCTCTGTGGTTTGAACCTGGTGGTGGTGGCGCTGGGCGTAGCGCTGTTGAGCGGATGTGGCGCGGCGCGGGCCACGCGATTTGAAGCGTTTGCCGCGGCCGGCGTCAACTACGGGCAGGCGCGCAGCCAGTTTCTGCGCCTCTCACTCGACACGAACATTGAACGCGACACGCTGGAGCTGCGCAAGCAGCACGAGGCGCTCGACGCGGCGGGGCGGGCGCGCGTGCTGAACGAGCAGGATCAGATTCTGCAGGAGCGGATTGGCATTCTGGCCGACCTCGAACGGCATGGCGCGGTGATGAATCAGTATTTCCAGGCGCTGGCACGGCTGGCCGGCCCGCAGGCCGATGCCAATGCCGCCGCCGCCGCGCAGCGTCTTTCGGGCGAACTGGGCGGGCTGTCCGATGCGCTGGCGCGAAAATCCATCCGCGGAACGCCGGTGAGCGAGAAGATTGGCCAGGTGACGGCGATTGCCGTGGGTGAGTTGCGGAACCGGGCGCTCGAACGGCACCTGCGCGAGTACGCGCCGCTGATTCAGCGGCAATTGGCGCTCGAAGAGGCGATGCTGAGTTTGCTGGTGGACGAATACATAGAAGACCGCAAAGTGCTGCGCAATCATGAGCGCCGAACGGTGCTGCTGCCGCCGTTCCGGGCCGATTCCCTGCCCCCGGATTGGGATGCGTTGCGGAAACGATTTCTGCTGGCCGAAATCGACGTGACGCGGGCGCGGGCGGCGCAGGAGGCGGCCCGGCAGCTGCGAAGCGCCTTTGAAGGTTTGGCCGGGGGCGACCGGGAGGGCCGTCTGGCGGCGCTGCAGTTGGCGATCGACCGGATGAATCAGTTTATCGGACCGGGGGCGAAGTAACATGAGCGAGGAAAACCCTGTGACGGCGAATGAGCTGCGGAACGGGCTGCGGCGCAGCCTAAAGACGACGTTGGCCGATCTCGACAGCGACGCTTTTGTCGACTCTCTCGAGCAGGCCACCGAGGCTAACCGGGCCGCGGCGGCGATCACGCGCGGCGAGGTGTACCGGACGTGGCGCCGGCTGAACACTCTCGAACTGGACCTGATTCGGAGGCAACTGCTGGCGCTCGAGACGGAGTTACTCCGGGCCACGCAGGAGCTGGCGGGCGCGCGGGCCAAGCTGGACGAGGTTGCCAGCTACCTTGAGGTGGTGAACAGCTTCCTGGCCCTGGTGAAACGGGTCATTTCACCCGTTTAAAGGGCCGCGGACGGCCCACGAGCGCACCACCGGCGCCAGAAGAGGCGATATGCGGACTCGATCTCCCGGGCGAGCTGCGCGCCGTTGCCAAGCGCCTCTTCGGCCTGCGGCCGTAGGCCAGCCCGGAGCGAGGCGAGAGCGGCGAGGTCTGCGGCGAGGGCGAGGGCCGTCTCCACATAGCCATCGAGAGAGGCGGCGGACAGATGGCCGAGGCCCACCCGCTCAAGGAGTGCCTGTCCGACCCTTCCCGGGTGGGTTGCTCCCTGAAGGTTTACGACGGGCACACCCATCCAAAAGCAGTCGCAGGTGGTGGTCTGGCCGTTGTAGGGGAACGAGTCGAGGGCGATGTCCACCTCGGCGATCACGCTGAGGTGTTCGGCGAGCGGGCGGCGGCCGCGGAAGAGCAGCCGGCCGGGTTCGATGCCGCGCGAGATGAGTTCAGCGGAAACCCGATCTCTGGAGGGTGAGCCGGGCGTATCGAGTTCGGCCGATTCGTAGTGGCAGAGCAGGCGAGAGTCCGGCAATCGCCGTAGGATGGCGGCTATGGCGTCCCAGGTTTGCGCGTGGTACTTGCCGGGCCGCTGCAGGAGTCCGAAGGTCACATAGCCATTAGCGAGGGCGGGCAGCGGAGTAACTGCCGGCGGCGGTTCGGCCAGTTGGAAAGCGATATAACCGGAGGGGAGACGATAGACGGTCTCCGTGTACTCGGCTTCAGCACCCGGGGGCGTGGTCCAGCGATCGGTGAACAGATAGTCGATCTGTTCGACTCCGGTGGTGGCGGGGAAATGAGGGAAGGCGACCTGCACCGGAGCGGCGCGCCGGGCGAAGACGGGGAGCCGGTGATCGGTGAAGTGGCCGGAGAGTTCGACCAGGATATCGATCTCGTCGTGAGCGATGAGTGCGGCGAGTTGCTGGTCGTCGAGGCTCCGAACGTTGCGCCAGTGGTCAGCGATCTGGCGGTAGGTTCCGGTGTGTTCCGAATAGAGATCGCGGGTCATGTAGAAGTAACTGGTGAAGTTCGTGCGATCCTGAAACTGGAGCCAACAGGCGAGAAAGCAGAAGGCGGGGTTCATGACAAACTCACCGGTCAGATAGCCGACGCGAAGCGGGCGGTCCGGGTGGGGCGAGTTAGGAAACCGGGTGCGAACGGGTTCAGTGGCGGCCCAGAAGCGGCTGGCCTGTTCGTAGGTCTGGCGAATGGTCCGGGCAGGGACGGCGGGATCGTGAAGCATCAGCCAGAGCAGGCTCGCATGCAGGTTACGATCCTCCTCGGTCGGGTTTGGGCTGAGGGCCAGGGCCACGTGCTGGGCGGCGAAGGCGCCGGCGGAGTCTCCGGCACTCCAGGAGGCGAGCGCCAAGCTGGCTTGGACCTCGAAGGATTCGGGAGCTTCGACGACCGCGCGAGCGACATAGGACAGCGCCTCCTGATGGCGGGTGGCGCGGGAGGCCAGCGAGGCCTTGAGCAGAAGAAGGGAGAGGGTGCGCGGATGGCGGACCAGGGCACTGTCCACCAGTTGTTCGGCAGCGGCGGCCTGCTCGGCGGCCAGCAGGGCGTGGCCAAGCGCGGAGGCGTAAACGGGGTTGTCCGTATCCTGGCGCAGGCACGCTTCGAGGTGCGGGATGGCGGCGGCCGGACGCTGCATGCGAAGCAGGCATTCAGCCAGACCATGGTGGGCCGCGAGGCTACCCGGATTGAGATCGAGCGCGCGGGCGAAGGCGACGCCGGCGGCTTCGAATTGGCGATCGCGGAAACGCAGCGACGCCAAGTCACTCCAATAGAGCGGATCGTCGGGGTTTTGCGTGAGCAGGGATTCCAGAGCGGCCAGAGCTGCTGTCAGATGCCCCATGCCCCAGAGCGAGATCGCCAGGGCACGCAAGGGAGAGGGTGTGAGTCCCTCCCTTGCGATAGCCGCCAAGGCAGCCTGCAAAGCGCCGGGCCAGTCGCGCGAGGCAAGGGCATCCCAGGCGGAGTGGTCAGACATCCTTACACCTCGCGCAGTGATAGGTAGAGGCGCAGTGGTGTATTCTCCGTGCCTTCGAGGTGCGTCAACTCCAGGTTCAGTCCGCGCTCGTTGTTCTTCAAGATCATCCGGTGCGCGCCGTCGAGGGAGACGCACGCGGTAGTCTGGCCGATGATGTTTTCGTACCGCACGATCAGTTCGTAGGGCCCGTAGCCGTTAACCGACTGCGCAGACGTTGCTCCCCTGGGAGGCGCGTTACTCCCTCCAGCGGAGCTATCCCGCAGATCCAGGGCCAGCCGGTAGGATAGCTCCGCTGTTTCCTCGCTGGCTAGTTCGCTCAGTTCGATTTCCACGCCATTGCTAAACGGGCTGAGATACGCACGGTGCGCACCGCGGGCGACGGTCTGGAAAACTTTATTCTCGTCCGCGTCAAGTCGAGTAATCATCAGGTTATAGGTCATCGTTCTTCCTTTAGAGAAAAGTCATCAGGCTTCGGCCAGCCGCATTTGGGCAACGATCTGGCGAAAGCGTTTTTCCGGGTGGAGGCTCCGGTAAATAGGGTGGATACGCAGATACAGCATCTCGCGCTCTTTGGCGGCGAGACCCTGTTCGAGCAGATCGAGAGCCGTGCGCCGATCGTTGATGACGGCGAACGCCTTGGCGGCGGCGGCCGCCGAGACCCCCCCGGCGGCCACGCCCCGCAGGAGACGCTGGGCATAGGAGCTGGCCATGCTCAGATCGCCACGGCTGGCCCAAGCCTGGTTGAACAGGAGATCGGACCATTTGAGATATCCCGGATCGTTGCCGCCGGCGGCTTCGAGTTCGCGTCGTTTGACCTCAGCGGCGGCCTCCATGGCGCGACCGGCGTAGCGCAACGCATCCTGCTCCGGGGCTTGGCCCGCCAGGGCGGCGCAGGCTTGACCGAGGTTGATGTGGACGTTGATGATGTCGGTCCGGCGGAGAAGCGCTTCGAGGTGCAGGACGGCGGCGGCAGGATCTCCGGCCAACCAGAGATAGAGACCAAAGCTGGCCTGCTGGGTGTGGTCGAAGGGGTCGAGCTCCAAACCGCGACGGGCTTGCGCCAGCGCTTGCGGCACACGGCCAAATTGCAGAATGAGGCCACCGTACCAGGAGTACGCTCGCGGGAACCGCGGGTTGGCGGCGATGGCCGCGCGGTAGGAGCGATCCGCTTCGTCCCAGTTCCAATCGTGCTGGTAGGCCGAGGCCAAGGAGACGTGGCACTCGGGCAGGCCGGCGTTCAGCGCTACCGCCTTACGGGCATCCTGCAGCGCGTCGAAGAGCAACTGCGCGGTGGCCCCCCGGTTAAAGAGCAACAGGACCTGGCGAATGTCGGCGAGGGCGGCGTAGGCGAGCGCAAAGTTGGGATCGTGGGCAATCGCCCGCTGAAAGCACGCGATGGCTTCGAGAGCCGCGGCAGGGGTCCGGGAGAGCGAACTCTGTTGCCCCCGTTGATATTCGGCCATGGCCGCGTTGACCGAACTGGCCAAGGGCGGGAGAGCGCCGTAGGCCCGCGGCAGCACCGAACGAACCGCGGCGCGCAAGGGGTTACCGGCATCCATTCGGCCCAAACCTTCAATGGTCCAGGCAAAGATCTCCCGCTGGACGTTGGTGGGATTTTCGAGAACGGCGGTCAGGGACCGCTCTGCAGCAACAGCGCCGGTCCGGTTGTCGAGCAGGCGCAGGAGGAAATCGGGGACGCCTTGGCGGGTTTGCAGCGTGACTTCGAGCGACAACAGAGCCTTGGCGAGATCGTCCGGGCTCGGCTGCCAGTTGCGCGGTAGGGGAAATACCTGTACGCCGGGAAGCGCACGGAGGCGCCGGATCAGTTCCGCCTCGTGGCCGAGACAGAGCGCCTCGTAGTCGGTCCGTGACGTCAGATTCCGAAACGGGAAC
>JADCJL010000344.1 GCA_020247055.1 Acidobacteriaceae bacterium | reverse complement strand
TTCGGCTTGCGGGTGCTGGTGACGGATCGGGCCGCGTGGACCACGGCCGAGATCGTTGCTGCCTATCGTGGACAATCGCGCGTGGAGGCGGCCTTTCGGGATCTGAAGAGCCCGGGCATGTTGGCTACGCGGCCGCAATTTCATTGGACGGATCACAAACTTCGGGTCCACATTTTCGTTTGTGTGTTGGCCTATCTGCTCGTCACTTTGTTGCATCGCCGGGCCCGGCAGCGGGCGGCTTTTGCTGGCGACGCGCAGCGGTTGCTAGCCGAACTGGCGACGATTCGTTGTTGCCGATTAGTGGACCGCACGGGCCGGCGTGGCCGGCCGCGGGTGCGGCTACAGATCGAACAGGCAGACCCGAAGATCCTGACTATGGCCGAGGCCCTCGACGCAGTGCCGAAGATCACTTAACAGCCGAAGATAGAGCGGCCAAGCCTCGTGGTATATACAGACCCGAAACGCTATCTTTCTGCCAACGAATGACTTAAGTGGCTTTCTCGAAATCCTCGCGGGAAACTCCCGCTAGGCGGTGCCAACCCGGTCACCGTCGCCGGCTTCCTGATGGCCGCACTCGGTTTCAAACCGTCCCCACCGTCGACAACGAAGGCGTACAGGAACCGATCCGCGGCTGTCAGCTTCGGTCGCTTCACCGAGCACTGAAGGACACCCTGTTGATGACGAGGGGCCGAAACTTCATGCTGGAACGCCGAACGATGGCGAAAGACCGGCAGGATAGCCACCGCAATCGCCACCAACGGAAGGCAACAAGGGAATCGCAGGGAAAACGATCGCTCTATATTTATCAGCACGTTAATAGCATGCGAGAGGCAAAGCTGGAATCCCCAAAAACATAACGGTACCATAGGGGGATCGTATGCGTATTGCCGTTAGCAATCCTGACAACCTTGGGGACTTTATCATCCGGCAGCCGATGTTGGCTGCGCTAGCTGCAGCAGGTAATGAGTTAATCCTGATTGTTCGCGCCCACGTTGCCCCGCTGGCCGCTTGGGCCATGCCTGGCGCCACCATAGTGCAATGCGTTGCGGACCCTTACCGTCCTAGCTTTCAATTGGATGCCGTGCCGGATGATCGCCTGATCAAAGCTGTCGCCGCTTTCGATCCGGATATCTTTGTCGTCGCCTCTTTCCAGCACACTCAACTGGAAGAACAGTTAGCTCAGCACATTCCGCGCGCCAAAGCCATCGGATTCGGGGGCGAACTCTTTCAGAACGATGCGCCACGGAACATCACCCACGTTTCGGCGATTAACCTCGCCGTACAAGTCCAGGTTGGCCGCGACTGGCATGAATCCCGCAAGAACGAACTGCTCGCGAGCGCCATCCTCGGCACCTCAGTTTCACTTCCGCCTCCTCGCTTAACCGCCGAAGAGCGCTTTCTTGCCATCGCATCGGCCCGCCTCCAACAGCTAGGCCTCACCAATCGCAAGTTCTGGATCGTCTGTGCCGGCCAAGGCTCTGCCTACACTGCGCTAAAGAACTGGAATCTAGAAAAATGGGCGACGGTCTGCTCAGCCATGGTGCGCGATCATGGCCTCCAACTCATCTTCGTCGGCACACCGGCGGAACACGAGTCCAGCGCAGCCATCCGGGCCCTCATGGGCGAACTCGCAGAGAATACGTTTGACATGACCGTCAATCCGGACGGTCTGGATATGCTCGTCGGCCTGACGGCTCTCTCCGATGGCTACCTTGGCAAAGACACGGGGCCGATGCACATCGCCGCTGCCCTCGGCAAACCAATTGTCTCCCTGTTCGGCGGTGGACACTGGCCCCGATTCCTCCCTTCGGCCGGAATCGGCAGAGTTCTCTCGGTCAATGTCCCCTGCTCGGATTGCAACTGGATCTGTCCGTACAAGATCTCCTACTGCGTCAAGAACATCCCCACTGAGGCAGTCCGGGACGCCATTGATGCGGTCCTCACGGGCGTTCAAAAGGAGCTCGAGGTCACACTCCTCGAACCAGAGCCTTGGGTCGCCCGCGCCATGATCCTCGACGCCGCCGACACGGCACGCAACGGGATGCGCGTCCTCGAAGCCGAACGCGGCAACTTCACCCAGTGGCACGATGACCGCGTCCGTGATATTGATGGCCTCCGCCACGCGCTTTCCCTCGTTGAAAGTGAGAAGTCTGCACTCGCCGCTGCCGTTGCTGAACAGAAAAGCCATGAAACCGAGTTCGGCGATCTTCAACGACAGCTGTTCGAATACCAGGCCGAATCTGCCAACCTCCGCCAAGAGAACGCAACTCTGCAATCCAGCCTTAACGCCTTAGCCTCCTCCTCCTCCGAACAGATTGAAACGCTTCGCGCCGAACTGACATCTCTTTGCGAGGTCCGTCAGACCAATCAGATCCTCGAGGATCGCCTCACGCGCATCCGGCACCGCACCGCTCGACGGCTCCTCGACTACAAGTCCCGCATTTCCAGCCTCCAGCAGCAGCTCGCGGTCTCTCTGGCTGAATCCTCCGACGTCCAGCAGCAGAACACCGCTCTGCAATCCAGTCTCAACGCTTTAGCCTCCTCCTCCACCGAACAGATTGAAGCGCTTCGCGCCGAACTGACATCCCTTCGCGACGTCCTCCAAACCAATCAGCTCCTCGAAGACCGCCTGACACACTTCCGCCACCGCACCGCCCGCCGACTCCTCGACTACAAGTCCCGCATCGCCACCCTCCAGCAGCAGCTCGCGGTCGCTCTGGCTGAATCCTCCGACATACAGCAGCAGAACATCGCTCTGCAATCCAGCCTCAACGCCTTATCCTCCTCCTCCTGCGAACAGATTGAAACGCTTCGCGCCGAACTGACATCTCTTCGCGACGTCCTTCAGACCAATCAGATCCTCGAGGATCGCCTCACGCGCTTCCGGCACCGCACCGCTCGCCGGCTCCTCGGATACAAGTCCCGCATCGCCACACTGTCCGCCTCAGCCAACGAAGAGCTGGAAAAACTACGCGACGAACTGGCCACACTTCGCCCTGTTCTCCAAACCAATCAGATCCTCGAGGACCGCCTCACGCACTTCCGCCACCGCACCGCTCGACGGCTCCTCGACTACAAGTCCCACATCGCCATCCTCCAGCAGCAAGCCGCCGAAGCGCAGCGCCTCGATCAGCTGCTCCCAGAATTGGAGGCTCTCCGGGAAGAAAACAATCGTCTTGACAAGGAATGCTACCAACGTGCGGCCAGCCTCGACGCCGCACGCGCCGCCCTTGATCAGGTCGAAAGCCGCTACCAGGGCACAATCGCCGATCTTCGCCAGCAGCTTCACCGCGCCGAGGAAGAGCTCCGCTCCGTTCTGACCCTCGTCCCCGAACTTCGCGACGATCTCGCGCACTGCCTTGCCGATGTCGCCCGTCTGCCGGGTATCGAACAGGATCTGGCGCACAAGCAGTCCCTCATCCAACAACTTACCCAAACCCTGGAACTGGTCGAAGCCGACCGCGCTAATCGCGGGCAACAGATCGCTCTCCTACACACCCACATCGAGCACCAGCACGCGAGGATCGCCGAGCTTGAGACTACTCTCCTGCCTCGCCGACTGGTCAATCTTCTCAAGAAAAGCTAGGCCGGTCGCGCTGTCGGATCCGGCTGGAAAGCCACGTCGGGGAGGAAAGAAAGCTCAGTAATCGCAATCGCCAAAGGCCGCGCGCCGTGGGAGGTGTCGTCCCAACGAGAGAACTCCATTTCTACTTCGTTGTCGCCCTTGTGGAGATGAACCGACACACAAATCATCCTGCTTACCTTTATGCCGGTGGCAACCAGCGGATAGGGGCGCCCCGCTGCGCTATTCACCGTTATGGCAATCGTCTGCTCCGGATGCATGTTCCGGTAACGCAACACCAGGGAGTGCCCCCCGGCCATCTGCGAATGAATCCGCACGCGGGACCTTGGGCCATAGGCCCAACGGAACTTCGGCAGGCTATGCTCCTCGTAGGGGCCCTCTTCTGGCCCCAGCGAGGAGTCACCCATCGTCACGCCCTTCACTCGATGGATCGGGTGGCAATCCGGAGTCTCCGGCTGTTCGGCCACAAAACCGATCTTCGGCGGCAACTGCAGCGAATCTAGCAAACCCAACTGGCGCCACGCCCGGAACAGGTGGTAGAAGGAGGCCTGTGGCGACCATTCGTTCTCTACATATATTCGTCCCCATAACGCCATCTTCCGCCGCAAATCCGGCCGTGCGTAAAGGTAGTAGATCACCGACGCGAGCGAATCCGGTTCAAAACTGTCGGCCAGCAGCCCGGTCACCCCGTCCACCACCGCCTCCCCCATTCCCGAGGCGCGCACGCCAATCGCCGGCGTCCCGCAGGCGATCGCCTCAATGAATACCTGTCCGAATGTCTCCTCCTGGCTCGGCCCGACAAACAGATCGGCCGCCGAGAAGAGATTGGTCAGCAAAGCCATGTCTGTGATGTGACCCAGACGCCGGATGTCCTGCAACGGGAACGTCTCTCCCTCCCGTTTCTGACCCAAGCTGACCACCGTCAGATCCGGAAGGCCCAGACTCTCGAGCGCATCCAGCGCCAACTGCGTGTTCTTGCGCTTGTCATAGAGATCCCCGGTCAGCAGCACAATGAACCGATCCTGCGGCAAACCCAGAATCGCGCGGCAGGTTTTGCGATCCTTCGGCTGGAAAATGTCGAGCGGAAAGCTCAGACGAAACTGTCCGACCGATCTGCCCGAACGGCCACCGCCGGCCGTCTGCATGGTCTTGCGGGCAAACTCACTGGTCCACTCGGAGTTCCCCAGCAGCATCAACTGATTATTGCCAAAAAGCAACTTCTGCTTCCGCTCCCAGGCAGCGGCGATCAGCGCCGGCGCCAGTTTCGGATACTGATCGGCGGTGGGGCAGGAGTCGTCACATCCGGTGAGGTATTTCTCGCAAGGCGTTGGGTATGCACAGCGGCCGGTCAACATCCAGAAGTCGTGCAAGACCGACATCGTCGGATACTTTTCAGCCAGAATACCCAACTGCCACGGATCGGGCCCGGCGGAGTGAAGGTTGCCGGCGACGATCACATCGGGCCGCGCCGCGTTTACCGCCTCTTCCACCTCGGCCGCCGTCAGATGTGTCGGTTCGCCAGTATATCCCGGCTCTGCGCGCAACGACATCGGCAGCACCGTGTGCCCGGCCAGCGCCATCGCATCGGCCATGCGCTGATGTGCGATGCCAGCGCCGTAACGAAAACCGTGATCGTTCAGCATCGCGATTCGGAGTTGGTGCCTGGGCTGTTTGTGCGCACGGCTGGGCCGGCGCGGACGACCGGTGCGCTCGTAAAACTCTTCGACGTAACGACTAAGCTCGGCCTTGAACTTCGCCTCGGCGTTGGTCTTCTGCTCCTCGTGAATGCGGAACCAAGCGACGGAACGACCGATCACGTGGATGCGTCCGCCTGCCTCGGCCATGCGAACCCACAGATCGTAATCCATACTGTAGTAAAGATCCTCGCGAACCTTCGCACCAGCGCGTTCCCAGATATCGCGAGAGAACATCACTTCCGGCTGGTAGAAAAACTGTCCGGCATTCCAGCCGCCGTCCAGATCGAGCAGGTCGTCGAGCGGCAGCGGCCCTGGCTCGCAGCAGGTCATGTGATGCGCGACGGTCCGGCCGCCGCTGCGGAGCGTGACGATGCCCGCCACGAGGTCGGCCCGGGAGGTGTGGAAGCCCATCGCCACCGAGGCCAGCGCGCCCGGCGCCAGCATGTCGTCGCTGTTCAGCCAGGTCAGGATGTCGCCGGTGGCCAGCGCCATACCCTTATTGATGGCGTTGCTTTGCCCGTTGTCCTTTTCAGAAATCGCTGCCGCCAGACAGTGGCGGTAGCGGTTCATAACGGCAACTGTGCTGTCCTTCGAGCCGCCGTCCATGACGATGTGCTCGACGCGCGGATAGCCTTGGCGGGCGACAGAAAGGATCGTCTCCTCGATATATTGACCCTGATTGTAGGAAGGAGTAACGACCGAAATCAGCGGCCACCGCTCCCCACCAGGGAGGGTATCGGGCAGTGGCGTGGGCGAGGCAACGTAGGGCCAATCGCCATAGCCACCGAGCGCAGGAGGGGCGTGGCCGAGCCGCCACTGGCGTGCGGCCTTAGTTGCCGTTTCGCAAGGCGTCGTCGCCGCAGAGAGGACAAGCTGGTTGTCGTGAAAATAGCGCGTCGCCAGCTGCGCGCGGCACCGCTGGAAGACATCCTCGGGAAGATCGGTCGCGATGCGTTGGAAGCGCCCGCTGGTTCGAAAGACGCGGTAACGGTTATCTGTTCGAATGCGTTCGAGAAAACCAGCCTCAACCCAGTGATCCTCCTCGCGGAACTTATGGTTGACGACGAGCGCCGCGCCGGCTGGAAGTTCGCCCCAGACCGCTAGCGCGTCCGTGCCATGAACCACGCAGGAGACCACAGGATGGATCGGCAGATTCCGAAAGAAATCGGCCGATTGGCCATGAAAATACAGAATGCGATGGGCGTAAGGGGTGCGCTGCGTGGATTCATAGGCGGCGCGAAGGATGGCCGCATCGTGGTGGAGAAAGTAGACGCGGCAGTTTTCACTGGCCGCGGTGACAATCGCCATAGCCGTTTCCGGCGCGAACTGGCTGAGAAGCAGTGCGCCCTCCGTGACCCCGGCGATTACGCTGATAGCGTCTAGCAGAGACATGTCAGCAGCGGCGAATTCGGCTAGTGCACGGAGGAATTGGCGATCAATCGCGCCAGTTTTTTCGGACATGCTCAAAGTGGGAATTGCGTCCCAGAAAGGGAACCAGTCTGTCTGGACGTCATCTTACACACTTCAAAAGAATAGCAAATCGACACGCATTCTGATCCCCGGATTATTCACGCACGGTGTACCGCACCCGATTGTTTCGACACACGCATTTTCAAGCGGCAATCGCCTGAGAATACTCCCGGCGAGCTAGTACTGCTGTGTTAGAGACGCAGGGCACAACAAAGCGGGCAGCACGGAAGCCGCCCTGCCAGCACTCTGGCGACCAGGATGCGCAGAGTGGCAATCGAATGCGGGTTATGGCGTTGTGCTCGCCCCGCGTGGCTTCCAGTCCGGTGGAACTTCGGGTAGGGCAAGTTGGAGCTGTCCAGCGCGGGCTGAGGGGGAAAAACGGCTTCGTTCCGCGATCAGAAAACCGTAAGCGGCAATGCAAAGGGTGGCGTGATGATGGAATCCCCGCCAGCCGCGCCCCTCGTAGTGTCCCAGGCCAAGCTCCTGTTTCAACTCTTCGTAGTCCCGCTCGATGATCCATCGGCGCTTGGCCGTCGCTACCAGGGTCGCCAAGCTCGTGTCCGCCGCAAGGTTCCCCAACCAGTACTTCGTCGGGTGTGCCTCGTCATTTGTGCCATTCGTTTGGGGCCATTCGATCAGCAGCCATTGCTCCGGCAACGGTTCGCTGCGCTCGAAATCCCTGTTCGCCGGCCTCACCCGCACCGCCGCAAAACGGGACTCCAGCTTCTTTTTCGTGCCCTTGCGCCAAAGGATGGTCTGCCAAGCCGTGGGGGGGAGGCCCGCCGCAAGATCCTGGGCGAGGACCGGTTGGTGGTGAGGCGCACGCTGGCGAAGTTTCGGCGGTCGGCCCGTGGCTTTCCGTGGTTTCGGCGGCAGGGGTTCCTGTCCCGGAGGCCATACGGACAGCGTCGGTTGAATGCCCACCAGGTATTCCAGTCCCATATCCAGCAAGGCTTGGCGGAACTTGGTGTCGTTGCCGTAAGCCGCATCGGCGAGGACAGGCGCCCGGGGAACGCCATCGGCGACTGCCCGTTGAATCTGCTCGGCGGCGATGAGCGGTTTGGTGCGGAAGACGACCTCGTCCGGTACCCCGGCCTTCCTACGGCGCTCCGGGTCCTCGCTCCAGGTTTCCGGCAGGTAGAGTTCGTAGGCGATCGGAAGGCTGGCTGCGTCGGTGCCGACCGAGAGGCTGACGGCCACTTGGCAGTTGTCCTGTTTGCCGATTTGTCCGCAGTATTGCCGGGCGACGCCGACAGAGTGTTTGCCTTTCTTCGGAAAGCCGGTATCGTCGACGACCCAGGCGGAAAGGGGATGGCGGCCAGTTATTTGAGGGAGAACGTACTGGCGGACGGCTTGGAGGAGGAGTTGGTCGCTCCAGGGCGCTACGGCGACGACATGGTGCAGAGACTGATGAGCGCGCTGGACATTATCCGGGTCAAGACGGGCGGCCATGGGCTCCACGCTTTTGCGTTCTCCGGGCAACAGGAGGCCGAGGCAGTAGCTGGTTAAGGGCTGATGCCTGTCTCGGTGTCCTGCCGCTTGCGCCAGACCCTGAAGGTAGGCGGCAAGACGCTGCTCGCGTGGGCCTGGCGCGGGGGGAGGTTGCGGGGTCTATCATATGTTCTACACAGTAGTACTAGCAGCCCGTGGCAAGAGCGCCCATTTTTCGGACTCGCGTCTCAAGCCGCCAGCGGCATTTGCCGATAGCCCGACAAGTGCTTTTCCGCACGAAGCGACTTCTGCTACCCGAAGGCAAGCCATCTCTGCGTAAAACATGTAATCAACGTGTCGATCCAGGCGCTGATATCGGTGATAACAAGGCTCTTCCGCCCCTGGAACCCCCGGGGCGTCCCGACCTGGAACAGGCCCCGCAATACCAGACTCAGATTGAACGCACTGGCGTGAATCAGAATCCGTTTCCGGATGTTATCCCGCCCTCGTAAGTGCGTCCGCCGCATCGCCCCCGTCTCATACAGGTGCGCAAACGATCGCTCAATGTACTCGCCCCGCTGCCGCATCAGCCGCTTGCCGTGTGCTCCCCGCACTCGCCGCCGGTTCCCATAAACCGCCTTCTTCTCCGCCGCCTTCCCCTGCCAGTTCCGCCGTCCCCGCTCTGGCTCCGGAATGTAGCTCCTCACCCCGCCCTCACCTAGTGCAGTGCTTCGGTAATGGTGACCATTATGCGCTCTCCGACGCCTCTACATTTGAGGTGCTGGACTTTTATGCGCGTTGCTCCGCCAATCGAACTCTCCGCCGAACAGCGAACTACGCTGGAGGCGTGGGCCAACGGCCGGAAGTCTCAGGTCCGGGTCGCCGAACGGGCCCGCGTGGTTCTGCTCGCTGCCGAGGGAAAACAGAATTTGGAGATCGCGGTAATCCTGTCCATTTCCGTGCAAAAGGCGGCTCGCTGGCGCTGGCGATTCCTCGCCAAAGGCCTCCCTGGTTTAGAGCCTCCCTGGTTTAGAGAAGGATGCTCCCCGCCCCGGCCGGCTGCCCTTGATCGCTCCGGACAAGGTAGCGGAAGTCATCCGGTTGACCACTCTCGAAAAGCCGGCCCACGCCACCCATTGGAGCACTCGTAGTATGGCGAAGCACAGGGGAATCAGCGACACCAGCGTTCTGCGCATCTGGCAGGCCCACGGACTCAAGCCCCATCGGTCCGAGACCTTCAAGGTCAGCAACGATCCGTTGTTTGCCGAGAAGCTCGAGGCCGTCGTCGGCCTTTACCTGAGCCCACCAGAACACGCCATCGTGCTCTGCGTCGACGAGAAGAGCCAAGTGCAGGCCTTGGACCGCACGCAGCCCGGTCCGCCGTTGAAGCGAGGCAGGGCCGAGACCATGACTCACGACTACAAACGCTACGGCACCACGACGCTATTCGCGGCCATGGACGCAGCGACGGGCCGGGTAATCAGCCTCTGCCAGCAGCGGCATCTGCACCAGGAATGGTTGAAGTTTCTGTGTCTGATCGACGAAGCGACTCCCCAGGACCGCCAGATCCATTTGATCGCCGACAACTATGCGACGCACAAACATGCCAAGGTCCAGCGCTGGCTGAAACGCCATCCGCGCTTCCACGTGCACTTCACGCCGACTAGCGCCTCGTGGCTTAATATGGTCGAACGCTTCTTCTGGGATCTCACGGAAAACCGGCTGAAGCGAGGCGTTTTCCGCAGCGTCTTGGAACTCATCGAAGCTCTCGACGAATATGTCGACCACCACAACGCAGAGCCCAAGCCCTTCATCTGGACAGCCAGAGCTCAAGATATCTTGGCGAAACGCCGCCGAGGATACCTGCCTTGGGGGGAGCGTTGTTACTCGAGTAAGCGAGGGGGCATTCTTCGACCCATCGTTCCCATAGTCCTCAGCGGTCACCCAAAACCGGCCAATGATGGTCACCTGAAAACCGGCCAATAGGGAGCGGGCTCAGGACATTGAAAATGACGGGGGAATAACCTCCGTGATTGTGGGCAATGTCTTGACGGAAGAAAAGAAACAACAGGTGCTGACGCTGGGCCGGCTTGGCTGGTCACTGCGCCGTATCGAGAAGCAAACCGGAATCCGGCGAGAAACCGCAGGGGCCTATCTCAAGGCCGCCGGCATCGCCTTGCGCCCGCCCGGCGCCTGGGGCAAACGCGCCCCGCCAAAACCGGCCAATGCGGTGACCACCGACTCCAGCGTCGATGCCGAGCCCGAACACGCCGAACGCCCGTGTCAATTTGTGAGTGTAAATTCGCTATCGAATCCAGTGGTTAGGTTTAAGATTGCAGTTACCTGAGCGGAGGATAGGGCAACGCTGGGAAGTGCCCCGAGCGCCGGTTCAGGGGCCGGAATGGCAGGGGCGGCGTCAAGCCGCCCCGCGCCGCAGCCATTCTGGCGCGAAAGCGATAAATCCCGGGAGCGCGAGGGCAGAGCCCTCGCTTCAGCAAACCCTCCTTCCTTACTGGGCGGCCGTCATCGAAACTACCTTCGCTGCGGGTTCCTCAGCGGGCGCATCATCGAACTTCAGGTAGGCCTTGTCGGCGGTCATCCAATCTTCGTGGATTTCCACCAGCAGCATGCCGATCAGCCGCAGGCAGGCCCCGCGGTGCGGAAAGATGCCGACCACCCGCGTGCGACGGCGGATCTCCAAATTCAACCGCTCGATCGGGTTGTTCGAACACAACCGCGTCCGGTGCGACGGTGGGTAGTGCAAATAGCTCAGCACATCGTCGATGCCCGCCTCGAAAATCTCCATCGCCTTGGCGAAGCGTGCTTGTAACTGGCGTATGACCTCGGCGGCTTTCGCCTTCGCACTCTTC
>JADCJL010000343.1 GCA_020247055.1 Acidobacteriaceae bacterium | reverse complement strand
GCCCTCGGTAACCCGAACGTCTCCAATCCCTTCCTATTCCGCGATAACCAGTACGTCGCGGTCGGCAACGTCGGTTGGTTCAAGGGCTCCCACTCGCTCCGCTTTGGCGCCGAGTACGCCTACTACACCATCAACCACTTCCAGCCCCAGGCCGCCTTCGGGCCCCGTGGCGGATTCAATTTCACCGGCGGTCTGACGGCGCTCAACGGCGGCGCGGCCCCGAACCAGTACAACGGGTTTGCCGACTTCCTGCTTGGCCAGGCCCAGGGCATGGGCAAGGACGTGCAGAACATCAACCCCGCGGCGGTGCGGATGCCCTCCTATGGTTTCTACGCGCGCGACCAATGGCAGGTCAACCGGAAGCTGACCCTGAACTACGGGATGCGCTACGAATACTATCCGTTTGCCACGCGCGACCACCGGGGCGGCGAGCGCTACGACGCCACGCTGAACCGCGTTCTGATTGGCGGTTTGGGCAGCACGCCCCGCGATACCGGTGTCGACGTCGGTTGGGGGCAGATCGCCCCGCGTCTCGGCATCGCCTACCGCGCCACCGAGAAGACCGTGCTGCGCCTGGGCTACGGCATCAGCATCGACCCGAACTCCTTCCGTAGCATGCGTGACGCCTACCCGGCCACCATTTCGACGCAGTTCTCCGGCGCCACCAGTTTCATTGCCGCCGGTACGCTGCGCACCGGCATTCCGGCGGTCGTCCCGCCCGATGTCAGCTCCGGCTCGATTCCACTGCCGGCCGCCGTCGGTACCGTCACCTTCCCGCAGCGCTTCAACCGCGGCTACATCCAGAGCTTCAACGCGACCATTCAGCGGGAGCTGATGAAGGACACCACCCTGCAGCTCTCCTACGTCGGTACGCGGGCCATTCGCCAGACGGCGGTGCTGAATATCAATACCAACACCGGCGCCGGCGGCGGCAACAATAACCGCGCCCTGTTTGCCCAGTTTGGCCTGATCGGCAACATCAACCAGCTGACCCCGTTTAATACCTCCAACTACAACGCCCTGCAGATGCAGCTCACCAAGCGGATGAGCCAGTCCTCGCAGCTGGGTTTGTCCTACACCTGGTCGAAGGCGATCAGCTGGGCCGACAACAACGACAGCGGTCTGACCTGGCAGGCGCCCGCCCTATGGTGCCGGAACCGCGCCGTGGCCAACTTCGACCGGCCGCAGAACCTGCAGATCTTTGGTGTCTACGAACTGCCCTTCGGCAAGGGCCAGAAGTACGCCACCAGCGGCTTGGCCGGCGCCGTGCTCGGCGGTTGGCAGTTGAACGGCATCTTCAGCGCCTTCAGCGGTTCGCCGTTCACGGTCTCTTCGGCGGGCACGTCGGTGAACTCGCCCGGCAACAGCCAGACGGCCGATCAGGTGGTGAAAGACGTCCGCACCCTGGGCGGCATCGGCCGCGGGGCCAGTTACTTTGACCCGATGGCTTTTATGCCGGTGATCGACGTCCGGTTCGGTAACTCGGGCCGTAACATTTTGCGCGGGCCGGGGGTGATTAACCTTGACGGCAGTCTGTTCCGTAACTTCAACGTCACCGAACGGCTGCGGATGCAGTTCCGCGCCGAGGTGTTTAATCTGTCGAACACGCCGGCCTTCAACAATCCGGGGGCTACCGTCTCGAACGCCACGCGGAACGCGGCGGGGCAGATTACGGCTTTGAACGGTTGGACGGAGATCACCAGCGCCCAGGCTACCGAGCGGCAGTTCCGTCTCGCGCTGAAGCTGTTTTTCTAGCCGGTTCGCCTGACGGGGCGGGTCCGTCAGTGCCACAATTGAGAAATTCATGAGTGGACTGAAAAAGACCCTGCGCCTGAGTGATCTGGTCTTCATGGGGCTGATCCTGATTCAGCCCACTGCCCCGATGCCGTTGTTTGGCGTCGTGAGCAACCTGGCGGGTGGCCACGTGGTGACGGCCATCCTGCTCGCGCTGGTGGGGATGCTGTTCACGGCGATCTCCTACGGGCGGATGGCGCGGCTTTATCCCAGCGCCGGGTCCGCCTACACCTACGTGGGCCAGGAGGTGCACCCGCAGGCGGGGTTTCTCGTGGGTTGGGGCATGCTGCTCGACTACGTTATCAACCCGATGATCTGCACGATCTGGTGCAGCAAGGCACTGCTGAACATCTTTCCGGGGTTGCCGTATCCGGCGGCGGTGGTGCTGTTTGCGCTGCTGTTTACGGGGTTGAATCTGCGCGCCGTGGCGGCGACGGCGAATACGAACAAGTGGCTCGCCATCGTGATGCTCGGGGTGGTGGCGTGGATGGTAGCGGCGACGGTGCGGTTTGTGGTGGGCAACCCGGGCGTCGACTTACTGAAGCCGTTCTATGATCCGGTAACCTTCAGTTGGGGGAAGTTATCGGCGGGGACGTCGCTCGCGGTGCTGACTTACATTGGCTTTGACGCCATTTCGACGCTATCGGAGGAGACGGTGGACGCCGAACGCAACGTGCCGCGGGCGACGGTGCTGGTGTGTTTGCTGATCGGGGCGCTGAGCGCGATCGAAATCTATGCCGCGCAGTTGGTATGGCCGCACGGGCAGGCGTTTCCCGACGTCGATACGGCCTATGTCTATGCCGCGGGCCGCGCCGGGGGCGAGTGGCTGTTTCAGACGATCAATCTGACGCTGCTCGTCGCCAGCATCGGCAGCGGCGCGGGCGGGCAGATGGCCGGGGCGCGGCTGTTGTTTGGCATGGGGCGCGACGGGGCGCTGCCGCGGGGCTTCTTCGGCGAGGTGAAGGCGGCGACCGGCGTGCCGGTGAAGAATGTGCTGCTGATTGGTGCGCTGACGCTACTGGGCGCGTTAAGCATCTCCTACGAGACCGGAGCGCTGCTGCTGAACTACGGGGCGTTTATTGGCTTCATGGGGGTGAACCTGGCGTGTCTGCGGCGGAGCGAGCGGACGCTGCGGGGGATGGCGCCGCCGGCGGCCGGCCTGGCCATCTGCGGCTTTATGTGGGCGAACCTGGGCTGGACGGCGCTCGCGCTGGGGACGGCGTGGGCGGCGGTTGGGGCGTTGGTAGCCTGGCGGCGGAGAGGGTAACATAGGTTCGTGAGAACCTTACTCGTGTTTGTATGGGCCGCGGCGATGCTGCCGGCGGCTGGCTGGCAGAAGCTGTGGAACGGCAAGGACCTGACGGGCTGGAAGCAGGTGGGCTGGGGCAACTTCGTCATCGAAGAGGGGATGTTGAAGACTACCGGCGGCATGGGCCTGCTCTACTTCGAGAACGAGGCGTTTGAGAATGCCACGGTGCGCGTGGTGTTCAAGACTCCAACCGAGAAGGGCGCCAACTCCGGGCTCTACATCCGCATGCCGGAGAAGCCGCGGGACGCCTGGTACGGGGTGCACAACGGCTACGAGGTGCAGATTGACGCTACCGGCGACGACTGGCACTGCACCGGGGCGCTCTACTCTTTGAGCAAGGTGACGGCGCGGAACATGAAGCCGGTGGGCGAGTGGAACACGATGGAGGTGGAGCTGAAGGGGGACGTGACGCGGGTGAAGCTGAACGGGAAGCTGGTGAACGAGTTCCGGGGGGATCAGACGGTGCCGGAGCGGAAGATGTGGTTTGAACCGGTACGGGGACCCCGGGCGCGGAAAGGATACATTGGCATCCAAAATCACGGCACCCGGGATACGGTGTTCTTTAAAGAGATCAGCGTGAAGAAGTAAGCGGCCGCCGGGGCGGCGAAGGGTTACTTCGCCGCCAGCTGCCGCAGGACGAAGGGCAGAATGCCGCCGTTGCGATAGTAGAGGATCTCCATTGGGGTATCGATGCGGACCTTCACCTGGAAGGTTTTGCCATCGGCGCTGACGGTGGCGATCTTATCGCCTTCGGCCGCGGCGGCGACGCCGGTGATGGAGAAGGACTCCTGGCCGGTGAGGCCGAGGCTATCGCGCGTCTCCCCGTTGACGAACTCGAGCGGCAGGACGCCCATGCCGACGAGGTTCGACCGGTGGATCCGCTCGAAGCTTTCGGCGATGACGGCCTTGACGCCGAGCAGGGCAACGCCCTTGGCGGCCCAGTCGCGGGAGGAGCCGGAGCCGTACTCCTTGCCGGCGAGGATCAACTGGCCGACGCCTTCGGCCTGATACTTCATGGCCGCGTTGTAGATCCACATCTTCTCGCCCGAGGGAACGTGAGTGGTCCAGGAGCCTTCGGTGCCCGGCGCCATTTCGTTCTTCAGGCGAATGTTAGCCAGGGTGCCGCGCACCATGACTTCGTGGTTGCCGCGGCGGGCGCCGTAGCTGTTGAAGTCGCTCTGCTTGACGCCGAGCGAGAGCAGATACTCGGCTGCCGCCGAATCCTTGGCGATGTTGCCGGCCGGGGAGATGTGGTCGGTGGTGACGGAGTCGCCCAGCTTGGCGAGGACGCGGAGGTTGGCGAGGTCGGCGATGCCCTGCGTGGGATCGGCCATGTTCTCGAAATAGGGCGGATGCTTGATGTAGGTGGAGGCGTCGTCCCAGGCGTAGCGGTCGCCGGTGAGCTTGGGGATGGCGGCCCAGTTGTCGTCGCCATCAAAGACGGCGGCGTACTGCTTGGCGAAGTGCTCGCGGCGGACGGACTCGGCGACGGCGGCCTGGACTTCGGCGTCGGTGGGCCAGATGTCCTTCAGGAAGACGTCCTGGCCGTCCTTGCCCTGGCCGATCGGCTCGTTCTGCAGATCGAGGTCGACGCGGCCGGCGAGAGCGTAAGCGACGACGAGGGGCGGGGAGGCGAGGTAGTTGGCTTTGACCTGCGGGTTCACGCGGCCTTCGAAGTTCCGGTTGCCGGACAGGACGGCGGCGACGGTGAGGTTGCCGTCTTTGACGGCCTTCGAGACGTCGTCGGGCAGGGGACCGGAGTTACCGATGCAGGTGGTGCAGCCGAAGCCGACGAGGTTGAACTTAAGCGTCTCGAGGTAGGGGAGGAGCTTGGCGTCGGCGAGGTAGTCGATGACGACCTTCGAGCCGGGGGCGAGGGAGGTCTTCACCCAGGGTTTGGTGGCGAGGCCCGCTTCAACGGCCTTCTTGGCAACGAGGCCGGCCGCGACGAGGACGGAGGGGTTCGAGGTGTTCGTGCAGCTGGTGATGGCGGCGATGACGACGGCGCCGTCGGTGACGCCGGCTTCGGACTTGGGTTCGCGGTTGAGGAAGCTGACGAAGTTGGCTTTGACGTCGGGCAGGTTGATGCGGTCCTGCGGGCGCTTGGGGCCGGCCAGGGAGGGGACGACGGTGGCGAGGTCGAGTTCGAGGGTGTCGTTATAGACCGGGTCCGGCGCGCCGGCTTCGAGGAAGAGGCCCTGGGCCTTGGCGTAGGCTTCGACGAGAGCGACCTGCTCTTCGCTGCGGTTCGACAGGCGGAGGTAGGCGAGCGACTGATGATCGACCGGGAAGAAGCCGATGGTGGCGCCGTACTCGGGGGCCATGTTGGCGATGGTGGCGCGGTCGGCAAGCGGGAGGGCGCCGACGCCGTCGCCGTAGAACTCGACAAACTTCCCGACGACCCCTTTCTTGCGGAGCATCTGGGTGACGGTGAGCACGAGGTCGGTGGCGGTGACGCCTTCGCGGAGTTTGCCGTGCAGTTTGACGCCGACCACCTGCGGCAGCAGCATGGAGATGGGCTGGCCGAGCATGCAGGCTTCGGCTTCAATGCCGCCGACGCCCCAGCCGACGACGCCGAGGCCGTTGATCATGGTGGTGTGCGAGTCGGTGCCGACGAGCGAGTCGGGGTAGGCGACCGTTTCGCCGTTGCTCGAGCGGGTGAAGACGACAGGGGCGAGGTACTCGAGGTTGACCTGGTGGACGATGCCGGTTTCCGGCGGCACGGCGCGGAAGTCCTGGAAGGCGGTCTGGCCCCACTTCAAGAAGGCGTAGCGTTCGCGGTTGCGGGAGAACTCGAGCAGGCTGTTGAGTTCGAAGGAGTCGGCGGCGCCGAAGTGGTCCACCTGCACGGAGTGGTCGATGACGAGATCGACGGGGATAAGCGGGTTGGCTTTTTTGGGGTCCGCGCCCATTTTGGCGAGGGCGTCGCGCATGGCGGCGAGGTCGACGACGCAGGGGACCCCCGTGAAGTCCTGCAGCAGCACGCGCGCCGGGCTCATGGCGATCTCCTGGGCCGGGGCGTTGACGTCCCACTGGGCGACATAGTCGATGTCGGCGGCCTTGACGGAGAGATCGTCTTCGTTGCGGAGGAGGTTTTCGAGGACGATGCGGATGGAGTAGGGGAGTCTGGCCAGATTGGTCCGGCCGGCGGCTTCGAGAGCGCGCAGGGAGAAGTAGCGGTAGTCTTTCCCGTGGACGGTAAGGACGGCAGCGGTGCCGAAGGAGTTTTTGCTGGACATGATGAGGAGGTAACCTTTTATTTAACTACATGAATGCGGGCACGGCGATGCCAAGCAGGCGGAGGGTGCGCTCGAGTTCAGCGCGGTAGGCCGCCGTCAGCCAGAGCAGGAAATCGCGCTTGGTGGGGTTGGTTTCGGTGAGTACGGGGAACTTCTGGTAGAAGTTACTGAAGGCCTGGGCGAGTTGGAAGGCGTAACGGGCCATATGCGCCGGTTCGCTTGCGTTGATGGCCAGGGCGAGCGCCGAGTCGGTCCGGAAGGCGGCCAGCAGCGACTGCCATAGCTCTTCGTCTTCGAGAAGGGGGGCGAGATCGGCCGGGAGAGCCGGCGTGGACGTGGCCTTAGCCAGAATCTTGCCGGCGCGGACGGCGGCGTACTGGATATACGGGCCGGTTTCGCCGGTAAAGCTGAGGGCTTCCTGGAAGTCGAAGGCGATGACGGTGGGCCGGGTGAACTTCAGCATGAAGTAGCGGAGGGCGCCGATGGCGATGGTTTCGGCGACCTGGCGGCGGACTTCGGCCGGTTCGGATGCGTTGCGGGAGTCAACTTCGCGCTGGGCGGCGGCGATGAGTTTGTCGATCAGGTCGTCGGCCTTGACGCCGAGCCCTTTGCGTCCGGAGACTTCGACGTAGGGGCGGGCGCGGTCTTCGTCGCTGAGTTCGATGCCCAGTTCGCCGCAGGTGCGGGGGGTGAGGGCGACCATCTCATAAGAGAAGTGGACGGAGTTGGCCGCTTCGCGGGGATGGCCGAGGGCCCGCAGGCCGGCCTGGACGACATCCTGCAGGTAGCTCTGGCGCGAGTCGATGACGTTGTAGACGCGCTCGTTGCCGGAGAAGGAGATGCCGGGGGTGGCGCCCTCGGGCGTCGAGGCGGTGACGTAGAGGGGGTGGCCGTCCGGGTAGGTGCGGAGATGGCGGTAGTAGAAGTCGCGGCCGAGGAGACCGAACTTCCACATCTGATAGGCGATGTCCTTGCCGACGTAGGTAACGATGCCGTTCGAGCGGACGATGACCTTCGAGTCTTCGTCTTCGCGGTGTTCGGAGAAGGCGGAGCCGGGCATGACCCAGCAGCCGCGGTTTTTACCTTCGGTTTCGAGATAGATAGCCTTGCGTTCCTTCAGCAGTTCGAAGGCGGCGGCCCAGAAGTGGAGGTGGAGAATTTCGGACTCGCGGGGCAGGGCGTCGTATACGATGCCGAGCCGCAGCATGGTGTCGAGATGGTAGCCGACGATTTTGTCGGCGACGAGGGCACCCATCTCGGCCAGTTCTCCGTGGCCGGCTTCGATGGCGTGGAGGGTTTCGGCGCGCCGCGCTTTGAGCGCTTCATCGGTGGCGTAGGTCTGCGAGACCTTGGCGTAGAGGTCCCAGCAGAGATAGTCGAAGCGCGGGGTTTCGACGAGAGTGCGCAGGTCGGCGAGCGAGCGGCCTTCGAGGAAATGGAAGCCGACCACGACGTCGGCCACCTGGACGCCGGTGTTGTCGATGTAGTTCTGGACGTTGACCTGCCAGCCGCCGGCGCGGAGCATCCGGACGAAGGTATCGCCGAGGATGGAGTTCCGCAGATGGCCGATGTGGGCGGCCTTGTTGGGATTGATGCTCGTGTGTTCGACGAGGACGCGACCGCCGGGCGGGGGCGGGGCAGGGGGGAGGGCCACGGCGGCGGCGAAGGCCGCGCGGTCGAGCCGCAGATTGATGTAGCCGTTGCCGGCCACGGTAAGGGAGCGGATGCCGGGGATCTCCGGAAGCTCGTCAACAAGTTCCTGGGCGATGGCGCGGGGCGCCTTTTTCAGGTCGCGGGCCAGTTGGAAGGCGGTGGGGAGGGCGAACTCGCCAAAAGAGGCTTGGCGAGGTTGTTCCAGGGTGATCGGGATGGAGAGGCCGTAGCGGATCAGAACATGCTGCGAAACGGCCGCGACAATGCGGCTTTCGAGGAGGTGAAGCACTAATTGACAGTATAGCAATCGAGTCCGGTTCCGCCTAAAACGCCGACCGCCCGGAGGATCGCTCATGCAGAGCGACCCGCCGGGCGGCCGGGAGGGGGAAACAAGTGGGCCAGATTAGACGCGCTGCCGGCGAACCAGGCCGAGGGCGATGAGGCCGGCGCCCAGGATACCGAAGGTGGCCGGTTCCGGGATATCAGTGGGGGCGAAGGTAGCGTACGTGGCGGAAGCTCCGTTTACTACAGTTGTTGTACCCGCTGTGTAGACGGTGGCATTCGTCCGGATGACGAGGATCCGGGACTGCGCATTCGGGGCAATCGCCGTGCTGAAGTCGAACAGAACGGTATTGGTGTTGGGGCGCCGGGCTTGCGAGGGATTCTGGAGCGTGCCGGTTTGTGAGAAGTTGACCTTGCCCGCGGAGCCGGCAGTGCCGTCAATGTCCTGAGAGGTGAAGCCAACGTCGGTGGTGAAAGCGCCGAATTTCTCCATCTGGATCTGACTAATGCTATCGAGCGAGGAGGCGTTGTTGAAATACTGATAGTAGAAGTCCAGGCGATTGCTCACGGTGCTGCGATAGACGGCCGCCCGGAGAACTCCAGTGAAGACCGTTTCGCCTTCGTTGTTGACCCCGCTGACGTTGTGAGTAACGCCGTCCAGAAATGTACCCAGGTTCGAAATCGAGCTCCAGTTATCCAGCGTGGCCGTACAGGGGGACGGTCCAGCGCACTGCCCTGTGGTGATGATGCCGGCTGAGAGCGGAGCCGCGAGTGCGGCCGCCAAACACGCGGCAAGTATGTATGTTTTTGTTTTCACTTAGTTTCTCCGAGTTAGCCGGTCTTGGATCGACCATCCGGCAACTCCCTGCAGTGTAGAGGCACAAGTGAGGGGACTCAATTGGACCGATGTACTAGGCGGTGAAGAGAAACCGCCGCGCGGAGGGGGAGAGCCCGGGAGAGGTACGGGTGAGCTGTACTTGAGTTTTATTGAAAAATAGAGGGTTAGCGGGAAGAGGGGCGGTACGTTCGGGGAGGGATACGGCAGAATCCCAGGGACTTTCGGGACTAGTACGGCTCAGGTGAAATGTTTCGTCAGAATCTCTCTCGATCGCCTGCGGCAGCGGGAAACCGGGGTAATTGGGCTCGAGGGAAAGAAGCTGTCGTTGAGGAACCGCGCACAACTGACTCGCTGCGGCCCGGCGGGAGGGGCGAGTTCGTCGCCCGTTGGTGCCGTGCCTGCGCGGCCTGTGCG
>JADCJL010000342.1 GCA_020247055.1 Acidobacteriaceae bacterium | reverse complement strand
CGGGGCCCGTATAGTCGCCGGTGCGGGCCATCACACTCCCCAGGCGGTCCCGCGGCACCGCCCTGCCGTTCTGCCAGATCACCCTTCCGCCAAAGTAGACGTCGTGGCTTACCCCGGAAAAGAGCAGCAACCCCTCGCCGAGGGCTTGCTGGTTCACCGTGTAGGTCGCGATTCTTTCTCCGCCCACTCCATAAAGATAATACTGCTCCACGGGGTTCCCGTTCTGGTTTGTTTGCTTCCAGACCCGTTTGTTGTCGGCGAGGTAGGCGTATTGCTCCCAGCTTCCGTTGCTGTTGGTGGAGAGGAGCCGGTTGTCGATGTCGTAGGTCAGGTTGTTGGCGCCCGGCATCGCCGTCAGGTTTCCGTTGGCGTCGTGCTGGTACCAGGCGGAATTGATCCGGTTGGTCGTCTGGTCAAACGAGACGGTGTTGGGCGGGGCGGTGCCTTTGGTCACGCGCTGCTCCCAACGGTTGCCGAAGCCGTCGTAGTCCCAGGTGAGCCCTCAGCCGGCGGAGGCGGTCTCGGCTTTTTCGAGGCGCTGAAGGGCGTCGTAGGTGTAGTTGACCGTCTCGCCGCTCACTACGTTCTCGCGCTGGATGATGCGGCCGTCGTTGTTCGGGCTGGACGGGCTTGTGAAGACGTAGCGGAGGTCCATGGCGACCGTACCCTACTGGGCGGGCGGCCCGTGCGTGGCGCGCTGTCCGGCTGCCAGGACCGCGCGAATCGCCAAACGGTGTATTTCATTCTCAATAAAGCGCCGATTGAAACCTTGGGGCTTGCTGAGCCCCACCGGGTACTCGACGACTGTACTCGACGACACATCACTTTATGCCGGCATCCAAAGGGCATCCAAAGGGCTTTGCTTGAATCCTGGAACAATGCTAAATTCCCTCGAATTGTTCCAGATATGGAATCCAGCGATCCACTGAGACTTGTCTGGAGCAAGGGTCGAGTAGAGCGCACCATCGCCAGAGTGGCGATTTCCTGGGGCGACCCAAAGCCCCCATCGCTCGACTGGTCGATGGATTTCTCCCAATTCTCTTTGATCTGCCTCAAGACAGACACTGTTGGGCTTTTGATTATCAGCGATGTAAATTGTTCCTTCGCCAGATTTTCCTCCTTGGGTCCATCCGCCTTGAGGCGAACCACTGTTATCCAGGAAGTCGATGTACTTAAGCTGTCTTATTTGGTCAACCCCGATTGCCAATGCTTGTTTTTGAGCTGCCGAATACAAGATGAGCTCAGTGCGCCCTCCGTTTGACTTCAGTTCGGCGGCGATGCCTCCATTCTTACAGCCGTCCCTTGCGCAGAGCGACCGACCTGATTTCCAATATTGACACCAAGCCTCCCCATGGTCTGTCCGATTGGTCGGAGACGATGCAAATCTTTCCATTCGGCCCACAGCAGGAGAGATCAATCAACGCTTCAATTTCCGCTTGAACTTTTTGATTCCTTAGCTTGATAACAAGGTTCCGCAACTCCTCCGTTAGCCGGAAAGCTTCCAGACCGGTCCAGTAAGTGGCATCTTCTAATGTATGCCGGGATGCTACGTCGAGACGCAGGAAAGGTCTTACGCTAGGCGATAGGGGCTTCGCATTCGGACATCCGGGAAATTCAACTGCGAGGAGGTCGCTTACTATCTGCACCCGGAGAATGACTATACCCCGCATTGGTAGGGAATCTTGATGATTTGCTCGTTCTTCGCAGTACCACTCTCGAAGTGGCCGTGTCTGCGCCGCACAACAGAAACAATCAAGACCGATTATCATTAGCATCACTTTTAACAACATCGGGGCATTCCCTCAGCGGCCGATTGGGCCGAAAACATCGGTGCATTTGCTCATTGTCAACGCGTTTTTCAATTGGTCCAGCGCAAAACCTTCCGGATCCGTGCGACGCGACCGCTCCTGTATTATCGCAGATCCACCAAGACCACTCACTAAGTTAAACACATGGCCAAGTTCATGGATTAAGGTACGAGCAAGTTCGTTGGGAGTCGAATTGGCGAACGCGAGCGGGCCCGCCGTTTGCACGCGAATCCGCGCGTGAGAGTAGCCAACTACACCATTGGCGTCTTCCGCGCCAAAGCCAGTCGTGATGGCGTAAGCATCCATTGCGACAGGTTCATACTCTAGCCAGCCGTACTTGCTTCTGGTCCGTTCGCTGCTGGCGCCGGCGAGTATCCGGAGAACGTCGACCAGAGACACGGCATCAGCACTGCCGTTGGCCATTCTGGTGTTAAATATTCCCTTGCATTCATCTTTTCCAAGCATTTCGTAGGCTATGTTTAGAGCATCATCTCTAAGCAATTGTTGTTTCCTTTCTTCTTCTGCCTTGCGATTTTGCACGATCTCGTCGTCAGGGAGATTGGGGCTTTGAGGACTCGCTGGTGTTGGCGGTGGCGGTAGGGGCGGCACTTGAGGGTCAATCGTATTGATCGGATCCGCTTTCAGGCCCGTTGGATCGAGAAAGTTAACTGGGTCGCCGTGGACGTAGACGCCTCGTCCCCAGCTGGCGGGTTCGGAGGCTCCTCCGCTGGCTTCGTAGGGGTCGGCGGAGAGGAAGCGGCCGATGGTGCTGTTGTAGTAGCGCTGGTCGGCGTAGTCGAGGCCGGTTTGGTCGCGGTGGTAGGTTCCATATTTGTTGCGGTCGCCTACCGTGGGGGTTCGCTCCTCGCCGTAGGGGAAGTAGTCGTGGCGCTCGGGGCCCGTATAGTCGCCGGAGCGGGCCATCACACTCCCCAGGCGGTCCCGCAGCACCGCCTTGCCGTTCTGCCAGATCACCCTTCCGCCAAAGTAGACGTCGATCGTGTTCTGGTTCGCGGCCAGGAACAGGGTCCCCTCGTTGAGAAGTTGCTGGTGCACCGTGTAGGTCGCGATTCTCTCCCCGCCTACGCCATACAGATAGTACTGCTCCACCGGCGTGCCGCCGTTCTGGTTCACTGACCGCTTCCAGACCCGCTTGTTATCGGCAAGGTAGGCATACTCTTCCATACTGCCGTTTGCGCTGGCCGAGACTAATCGATTGTCCACATCGTAAGCGAGCCCCCAGACGCCCGGCATCGCCGTCATGTTGCCGTTGGCGTCGTGGGCGTAGCCGGCGGCGTTGACCCGGTTCGTCGTCTGGTCAAACGAGACGGTGTTGGGCGGGGCGGTGCCTTTGGTCACGCGCTGCTCCCAACGGTTGCCGAAGCCGTCGTAGTCCCAGGTGAGGCCCCAGGCGGCGGAGGTGGTCTCGGCTTTTTCGAGGCGCTGGAGGGCGTCGTAGGTGTAGTTGACCGTCTCGCCGCTCACTACGTTCCCGCGCTGAATGATGCGGCCGTCGTTGTTCGGGCTGGACGGGCTCGTGAAGACGTAGCGGAGGTCCATGGCGACCGTTCCCGACTGGCCGGGCGGCCCGTGCGTGGCGCGCTGGCGGGTCAACTGCAGGCGCTCGTTGTACTCCCGCGTCTCGACAACGCGGAGGTCCTGAGAGCCCCAGCCGCCCCAGTACATGTTGATTCCCAACAGTTCCCCCGCTACGCCGTAACTGACGCCGGATACCCAGGCGCGGGTTTGCCAGAGTTCGGTGTCGTTCCACTGTCCGATGCGGTACTCCTGGGTGAGGCCGTTGGGACGGGCCATGGCGTCGTAGGTGGTGACAAAGGGCTTCCGCTCGTCGGGGTATTTGGTGGAGACGAGCTTGCCTTCGGCGTCGTAGGTGTAGTCGATGTCCTTGGTGACGACGGCGGTGCCGCGGGTGATGCGCATGCGCTTGCGGAGGACGGCGCCGGCGACGTTGTAGGAGTACAGCTCGTCGATCCGGCCGCCTCGCTGATGCTGGCAGCCGGTCGAGACCGCCGCTAGCCGGCCCTCGAAAGTCGTCCTGGCAAATCCTGCATCCACCGTCTGCCCGGTGTAGCCACAGGACACCGCGCCGCACCAGTCCTCCTCGTTCTTGGCCCAGAACTTCCGGATCGTCGCCCGCCGCCCCCCTGGCGTATCTCTCCGCACAATCGGTTCCCTACTGGCCTCTGCCTTCTGCTGCAAACTGCCGTCGGCGTTGTTAAGGAAGCTCACCATCCCACTCTCCGGGTGGGTAATCGAAGGGGCCTGCCCATCGGGTTTGTGCGCAAACCGCCAAAACTGCGTCACCGTCGCCGGGTTTATCCTCCTGCCCGGACGCGTCATCGTAACCGTGCTTAATTTCCCCAAACTCGTGTCAGTGTAACTCGTCGCCAAGTCCGCCGCGTCCCCCTGCACCAGCCCGCCCAAGGTATCCGGGCGCGCAGCCCGCTGCGACCGTTCTGCCTCGAGCGTTCCGGCGCGTCCCCCAACGAGCAACGCCCGACCACATCCGCTATAACTGCTCCGCCAGTTGCCAGATCCGCGAGGAATTACCCGAGCTGATCAAGTACTTTCCGTCCGCTGTAAAGTGAACCCCGCCGCCCAATCCGCTCTCCAGGAAATCATTGGGCTTGGTCAGGCAATGGACGAGGGTCTGCAGAACCTGTCCCGTCTTGGCATGGATCAAGTCGATGAGCGTCTCATCCACGCCCTTCTGATTATCCATGTGGGATCGAATGTATCCTGCCGCGATCAAACAGCCATCACCCGAAATCGCCACTCTCTCGCAAGCATTCGTCGCCACGGCTAGCCGCTGCAGAACAACCCCTTTTTTTGCATCAATCACTAGCAAATGGTCTCGCGGGGACGTTGGACCGGTGCGACCGTACCGCCCTGCCGGTAGAGTAACTGAGCACACCGCAAAAGCTCCATTGGGCGAAACACCGGTCGCCCAGAACCTCAACCCTCTCTCCACAGAAAGGGCCCATCTCTCCTGCAAATCGATACAACTCCGGAACACGACCTTCTCTCCTCCCAGGGAGTGCAGCAGCCACCGGCGGTCGAGCGAAATGTCTGGGCCGCCGATCCACTTTTCGGGGGGCACATAACCCTCCGGTAGCCGGCCAACCTCCTCCATCGAAACGCCACTGGTAAGCCGGAACAATCGGTAAGTTTCCTCGCGTTGTGGGGTTGGCAAAGTCGGCTCCCTGCGCTCCAACCGGAGAACCCGATCAGCGGCGCAGGCCCAGCTAAGATAGAAGGCACCCTGCGGAACACTCACCGTAGTCACTTCGCTCTTCATCGAAGGCACATCGATCAACAGATAACGAACGTCTCTTGTGCCGAGCAAATGTACCTCGCCCAGAAGCCGCTGCCCTTCCGCGAAGAAAGACGCTTTCACTAATCGCGAAGGGAGCGGAACCACCAACGCCTCCCGCCATGACCCCGTCTCCACAAGCACCAAGCGGTGGGAAGCACCGCCCACCCGGCGGAATGCCTCTCCCAGATTGGCGCGAAAACGGCTTACGGAGCTTCCCCGATTGAGACAGAGCCACCTGCCATCGGGGCTTATCGCCTGGACTTGGGCTACCGGGTAGTCCCGCAACAGACGACACCACTCTCCCGGCCTTGCCTCCGCTTCGCAGGGCGCGCAGGCAAACGCACTGCTCAGGTTGGCCCCCGAGACCATTGAGGCGACAGCGAAACTACGCCGACTTATTGGGTTACGAATCATATCAACGCTTCAACGCTCCTGGACAGTGAAATCCTGTGTCGACACCCCGCTCCCGAAGCACATGGTAAACCACGTAGGGATTGGTCGTGCTGCCTGTAGCACCATTCCAGGCCCATTCAACCGCATGGAGCAAGGCTGGGAGAAGTCCTTGATGCGGAGCTCCATAGTCAATATCAATCTCAATTTGGAAGGCACTCGTCCCAATTTGAAGAGAGAAAAACGGAACATCTTGCCGAAAGTTTCCGCTCATACCCGGGTGGGTTGGGCCGATGCCGCTCGTGAAGCCCGACAACGGTTGGCTCAGGTTGCCAGCTAACGTAGTTCCTGCATCGGGATCCACAGCTGTCAGGAATATCCTGTCGGGGGCACCATTGTTGCCAAATCTAGCGAAGGAAAAGCCCCCGAGATTAACGCCTGCCGCGGCGCTTGCCGCCGTAAAGTTAAGGAAGGCAATTTGTTGGGCAAACGAAAACGCTCGAAACTTAGCATAAGCTGCATCCCCATTCCCGAGCAACTGTTCTTGTGATTTCGACAGATCGAAACAGTTCCCCAGAGCAGACAGCTGCGTTCCAAATCCGCCGCCCACAGAAGGGAAGTATGGGTTGTTATAAGGTTGACCTTCGGGGTTGGTATCCATCGGTGCGGCGACACCGGGAGGTGTGCCGCCACTACCGGGCGGGAGGGTGGGGTAGGAATCGATAACTTCAATGCAGTTATTTTCTGAGCCGGCGGGACAGGCCGCAAGTCCCTTTCGATCATTGAAGTTCACTGGGTCGCCGTGGACGTAGACGCCTCGTCCCCAGCTGGCGGGTTCGGAGGCTCCTCCGCTGGCTTCGTAGGGGTCGGCG
>JADCJL010000341.1 GCA_020247055.1 Acidobacteriaceae bacterium | reverse complement strand
TACTCCCACCCCCACCCTCCACGCCGCCTCCGGCCGCCGCGCCCTCAGCGGCTTCTTCCTCTCCGGCCTCCTCCTCTCTCTCCTCGGCGCCTTCCTCCCCTCCTGGGGCTATCACCTCCACTCGGACTACCTCACCATCGGCTTCTACTTCCTCTTCCTGAACTGCGGCATCTACGCCGCCTTCTACGGCACCCCCTGGCTCCTCCGCCGCCAGGGCATCCGCTTCGTCCTCGCCCTCGGCAGCGCCATCGCCGCCGCCGCCCTCATCTATCTCGCCGCCGTCTCCGGCCCCGTACCCCCCTCCCTCCGCATGGCCGGCCTGTTCGCCGTCGGACTCAGCGCCGCCATGGTCAACACCGCCATCTTCCACGCCATCACCCCCATGTACCAGCACGACCCCGCCTCCACCGTCAACCTCGCCGGCATCTTCTTCGGCCTCGGCTCCCTCGCCACCTCCATCCTCATCGCCGGAACTTTTAACACCTACTCCGCCACCGCCATCCTCCTCATCATCGCCTGTATCCCCCTGTTCTACCTCCTCGCCTGGCTCCGCGCCCGCCACTCCCCCAACGCCCCCCGCCCCGGCGATTTCCCCTCGCTCGCCGCCGCCGCCCGCGACTTCCGCTCCCCCGGCGCCATCCTCTTCACCCTCCTCCTCTTCTTCCAATTCGGCAACGAATGGGCCATCGCCGGCTGGCTCCCCCTGTTCGTCGTCCAACGCCTCGGCGAAAGCCCCGCCACCGGCCTCGGCCTCCTCGCCCTCTACTTCGCCGCCCTCCTCACCGGCCGCATCGCCGCCCAAGCCCTCCTCGTCCGCCTCAAACACTCGCGCCTCCTCCTGTTCAGCGTGCTCAGCGCCTTCCTCGGCTGCTTCCTGCTCTGCCTCACCGTCACCGTCGAGGGCGCCTTCGTCGCCATCCTCCTCACCGGCGCCGGCTTCGCCGCCATCTACCCCCTCACCGCCGAAAGCATCGAACACCGCTTCCGCTGCTACCACCCAGGCTTCTACAGCGGCATCTTCTCGCTCGGCCTCACCGGCGCCCTCCTCGCCCCCGCCCTCCTCGGCTTCGCCGCCCACTTCTGGGGCATCGGAGTCGTCATGTGGCTCCCCCTGTTCGGATCCCTCGCCGTCTTCGCCCTCGTGCTCGCCATCTGGCTCGAAGCCCGCCTCAGCCGCGGCTAACCACCCGCCAGAGCTCCTACCCGGCCCCCGTCCCGGCACCCCCTCTCCCCTCGCCGCCCCCGGCGAGGCGCTCCCCTATGCAAAAAACTCTTGCGTTTTTGTTTTAGCATGATACGCTGTAATTACCTGATAGAGAAAGGCTCACATATGGACCTCAACAAACTCACCGAAAAATCCCAAGACGCCCTCCGTGCCGCGCAGTCCTTGGCGGTCCAACGCTCCCACTCCCAGCTCGAGGTCGAACACCTCCTCCTCGCCCTCCTCAATCAGGAGGCCGGGCTCACCCCCAACCTCCTCAAAAAAGCCGGTATCGCCGTCGATACCTTCCGCTCCCGCGCCGAACAGGACGTCGCCAAACTCCCCGTCGTCTCCAAAGTCGACCAGGTCTACGTCTCCACCCGCCTCACCAAACTCGCCACCGACGCCGAAGCCGAAGCCAAGCAGATGAAGGATGACTTCGTCTCCACCGAACACTTCGTCCTCGCTATGACCACCGACGCCGGACCCACCGGCAAGCTCTTCAAAGAGTTCGGCATCACCCGCGAACGCCTCCAGTCCGCCCTAAAAGAGGTCCGCGGCACCCAGCGCGTTACCACCCAAAACCCCGAAGCCACCTACGAATCGCTCGAAAAATACGGTCGCGACCTCACCCAAATGGCCGCCCAGGGCAAGCTCGACCCCGTCATCGGCCGCGACGAAGAGATCCGCCGCGTCATCCAGGTCCTCAGCCGCCGCACCAAAAACAACCCCGTCCTCATCGGCGAACCCGGCGTCGGCAAAACCGCCATCGCCGAAGGCCTCGCCGCCCGCATCGTCCGCGGCGACGTCCCCGAAGGACTCAAAGATAAAAAGGTCGTCTCGCTCGACATGGGCGCCCTCATCGCCGGCGCCAAGTTCCGCGGCGAGTTCGAAGAGCGCCTCAAAGCGGTCCTCAAAGAGGTCCAGTCCGCCGAAGGACAGATCATCCTCTTCATCGACGAACTCCACACCGTCGTCGGGGCAGGGAAGGCCGAAGGCGCCATGGACGCCGGCAACCTCCTCAAGCCCCTCCTCGCCCGCGGCGAACTGCACTGCATCGGCGCCACCACCCTCGACGAGTACCGCAAGCACATTGAAAAGGATCCGGCCCTCGAACGCCGCTTCCAGCCCGTCCTCGTCGACCAACCCACCGTCGAAGACACCATCTCCATCCTCCGCGGCCTCCGCGAACGCTACGAGATCCACCACGGCGTCCGCATCAAAGACTCCGCCCTCGTCGCCGCCGCCATTCTCTCGAACCGCTACATCACCGACCGCTTCCTCCCCGACAAAGCCATCGACCTCATGGACGAAGCCGCCGCCAAACTCCGCACCGAAATCGACTCCCTGCCCGCCGAACTCGACGAAGTCCAGCGCCGCGTCATGCAGCTCGAAATCGAACGCGAATCCCTCAAAAAGGAAACCGACCCCGGCTCCGTCGACCGCCTCGCCAAGCTCGAAAAGGAGCTTGCCGACCTCAAGACCGGCTCGGCCTCCCTCCAGGCCCAATGGCAGAACGAAAAATCCGCCGTCGACGGCCTCCGCAAAATCCGCGAACAGATCGAAGGTGTCAAAGCCCAAATCGAACGCGCCGAACGCGAGTACGACATCGAAAAACTCTCCCGCCTCAAGTACGGCGAACTCGTCGAACTGCAAAAGAAGCTCGCCGCCGAAGAGGCCGCCCTTGAATCCGGCCAGAAAGGCCGCCTGCTCAAAGAAGAAGTCGACGAAGAGGACATCGCCGAAGTCGTCGCCCGCTGGAGCGGCGTCCCCGTCTCCCGCCTCCTCGAAGGCGAAATGCAGAAACTCCTGACCCTCTCAAAGGAGCTCCACCGCCGCGTCATCGGCCAGGATGAGGCCGTCGACGCTGTCGCCGACGCGGTCATGCGCGCCCGCAGCGGCCTCAAAGATCCCGCCAAACCCATCGGCTCGTTCATCTTCCTCGGCCCCACCGGCGTCGGCAAAACCGAACTCGCCCGCGCCCTCGCCGAGTTCCTGTTCGACGACGAACGCTCCATGATCCGCATCGACATGTCCGAATACCAGGAGAAACACACCGTCTCCCGCCTCGTCGGCGCCCCTCCCGGATACGTCGGCTTTGAAGAGGGCGGCCAACTCACCGAAGCCGTCCGCCGCCGCCCCTACTCCGTCATTCTCTTTGACGAAATCGAAAAGGCCCACCACGATGTCTTCAACATCCTGCTCCAGGTCCTCGACGACGGCCGCCTCACCGACGGCCAGGGCCGCACCGTCGACTTCAAAAACACCATCGTCATCATGACCTCCAACGTCGGCTCCGCCCGCATCCTCGAACATCGCGGCGGCTACAACGGCGAAGCCTACGAACGCATGAAACGCGCCGTTCTTGAAGAACTCCGCTCCGGCTTCCGCCCCGAGTTCCTCAACCGCATCGACGAAATCATCGTCTTCCACTCCCTCGATGAAAAGCACCTCAAAGAGATCGTCCTCGTCCAGCTCGCCGGCCTCACCAAACGGCTCGCCGACCGGAAAATCTCCCTCGAGTTCTCCGACGCCGCCCTCGAATGGCTCGTCCGCACCGGCTACGATCCCAGCTTCGGCGCTCGCCCCCTCAAACGCGCCATCCAGAAGGAGATCGAAAACCCCCTCGCCAAAAAGCTCATCAGCGGCGAGGTCCGCGACGGCCAAACCGTAAAAGTGGAGCTCAATCCCCTCCGCGCCGGTCTGGACTTCAATCCTCCTGTATCCGCGATGGCCTGACGCGCATCTATCTTGATAGGAGAGCACTAAATGAACACCAGCGAAGAGTTGAAAACGCTGCCCGTACTGCCCCTCAAAAACACCGTCCTGTTCCCCGGACTCATGCTGCCCCTGTCCGTCGGCCGCAAATCCACCCAGGCGGCCGTCGAAGCAGCGTTGGCGTCCGAAGGCAAGGAGATCCTCATCGTCTCCCAACGCGATGCCAGCATGGAAAACCCCACCCAGGACGACCTCTATGGCGTCGGCACCACCGCCGTCATCCGCCGTCACTCCCGCGCCGCCGATGGCTCTTTTGAGCTCATGGTCCTCGGCGTCGACCGGGTCGCTGTCGTCAAAGTGAGCTCCGATCAGGACTACCTCCACGCCCGCGTCCGCCCCCTCCCGCTCCCCGAAGACGTCGGCACCGAAGTCGAGGCCCTCGAACGCACCATCCTCGAACTCGCCTCCCGCGCCATCTCCCTCGCCCACGGCGATGCCACCCCGGACCTCGCCAAGCTCCTCTCCGGCCAGGAAGACCCCCTCCGCATGGTCTTCCTGCTCGGCTCCATGATGTCGCTGCCCGTCGACAAAGAGCAGACCCTGCTTGAAGCCGACACCCGCGTCGACGCCCTCCGCCTCCTCCACAAATACCTCTGGCACGAAGTCCAGGTCCTCGAACTCCGCTCGAAAATCACCAGCGAAGCCCGCAGCGAAATGTCCAAAGAGCAGCGCGAGTACATGCTCCGCCAGCAGATGAAGGCCATCCAGCAGGAGCTCGGCGACGACGAAGAGGGCTCGGAGATCGACCAGCTCCGCACCCGCCTCGAACAAACCCAACTCCCCGAACAGGCCCGCAAAGAGGTCCAGCGCGAGCTCAAAAAACTCGAACGCACCAACGCCAACGCCCCCGACCACCAGGTCACCCGCGGCTGGATCGAGTACGTCCTCGACCTCCCCTGGACCACCACCACCCCCGATAATCTCGACATCGCCAACGCCCGCGCCATCCTCGACGAAGACCACTTCGAACTCAAGGACGTCAAAGAGCGCATCCTCGAACACCTCAGCGTCCTCAAGCTCAACCCCGCCGCCAAAGCGCCCATCCTCTGCCTCGTCGGCCCCCCCGGCGTCGGCAAAACCTCCCTCGGCCAGTCCATCGCCCGCGCCATCGGCCGTAAATTCGAACGCATGAGCCTCGGCGGCATGCACGACGAAGCCGAACTCCGCGGCCACCGCCGCACCTACATCGGCGCCATGGCCGGCCGCCTCATCCAGGCCGTCCGCCGCGCCGGCTCCCACAACCCCGTCCTCCTGCTCGACGAAGTCGACAAGGTCGGCCGCGACTTCCGCGGCGACCCCACCTCCGCCCTCCTCGAAGTCCTCGACCCCGAGCAGAACAAAACCTTCCGCGACAACTATCTCGACCTCGACTTCGACCTCTCGAAGGTCATGTTCATCACCACCGCCAACTCGCTCGACACGATCCCCCGGCCCCTGCTCGACCGCATGGAGATCCTCCGCCTCTCCGGCTACTCCGAAGAAGAAAAGGTGCAAATCTCCCGCAAATACCTCATCCCCCGCCAGCTCACCGAAGCCGGCGTCACCGCCGAACAGTGCGAAATCAGCGACGCCGCCCTGCGCCGCATCATCTCCGGCTACACCCGCGAAGCCGGCCTCCGCCGCCTCGAACGCACCATCGGCAAGGTCGTCCGCAAGGTCGCCCTCAAGATCGTCGAAAACAGCCACCACCCGGTCACCATCGCTCCCGAGCACCTCTACGACCTGCTCGGCCCGGAAGCCGTCCCGCCCGAAAAGTTCCGCAAGGAGCTCCCGGCCGGCGTCGTCACCGGCCTCGCCTGGACCGAAACCGGCGGCGACGTCCTCTATCTCGAAGCCACCACCCTGCCCGAAGGTAAAGGCCTCACCATCACCGGCCAGCTCGGCGAAGTCATGCAGGAATCCATGCGCACCGCCCAGAGCTACATCTGGGCCCATGCCCAGGAGTTCGGCATCGATCCCGAGGCGTTTAAAAAACACGGCCTCCACGTCCACGTCCCCGCCGGCGCCATCCCCAAGGACGGCCCCTCGGCCGGCATCGCCGCCGCCACCGCCATGACCTCGGCCTACACCAAACTCCCCGTCCGCTCCGATACGGCCATGACCGGCGAAATCACCCTCACCGGCCTCGTCCTCCCCATCGGCGGCGTCAAGGAAAAGGTGCTCGCCGCCCGCCGCGCCGGCATGAAACGCGTCATCCTCCCCGCCGCCAACGAGAAGGATCTCCGCGAACTCCCCGATGCCGTCCGCAGCGAACTCACCTTCCTCTTCGTCGAACGCATCGAAGAGGTCCTCGCCGCCATGATCCCCGGCCTCGAAGGAAAAATCGCCGCCGCGGCTTAGTAACCCGTTTGTTGCAAAGCTGTAACTAAATTGAAATAATCACCCCGTGGGGCGCCTCGGGGTGATTCTTCTACTCTTCGCGACCATCCTGCCCGCCCAGGATGGCGAATCTCTTCATCAATTCAACGCCTTCCTCAAACCCACCGCTAAGTGGACCCTCCAGGGCCACCTCCGCCTCCGCACCCATCAAAACCTCTCCAATTTCTTCCAACTCCGCGGCGGCCCCCTCGCCTTCTACGCCCTCAAGCCCCGCCTCACCCTCATCGCCGGCTACTACTACATCGGCCAGGAGGTCCGCTTCACCGGAGACCTCGACGCCTTCCACCGCGGCTTCGGCGGCTTCCAAACCCCCCTCATCAAAACCCCCAAGATGACCCTCGAATCCCGCACCCTCGTCGAACGCTTCGTCTTCGCCCCCTCCGGCAACTTCACCCGCGCCCGCCAACGCCTCTATTGGCAGCGCCAGGCCGCACCCCTCATGCCCTACGCCTCCCTGGAAGGCCTCTACGCCCAGCAACGCGGCACCTTCCGCCTTGGCCTCGGCCTCCTCCGCCAACTCTCCCCCCAACTCCAAATGGCCATGGGCTATGAGCTACGCCACTACACCAACGGCTCCCTCGGCCACATCCTCACCACCAATCTCCAATTCGTCCAAAAACGCGAAAACTAACTACCCCACCATCGCCCCAACGCACCCCCCACCGGATCCGTCGCCGGGAAGGGAAGCCGCCGCATCCGCTCCATCCCCGCCGCGTCCGCCCCCTCCCGGCACAAATCCCACCGCTGGCCCAACCCATAAGCCCCAATCACCAGAAAATCCGCCGACGCCGCCAACCGGCAATGCCCCGTCCCGCACGGCAGCAGCGCCACATCTCCCGCCCGCACCGTCACCTCCCGCCCCCCCGGCGCCGGCCCGCCCAGCAACAGTCGCGCCTCCCCCGCCGCAAACCCCAACGCCTCATGCGCCGTCGAATGGTAGTGGTGAAACGGATAAACTCCGTTCCGCCACTCCGGCGTCCACCCCTGCCTCCGGAACAAAGCCTCCATCGCGTCCACCTTCCCCGCACCCATCACCCCCCGCCACAACAACACCGGCAAGGCTTCGTTATTCGGCACCCACCCGTTCCGCTTCAGCCACAGCACCTCCGGCCCCCCCGCCGCCCCCAACCCCGTCACCCCCGCCATCCATCCCGCCATCGCTCGCCGTCGCATCTCTCTCTGACATTACCCCCAAACAACGTAAAATAAAACTCCCATTATGCTCACCCGCCGCCACTTCGCCGCCCTCCTCGCCACCGCCGTCCAAGCCCAGCCGCTCCCTTACTCCACCCTCACCGAAGCCGCCCAAGCCCTCCGCCGCCGCCAAACCACCTCCCTCGCCCTCACCAACGCCTGCCTCGACCGCATCGCCGCCGCCCAACCCCGCCTCCACGCCTTCATCACCGTCCTCGCCGACTCCGCCCGCGCCGAAGCCACCGCCGCCGACCGCGAACTCGCCGCCGGACGCCCCCGCGGCCCCCTCCACGGCATCCCCCTCGCCGTCAAAGACCTCCTCGACGCCAAAGGCGTCCCCACCACCGCCGCCTCCCGCCACTGGGCCAACAATATCCCCGCGCAAGACGCCCCCGCCCTCGCCAACCTCCGCCGCGCCGGCGCCATCCTCCTCGGCAAGCTCAACATGGATGAGTTCGCCTACAACTTCACCGGCGAAACCAGCGCCTACGGCACCGCCCGCAACCCCTGGAACCCCGCCCACTCCCCCGGCGGCAGCAGTGGCGGCTCCGCCGTCGCCATCGCCGCCGGCCTCTGCTTCGGCGCCATCGGCTCCGACACCGGCGGCTCCATCCGCCTCCCCGCCGCCTTCTGCGGCGTCACCGGCCTCAAAGGAACCTACGGCGCCGTCCCCACCGCCGGCGCCGCCGTCCTCGCCGGCAGCCTCGACCACCTCGGCCCCCTCGCCCGCACCGCCGAAGATGCCGCCCGCCTCCACGAAGCCCTCGGCGCCCCGCCCATCCTCGAAAAACGCGTCAACGTCAAATCCCTCCGCCTCGGCCTCGCCCGCCAACTCTTCTGGGACAACATCGACCCCGAAACCGACTCCCTCCTCGCCGCCGCCATCCAAACCCTCGCCGCCCTCACCGCCGGCGCCCGCCCCGTCACCCTCCCGCCCCTCACCCGCTCCCCCCTCCTCCCCGGCTTCCCCCACGCCTACGCCGAAATCATCGCCGCCGAATCCTACGCCTACCACGCCCAACGCCTCCAGCAAAACCCCGCACTCTTCCACCCCACCACCAAAACCAACCTCACCGGCGGCGCCGACGTTACCCCCGCCCGCTACCAGGCCGCCCTCGCCGAACTCCGCCGCCTCCGCGCCGATCCCACCCCCTGGTTCCGCCAAGCCGACATCCTCCTCACCCCCACCGCCCCCGGCCCCGCCTTCCCCTTCGGCCAGCACGATCTCGTCTATCTCCGCAACGCCGCCCAGTGGAACCTCCTCGGCTTCCCGGCCCTCTCCCTCCCCTGCGGCTTCACCAAAAACAACCTCCCCGTCGGCCTCCAGCTCATCGCCGCCCCCCACCGCGAAGACCAACTCATCGCCGCCGCCACCGCCTTCGAGCGCCATACCGACTGGCACCGCAAACAACCCCGCAGCTAGTATACTGACCCCAATGACGCGCCTGGCCCCCCTCCTCCTCCTCACCTCGCTCCTCCTCCCCGCGCAGGACGCCCGCTTCCGCAACCTGATGAAGGACCTCCTCATCTTCGACGCCCACATCGATACCCCCCGCTACTTCGCCGACGAAAACTACCGCCTCCGTGACCGCCACAACTACTACGAACTCGACATCCCCCGCATGCGCGAAGGCAAGCTCGGCGCCGTCCTGTTCGGCCTCTACGCCCAACCCCAGGACTTCCCCCCCGAACGCTGGCTCCCCCGGGCTCTCGAAACCCTCGAAGCCCTCCACGCCGAAGTCGACGCCAACCCCAAGGATATGGAGTTCGCCTACACCGCCGCCGACGTCGAAAGAATCCACCGCTCCGGCAAACTCGCCGCCATGGCCAGCCTCGAAGGCGGCCACCTCATCGCCGATAGCCTCGGCGTCCTCCGCCTCTTCCACCGCCTCGGCATCCGCTACATGACCCTCGCCCACTTCGCCTCCAATAACTTCGCCGACTCCATGACCGGACAAACCATCCACACCGGCATCTCCCCCTTCGGCCGCGAACTCATCGCCGAAATGAACCGCCTCGGCATGATCATCGACGTCTCCCACATCTCCGACAAAGCCGTCCTCGACGCCGTCGAACACTCCCGCGCCCCCGTCATCGCCTCCCACTCCTCGGCCAAAGCCATCGCCCCCATCATCCGCAACATGCCCGACTCCGTCATCCAAACCATCGCCCAACGTGGCGGCGTCATCTGCCTCAACTTCCACGCCGGTTACCTCGACAAGGCCGCCTACGAAGTCTACTTCCGCAACCGCCCCGCCCGCGACGCCGAAATCAAAGCCGTCACCGACGGAAAGCCCGTCAACTGGGAAAAGGTCCGCGCCATCCAACGCAAATATTTCGAAAAAATGCCCAAAGTCGACGTCTCCGTCCTCGTCCGCCACCTCGACCACCTCGCCAAAACCGCCGGCGTCGACCATGTCGGCCTCGGCTCAGACTTCGACGGCATCTCCGGCATGGCCCCCGTCGGCATGGAAGATGTCTCGAAATACCCCAACATCGTCAAAGGCCTCATCCAACTCGGCTACTCCGACACCGACATCCGCAAAATCATGGGCCTCAATCTCCTCCGCGTGCTCCGTCAAAACGAAGAGGTCGCCAGGCAAAAATGAAACGCCGCCAATTCCTCGCCCTCGCCGCCCCGCCCCGCAAAAAACGCATCGCCTGCCTCTCGTCCACCTATCACGTCCGCTCCCACTCCGATAACTTCATCACCCGCTTCCTCGAAGGCTACTGGATCCACGAAGCCCACTACGATCCCCCCTTCGAAGTCGCCTCCCTCTGGATCGACCAGATCCACCCCGGCGACATCGGCCAGCGCCTCGCCGCCGCCTACAACGTCGCCCTCGCCCCCGACATCGCCGGCGCCCTCACCCTCGGCACCGGCCAACTCGCCGTCGATGGCGTCGTCCTCGTCTGCGAACACGGCAACTACCCCCACAACGAAAAGGACCAGCACCTCTACCCCCGCTACGAGTTCTTCGAACAGGTGGTCAACGTCTTCCGCCGCTCCGGCCGCTCCTGCCCCGTCTTCGTCGACAAACATCTCTCCTATGACTGGGCCAAAGCCCAGCAAATGTTCCGCTGGTCCCGCGAGTTAGGCTTCCCCCTCATGGCCGGCTCCAGCGTCCCCGTCACCTTCCGCCGCCCCGACTACGATCCCCCCCGCGGCCTCGTCATGGACTCCGCCCTCGCCGTCGGCGGCGGTTGGGTCGGCGACGGCGGCATCTTCCATATCCTCGAAACCCTGCAAGCCTTCGCCGAACGCCGCCGGGGCGGGGAAACGGGCATCCGCGCCGTCCGCCTCCTCAAAGGGGACGAAGTCTGGAAGGCCGAAAAACAGGGCCTCTGGCGCCGCGACCTCCTCGACGCCGCTCTCGCCCGCCAGCAAAAACCCGCTCCGCAGCGCCCCGAAGAGATGAAGGCCACCCTCGGCCTCATCGAATACCGCGACGGCTTCACCGCCGCCACCCTCGCCCTCAGCGGCGTCTCGGACTACCTCGCCGCCGTCAAACCCAAACACGGCCCCCCGCAAGCCACCTGCTGCTACATCCCTATTGAAAACTCCAACAACTTCTCCATGCTCGTCCACGCCATCACCCGCATGATCGCCACCGGCCAGCCCCCCCTCGACGTCCGCCGCACCCTCCTCGTCACCGGCGCCCTCGCCAGCCTCATGGAATCCGGCCACCAGCAAGGCCGCCGCCTCGAAACCCCCCATCTCACCATCGCCTATAAACCCCCGCCCCAATCCTGGTACGCCCCCGGGGAGGGCTCCTAATGCCGCTCCCCCTCGACCCCGCCCAGAAACTCCCCCCCCTCGCCACCGGCTTCGCCGCCGCCCACGGCCCCGTCTTCAGCCGCCGCGGCTATCTCCTGTTTACCGACGTCCCCAACCAACGCATCCACAAATGGGAGCCGGGCCAACTCACCACCCTCCGGGAAAACAACCGCCGCGCCACCAACCTCACCTTCGACCATCAGGGCCGCCTCCTCACCGCCGAAGCCGCCGGCCGCCTCACCCGCACCGAAAAGAACGGAGCCCTCACCGTTCTCGCCGAAAAAGGCCTCCAATCCCCCCACGATCTCGTCTACGCCATCGACGGCAGCATCTACTTCACCGATCCTCCCGCCCACCGCGTCTACCAGCTCACCCGCCAGGGCCAGCTCCGCCCCGTCGCCGAAGCCCCCCACGCCCGCGCCCTCGCCCTCAGCTCCAACCAGCAGCATCTCTACGTCGCCGCCGGCCCCGCCTCCGGCGTCCGGCGCCACGCCATCGCCCCCGACGGCCGCCTCGCTCCCGCCCAGCCCTATGCCCCCCTCGCCGTCGAAGGCCTCAAAACCGACGAAGACGGCAACGTCTGGATGGCCACCCCCCAAGGCCTCGCCGTCCACAACCGCCAAGGGGAACCCCTCGGCCTGCTCCCCACCCCGGAGCCGCCCACCAACTGCGCCTTCAGCGGCGCCACCCTCTACCTCACCACGCCCTCCGCCGTCCACCGGATCCAAACCAAGGTATTCGGCACGCGCACGTTCTAACCGGTCCACCCCGCCCCTCGCCTCTCCGCCGGCTATCTCGCCGGGGTAAGTACTTGTTACTTATATCCTCCCCGTGCGGGGATAAGGCGAAAAGAAGCGGCGAATGAATCTATAGTAACTTCTCGCCCGCCCCCCTGCTCTGATACTTTCGGCTTGTACTTGTATTCCCATGGTTCGCAAGTTGCTCGGGGAGCACCCTCTCGCCAACCCGCGCGGCTCAGTGAAGCAGGAAAAGTTACTGGAGATTCTATGAAAGTTATTGGTCTATCTTCGAACATATCTCTGCGCACGCGGCACGCCTCGCTCCGGTTTGCTGGCTTCCTTTTCGCCGTCGGCTCCAGCCTGTTCGGCGCCACTGCTTCTCCGAAAATCTCGCCCGAACTCGCGGCGATGCTCAACTCCCCCAGTTCGGGCGGTGGCACCGTCAATGTAATCGTCCAGTTCCAGCCGCAGTCCAGCGGCGGCTCTCCGTCGTCCCCTCCGCCCCCCGGCGGCTTGGGACCCACCACCGGCGCAGGCCTGGGTTCGCCTGGATTGCCGGGATCGCCGGGAGGGACTGTATCGGTGAGCCTCAGCGGTCCCGGCGGCGGCCTCGAGTTTATCAATGCCCTCGCCACCACAGTGCCCCTGAGCTCTGTTCCCAACTTGGCCCAGGACTCCCGCATCACCTACATCTCCATCGACCGTCCCATCGGTGCCAATCTCGAGTTCGCCACCCCGGCCGTTAACGCTACTGCTGTCCACAGCCTCAGCTTCCGCGGCGCCGGCGTGGGCATCGCCGTCATCGATAGCGGCGTGCGCCGCGTCGACGACCTCCGGAACGCTAACTGCACGGCTAGCCGCGTGGTCTACAGCGAAAACTTTGTCGAGGGAGAAGACACCACCGACGACCTCTACGGCCACGGGACCCACGTTGCCGGCATCATCGCCGGCAACGGCAGATGCTCCGACAGCAAGGCTACCCTGCGCTCCCGCGTCTTCCTGGGCGTCGCTCCAGAAGCGAACATCATCAACCTCCGGGCCCTCAATGCTCAGGGCGCCGGCACCGACTCCTCCGTACTCCGCGCCATCGGCCGGGCCATCCAACTGCGCGGCAGTCACAACATCCGCGTCATCAACCTCTCCCTGGGGCGCAAACCCATGGAATCCTACCAGATTGACCCGCTCGGCCGCGCTGTCGCCGCAGCCTGGGAAAACGGCATCTTCGTCGCCGTCGCCGCCGGCAATCGCGGCCGGGACAACTCCCGGGGCACCAACGGCTACGGCACCATCGGCTCCCCCGGCAATCACCCCCTCGTCCTCACCGTCGGCGCCGTGCGCGACATGGGTACCGCCTCTCGCGCCGACGATCTGATGGCCTCCTACAGCTCCAAGGGCCCCACCGCCGGTGATCGCATCATCAAGCCCGATCTCGTCGCCCCCGGCAACGAAATCACCGCCGCCCTCGCCCCCGGAACCACCCTCGCCAACACCTTCGCCGGTAAAGTGGCGCTCCGCTCCTCCTACCTGCCGCAGGGCACCTTCACGCCCGGGAGCTACCTCAACCTCAGCGGCACCAGCATGGCCACCCCCATGGCCGCCGGCGCCGCCGCGCTCTACATCCAAAAGTGGGGCTTCAGCGCCACTCCCGATGCCGTTAAGGCCGCTCTGATGAAAACCGCCGTCAAGTCCTTCCCCCGCACCAGCACCTACTCGGACCCGCAAACCGGACAACTGCGCACCATCCAGTACGACCTGCTCACCGTCGGCGCCGGCTTTCTCGATGTCCGCGCCGCCCTCAACGAGTTCCCGGCGCTGCCGTTCCTGGGCCGGGCTCTCTCCCCCCGCCTCACCAACAACTGTTCCCCGGGAGCACGTAATTGTGTCTTCCTCTCCCATCTTTCGGGCTCCCTGTTCGGCAACCTCGGCCAGCTCCGCGACCGCAACGTCTGGGGCACCTCCGTCCTCTGGGGCGATAGCCTTCTCTGGGGCGATAGCGTCCTGTGGGGCGATAGCGTGGTGTGGGGCGACAGCCGCTCGCAGGGCTACAGTCTCCTCTGGGGCGATAGCCTCCTGTGGGGTGACAGCCTCCTGTGGGGCGACAACACCGGACTCTTCCCCTTGTCCACCGTCGGCGGAGAGGGGGCTTCGGGAGCAGCCGCGATCTTCTAACCGCTCGAATCCGCCTCCCTCCCACTCGTGCGGGGCCCCGGTATCTGCCGGGGCCCCGCATCGCGTTCCCACTCCCTTTAAAAAAATATCTCCTTCCCCCTCAATCACTTACGGTTTCTCCCCCCGGCTTCGCACCCTCCCTGCGCACACACTGGACTCAGAAAGGGAACCGCTGTTTCCCTTTAATCCAGGGAGGATCTTCCATGCTCACTACAGGGGACCAGACGAACCCACCGGCATCGACCATCATCGAACGCAACCGCAAGAACGCTCAAAACTCCACCGGACCCAAGTCCATCGCCGGCAAAGCCGTCTCCAGCCAAAACCGGCTCGCGCACGGTCTCTGCGCCAAGTCGCTGCTCATCGCCGGGGAATCGGAAGCCGATTTCGACCAGCTCCGGCAAACCCTCATCGAAGCCTATCAGCCGGTCAGCGCCGAAGAGCGCCTGCTCACCGGCCAGCTCGCGCAGGCCCTCTGGCGTTACAACCGCGCCCAGCGCATCGAAGCCATGTTTCTCCTCCACGGCCAGGCCGAAACCGGAGCATACCTCGCCGCCCAAGGACACGAAAACCCCGGCTTCGACCAACTTTCGCTCCCGCAAGGCGACTGTCGCGTCCTCGGCGTCTTCCTGCGGGAATCCGATGCCCGCGAATACGATCGCATCCAGCGCTATCTCACCACGGCGGAACGCTCCTATCAAAGAGCCGTCAAACTCCTCGAGCACGCCCAGGAGAAGCGCCGCCACCTGCCGGCCCCCGCAGAACCCCCGCCGGTGCCGGCCGTTGCGCCCGTCAAGGTCGTCGCCGCTACCGCCGCCCTTGGGTTCGAATCGCAAAATGACGGTAACGCCGCGCCGGCCGCTACTCCAAAACCTCGGTTGAACCCAACGGTTGCTCGGTCAACGCCACCAGACGCCGCGTAAACGGATGCCGCGGAGCGGCAAACATCCCGGCCGGGTCCTGCCGCTCCACAATCCGGCCCTCGTGCAACACCGCAATCTCGTCGCAAAACGCCCGCATCACCGCCAGATCGTGCGACAAAAACAGCAGCGCCAGCCCGCTCTCCCGCTGCACATGCCGTACCGTCTCAAGCACCTGGCTCCGCGAGTAGTTGTCGAGCGAGCTGGTCAACTCGTCCCCAATCACCAGATCCGGCGCGTGCAGCACCGCCAGCGCAATCACAAACCGCTGCGCCTGCCCCACCGAGATCTGCCGCGGATACCGGCCCAGAAACCCCGCATCCCCCGGCAGGTTGCACCCCGCCAGCAGCCCCTGCATCCGCGCCAAACCCTCGCCCCACGGCCGCTCGCTGTGCGTCTTCCAAAATAGCCGCACGTGCTCGCCCAGCGTCAGCGCCGGGTTCAAGGCCGTCTGCGGCAGTTGCGGAATCAACGCAATCCGCCGCCCCCGAATCCGCCGCCACTCCCGCTCCCCGCGCCCCACCAGCTCCTCGCCCCGAAACCGCACCGAACCCTCCACCACCGCCGGCGCCCGCAACAATCCCAACAAAATCTGCCCCAGCGAACTCTTCCCGCTCCCGCTCTCACCCGCCAACCCCACCGTCGCCCCCGGCGCAATCGTCATCTCGAGTTCGCGCAGCACCGCCTGCGCCCCGTAGCGTAAACTCACCCGCGCCTCAATCAGCAGCTCCGCCCCCAACTCAGCGCCCCCCCTCCAGCTGATCAATGTTCCAGAACACCCGCGGCCGGTGGTTCCCCGGCGCCGCGTTCTTCAGCTTCGGCGATACCGCGCTCAAAGCGTGCGGATGCACCAGATACAGCAGCGGCGACTCCTCGTCCACAATCCGCTGAAACCGCTCAAGCAACCCTTTCCGCTTCCCCACGTCCACCGTCTTCACCTGTCGCCGCAGCAGGTCGTCAATCTCGGCCTCCCACGCCGTCGCCGGCTTGGCCTGTCCCGGCCGCCACGGATGATTGGCCGACGAACTCAGCCACACCGTCATCTGCTGATTCGGATCGTCACTCACCCCCGTCAGCCCCAGCACAATCGCCTCGTACGACTTCGATCCCCCCATCCGCTCGAGCAGCGACGGCATATCCAATCCCGCCGGCGTCACCTTGATCCCCGCCCGCCCCAAATCCGCCTGCAACAGCGACAGAATCTGCATCCGCGCCCGGTTGGAGGCGTTGGTCGCAATCGAAATCTCCACCGCGTTGCCCGCCCCGTCCCGCATCACCCCGCCCCCGTCCCGCCGGAAGCCGATCCGCGCCAGCCCCGCCACCACCTCCTCCACCTTCGCCGCCGCCGCCGCCGGCCGCCGCGCCGCCCAGGGCGACCCCGGCAAAAACGGCCCGCTTCCCCCCGTCCCGCGCCCCCGGTAAACAATCCGCGCCAGGTCCTCCCGGCGGATCAGTCGCGAAATCGCCCGCCGAAACTCCCGGTTCTGAAACCACGCCTTCTTATGGGCCGGAATCGGCGCGTTCTCGTTCAGGTTAAACCACAACACCTCCGCCTCGGCCGTCGGCCCGCTGTCCCGCGCCGCCCCCGTCCCGGCGATCTGATCAAAAAACGCCGGGTCCACCGTCTCAAGAAAATCGAGCCGCCCCGCCGTCCACGCCCCCCGCTCAATCTCGGCCGAAGGCAGAATCTCCACCACCACCGCCGACGCCGCCGGATACCCCGCCCCCTTCCAGTAATGCGGGTTCTTCTCAAAACGGATCTGCCGCCCCCGCTCGTACTGCGCCACCCGGAACGGCCCCAACCCCGCCGCCGCCCCGCTCGCCGGCACCATCGGAATCTCGCTGAAGTACAGCGCCGGCGCCGCCAGCGCCTCGGCGAACTTCACCACCACCTCGTCCGCCTTCGGACTCTCCACCGTCACAATCGGCAGCGTCCGCAGCTCCTCGCCCGCCGGCAGGTTCCGCTTGGCGTCGAGCAGCGCTCGCAGCGTGTGCACCACGTCCCGGCCCGCAAACGGTGTTCCGTCAGAAAACTTCACCCCCGGCCGCAGCCGGAACGTCAACACCCGGTTGCCCGCGCTCAGCTTCCAGCTCGCCGCCAGCTCCGGCTCCACCGCCCGCGTCTTGGCGTGCACCCGCACCAGTCGCGCCGTCGTCAGATACCGCACCGCCTCGGAGGCCTGATCGGACACCGCCAGCGGATCCATCGTCCGCGGATCCGACCGCAGCGAAAACCGCACCTCCGACGCCCACAACCCGGCCCCGCCCAACCATCCCGCCGCCAAAAGAATAAAGAAGATTCGCATCATGTCCTCTTGCTCTCATCGGTCGATCGCCGCGAGATCGTTTGCAAACTCAGCACGGCGGTCAGTAAGAGTATCAGCGGCGCTGCCTCCCACCACCGCGCCCCCGGCTGCAGCAGATCCGTCAGCGCCGACCCCAACGACGGCGCCGAATCCGGCACCCCCAGTCCCAACAGTCCCAGCGACGACTCGGCCAGCAGAATCGCCGGCGTCAGCATCAGAAAGTGCACCCGCGCCAGCGGCACCAGGTGCGGCCAGTAGTGCCGCCGGAACATCTGCGCCCCGCCCATCCCGCTCGCCCGCGCAAACGCCGCCCACGGCTCCTGCCGCAGCTGCCGGCACGCCGCCGCCACGGTCCGCGCCGCCGGCGCCCACCCCAGCGCCGCCAGCATCGTAAACAGAATCACCGTCAACTGCTCCGGCCCCGTATCGAGCGGCGTCCACGCCCGGATGAGAAAGACGAGCAGATACCACGGCATCGACTGAAACGTATCGAGCGCCGGCCCCCAGAACGCCATGCCCCCGCGCCCCAGCCGCGATAACAGAAACCCGGCCAGCAGGCCGATGCCCGTCGCCACCACCGCCGCCGCGCACGCCCCCGACAGCGACATCCGCATCCCCCGCAAGTACCGGTAGAGATTGTCCCGCCCCAGCGCATCGGTCCCCAGCGGATGCTCCCGCGTCGGCGCGCTCCGCACCGCCTCTCGGTCCTCCTCGGCCAGCCGCTCCGGCACCAGCAGCGGCCCGGCGGCCAGCACCAGCAGCAGCAGCGCCGCCAACCGCCGACCCCCCCGGCTCATCGCTCCTCCCGCTGCGCCACCGCCGACGACAGGCTCGTCGCCGCCGAAAACAGCAGCGTCACCGCCCCCAGCAGCGGTAGATCCCGCCCGTAAACCCCGCGCCACGCCAGCGTCCCCAAACCCGGATAGCCCACCACAATCTCCACGGCCAGCAGGCTCCCCAACAGCAGCGGCACCATGCTCGCCGCACCCTCGGCCAGCTCCCGGCCCGCCGCCCGAATCTGCCCGTGCCACGTCATCGCCCACCATCCGCATCCCATCGCCCGCATCCACGCCAGGTGCGCCGCCCCCTGCTGGCGTGCGAGCACCGCGTCGAGCACCCGCAGCGTCCGCGGCAGCGCCGCCAGCGCAATCGCCACAAACGGCGGTCCCGACGCCAGCACAATCGGAATCGCAAACAGCGCCGAAGGAATACTCTGCAGCACCATCGCCGCCGCCCCGATCCATCCCCGCAGCCAGCCCCGCCATAGCCCGCTCAGCACCAGGACGCCCACCGCCACCGCCAACAGCCCCGCCGCGCTCAACAACTGGCCCGCCGTCGCCGCCGCCCGCTCGGCCACCAGCGTCCGCACCGGGCTCTGAAACGTGCTCGAATAGCCAAACTCACCCCGCAGCAGATTCCGCACGTACTGCCCGACAAACTCGGCCGCCCCCGGATCTCCCGCCCCCGGATCTCCCGCCCCCGGATCTCTCGGCCCCGGATCTCCCGCCCCGCTTCCGGCCAGCCCGAATACGCTCATCGTCTCGGTGGCATACTCCCGGCCCGGAGCATAGTACAACAGCAGGCCCAGCGCCATCGCCGTCAACCCCAAAGCCCCCGTCACCCGCAGCGCCGCCCCCGCCGCCGCTGCCACTCCCCGTCGAACGGCGCTCCCCGGCATGGCGAACTATCCCGCCACCCGGCGGTTCACGCCACCGGCTCCATCGATTCCGGCTTCGCCACCCCTGTCTCCATCGGCGCCGGCCGCTTCTCCTGCTTATCCCGGTACATGGCCACGTCCGCCGCCGCCACGTACCGCTCGCTCGGCTGGGCCTCTTCGCCCACCGCCACGAAACCCAGGCTCAATTCCAACTCCAGCCCGGCCAGATCCTGCTGCCGCAACCGCCGCCGCAGGTTGGCCGAAATGCTCCGCCGGAACTCGGTCAAATCCTCGGCCTCCCGGTCCGCCACGGTCAACACAAACTCATCGCCCCCGAACCGGAACACCGCCCCGTGCGCCCCGCAGGCATCCCGCAGCGCATCGCAGACGCAGCACAGCACCTGGTCCCCGGTCCCGTGGCCGTGCGTATCATTCACTTCCTTAAAATGATTGATATCCACGTAGCCCAGGTACAGCTTCTCCCGCCGCCGCCGCGCCTCCTGCTGCATCCGCCAGAAGCGGTCTTCAAAATCTCTCCGGTTGCCCGCCCCGGTCAGCGGATCGAGCCGCGCCTCGAGCGCCATCGCCTCGTGCAGCCGCAGCAGCTGCATCATGACGCCCATCCGGCTCGTCACCGACGACAGCAGCCGCACATGATCCCGCGTAAACGCCGCCTCCCGGTGCGAAACAATGCACATCACCCCCACCAACTCCCGCTCGGAACCGAACAGGGGCATGGCGCACGCCGTCCGCATCGGCTGCCCCTCCCCGGCCGCTGCCTCCGCCGTCGCCGCCATCGCCACCGCCTGCCGCACCGCCTGGCTCTCCACCGAACTCACCGCCTCGTCGGCCTTCAGGATGCCGTAGCAATGGTCCCGCCGAATCCGGCCGCCCTCACTCGCTCCGTACACCACCATCCCCTCAAAGCCCAGCGCCCGCTCCAGGCGCCCTCCCACCCGCTCAATCAGGTCCGGATACGACTTCGATCCCACCATGAGATTGAACACATCGAGCAGCGTCTGTGCCTCGTTGGTCGCCAGATTGATCGCTGCCGCCGCGCTCGCCGATAGCGTATTCGGCGTGGCCGGGGTCGAGGTCGTGGCAAAG
>JADCJL010000340.1 GCA_020247055.1 Acidobacteriaceae bacterium | reverse complement strand
GCTCCCCCCGCCAATCCCCCGGCGAATCCCCCGGCGAATCCGCCCGCTGCTCCCCCGGCTACGCCACCCGCCAACCCGGCTCCCCCCACCCCGCCCACCTTCGCCGTCGAACTTCTCTCGCCCGCCGCCAACCTGCAAACCACCGCCATGTCCCTGCCCATGTTCGGCATGGCGACCGGCGTCACCGGCACCCCGACCGTGCGCTGGGTCACCGATAAAGGCATGTGGGGGGAAGGAACCACCACCGCCTCCGGCCCCGGAACCTTCGCCTGGACCATCCCCACCGTCCGCCTGGTTCCCGGCCTCAACATCGTTACCGTCCTGGTCAGCGATGACAGCCGGAGAACCATCGGTCGCTCCCTCCAGATCGAGGTCGCCACCACCACGGCGGACCCCGCCGCGCCCCCCCGGCTCTCCCTCGTCGCCCCCACCACCTACAGCTTCCTGTGGCCAAGCGCGACGCTCTCCCTGCGTGGCACCGCCGCCTCCTCCGTCGGTGTGAGCCGCGTCTCCTGGCGCGTCTCCAATGGAACCAGTGGCACCGCCACCGGCACCACCACCTGGATGATGAACCCCATCCGCCTCGCCACCGGTTTCAACACCATCACCCTTACCGCCCGGGACACGCAGGGGCGCGAGACCGAACAGATCGTCACCGTCTTCCGTTATTAGGTCCAAGCGCGCCCTGGGAATCCGCTAAAATAAGATCCATTGCGCGTGAGTTCCTCTACCGACAGTGTCGTCGCCATCTACCCTGGCTCGTTCGATCCGCTGACCAACGGTCACCTCGATCTCATCTCCCGTTCGAGCCGCCTCGTCGGCCGCCTCATCGTCTCCGTTCTCAACAACGAAAGCAAACAACCCCTCTTCAGCGTCTCCGAACGGATGCAGATGCTCCACGAGGTCACCGCGAATCTCCCCAATGTCGAGGTCGATAGTTTCGATGGGCTCCTGGTCGACTACGCGGCGGCGCGTGGCGCCACCCTCATCGTCCGGGGCATCCGCGCCGTCTCCGACTACGAATATGAGTTGCAGATGGCGCTCATGAACCGCCGGCTGCGCCCCGATATCGAAACCATGTTTCTACTCTCGGGCGAGGCCTATTCATTTATCAGTTCCCGGCTCGTCAAAGAGGTCGTCCGCCTCGGCGGCAACGTCTCCGGCCTCGTGCCGGCATCGGTCGAGGCGCGGCTGGCCGAACGGTTCCGGCCCGCTCCCTCCCTCAATCCAGTCCACAGGTAAAGCAAACAATCCCATGAGTTCCCCAGTGCATGTAGAAAACCTCGCCGTGGCCGGCCGGATGGCCACCATCTCGGTCTCCTCCACCATGAAGGTCGCCGCCGACGCCGACAAGATGCGGCGCGACGGAGTCGACGTAGTCGATTTCGGGGCCGGCGAACCCGACTTTCCCACCCCGGATAACATCAAGAACGCGGCGATTGAAGCCCTCTCGAAGAACTTCACCAAGTACACGCCCGCCGGCGGCACGCAGGAGCTGAAACAGGCCGTCTGCGAACGCCACAAAGCCGATTACGGCACCAACTACACCCCGGCCGAATGCGTCATCACCGTCGGTGGCAAGCACGCCATCTTCGGCATCATGCAGGCCGTCATCAACGCCGGCGATGAGGTCATCATCCCCGTCCCCTACTGGGTCACTTACAAAGACGTCGTCAACTACTCGGGCGGCACCTGCGTCTTCGTCGAAACCGACGAAGCGAATGGCTTCAACCTCACGGCCGGCATGATCGAAGCCGCCATCACCCCCAAAACCAAACTCGTCATCATCAACTCGCCCAGCAACCCGAGCGGCGCCGTCCTGCCCCGCGAAGAGTTCGAACGCATCTTCGCCGTCACCTCGAAGCGCAACATCTGGCTCATGACCGACGAATGCTATTGCCGCTTCCTCTACGACAGCGAACCGTTCTCGATCGCCTCGGTTCCGGGCGCCAAAGATACCGTCATCGTTGCCGGGTCGCTGTCGAAGACCTACGCCATGACCGGCTGGCGCATCGGCTTCGCCCTCGGCCCGAAGCCCGTCATCGACGCCATGATGAAGCTCCAGAGCCACTCCACGTCCAATCCGACTTCGATTGCGCAAAAGGCCGCCGTCGAAGCGCTGCGCGGTCCGCAGGGCTCCATCGACGTCATGATGGCGGCCTACCGCGAACGCCGCCGCTTTGTCATCGACCGTTTGCGGCAGATCCCCGGCGTCACCCTGGCCGAACCCCAGGGCGCCTTCTATGCCTATCCCGACATCAGCGTCGCCTTCGGCAAGAAGGGCATTGACTCCTCAATGGATTTCTGCGAGCGGCTGCTTTCGGAAGCTCACGTTGCCGTCGTCCCGGGCGAAGCCTTCGGCACCTCGAAGCACATCCGGATCTCCTATGCGACCTCGATGCATGAGATCGAACGGGGCCTCGACCGGATTCATAACTTCATCGTCGCGCTGGGATGAGGCCCATCGCGCTCCAGCCCAAGTTCGTCGAGCGAGTGTGGGGCGCCACCTCGCTCGACCCCTGGTATCCGCCCGTCGACCGCCGCATTGGCGAAGTCTGGCTCTCCTCGGACGATATTGAAACCTCCGCGGGCCTCCCGCTGGGTAAGTTGACGGAGCGTCCGGAGGTGATGGGCACCGCCCTGCCCGCCGGCCGCTTTCCCATCCTGATCAAGTTCCTGTTCACCACCGAAAAACTTTCCGTCCAGGTACATCCGGAAGACGACCACGCCTGGAAGCATCACCAGCAGCCGGGCAAGACGGAGATGTGGTACGTCCTGGCGGCCGAACCGGATGCGGTGATCGCGCAGGGTTTTGCGCGGGAGACCACCGAAGCTGAACTGCGGCGCTCCTTAGCCGACGGGTCGGCCGAGTCGCTCCTCAACTGGTGGCCGGCCGCCGCCGGGCAGACCTACTTCACCCCGGCCCGCACCGTCCACGCCATCGGCGGCGGCCTCGCCATCTGCGAGATTCAACAGAACTCCGATGTCACCTACCGGCTGTGGGACTACGGCCGGCCCCGCGAACTCCACGTCGAACCCTCGATCGCTGTCCTCGACTGGGGTCCGGCCCCCGGCCCGGCGGCGCCATCCGGCCGCCTGCTCGCCCAATGTCCCTACTTCGCCACGGAGCGGTATTGTCAGGATGGGCCCACCCTCTGGCACTCCGACCCGGAGCGGTTTCATCTGCTGGTGGTTACCCGCGGCGCCGGGCTGCTCAGCTGGGGCGGGGAACTGGAGGAACTGCGCGCCGGACAGGCCTGGCTGGTGCCCGCCGCTCTTGGCCGCTACGTGGTCGATGGCACGGAAGAGTTGGAAATACTGCGCGTGTGGGTCCCTTCGCGCTAAACTAGAGGGTGCTCTGGTGGTGGCGCGTCGTTATGCGCGGGATTTTTGCAGTTGTGATGGCGGCGCTCCTTGTCGTGAGCGTTGGGTGTAAGCAGGGTCCTGCCTTGGCGCCGGTGATCGGCGAGGCGTTTGCGGGGCCGGTTACGCTAAACGTTCGTCAGGAGATTTCGCTGAAGTCGCCGACCGTGGCTACGGTCAAGCATGGTGACCGGTTGGCGATTCTCCAGGTCCGGCGACGCTTCACCCGCGTCCGGGTCTCGAATGGCGTCGAAGGCTGGTGCGACGGCGAAAAGCTCTTGACCCCGCAGCAGATGGACCGGCTCCGGGTAACCAATGAAGTGGCGGCCAAACTGCCTTCGCAGGGACAGGCCATGGTCTTTGATCTGTTGAACATCCACACCGAGCCCAACCGCCAAGCCCCCAGCTTCCATCAGCTGAAAGAAAACGACAGGATGGAGATTCTCGGGCACCGGCTCGTCCCCCGCCTGCCGTTTCAGGCTGCCGTGAACAAGCAGTTGGTGGTCGCCACCGAAAAACCGGCTCCGAAGAAGCGCGCCACGCGCCGGGATCGTGACAAGGGCAAAGCCGAGGCCGATGACCGGCCCCCCATGCCCCGGCCGCCCGCCCCGCCGTCCAACTGGATGGAACTCTCTCGCCGGACGCCGCTGCCAAATTACGAAACGAAGCCAGAATCCCGGCCCGCCCCGGGGGCCAAATCCGCTCCCGCCCCGGAGGCCGAGGCGGTGCGCCTCGAAGATTGGAGCCTCGTGCGCAGTGTCGAGGGGCGGGCCGGGTGGGTTCTGACCCGGGCCTTGGCCATGACCATTCCCGATGAGGTCGCGCAGTATGCCGAAGGCCAGCGGATCACCTCCTGGTTTCCGCTGGGTGACGTCACCGCCGAGGACGGCACGGTAAAGAAGCACTATCTCTGGACGACTATTCAACAGGGCGGCCAGGAGTACGAGTTCGACGGCCTCCGGGTCTTCATCTTCAACGCCCGGCGCAAACGCTACGAGACCGCGTTCCGCCTCCGCGATGTGAAAGGCTACTATCCCAGCGCGGTGCATCCGGTGGAAGTCAACTCCGGAAAAAAGACTTATGAAGTCACCGGGTTTTCCGTGGTTCTCGCAAAACCGGATGGTGAACTCGAGCGCCGGACCTATGCCTTTGAAGGCTACCGGGTCCGGCTCATCAGCACTTCGCCCTGGGCGCCTCTGGCCGATCCGTTCGACCTCAAGGCCACCGAGATCACCCGGCCGGTAGACGCTGGCGCGGAGCCGGAGCGGTCGCTCTGGGAGCGCATCAAGGCGCGGCTGCCGTTCCTCAATCCCTCCTAGCGCGCCAGCGCTGCGGCAATCGCTTTCTCCGCCAGCGGAGCCATCACGGCATAGCCGGCCGCATTCGGCAGCAGACCATCCGCCGTCAGGCTCTGTTTAAAAAACCGGCCTTCGACGAGCGCCCCGTAGTAGTCGAGATACACGAGGCCGTTGGCCGCGGCGTACTGCTTCAACCACCCGTTCAGACTCAGAATCTTGCCTACCGGCCGGCGGGCCGTCATCTTCGAAAAGCAGTCGCAGACCGGGGTCACCGAAGCGATCACGACCTTGATCTTGTGCGCCCGGGCCAACTCCACCATCGACATGAAGTGTTCGGCCATGGTGCCCTCCGTCGACGGGCCCATCACACTGGCCAGGTCGTTCGTGCCGCCCTGAATCACGACCACCGCCGGCTGCAGCGCAATCACATCCTGCCGGAAACGCACGAGCATCTGCGCTACGGTCTGCCGCGTGATTCCCCGGTTCAGGTACGGCTTGCCGGGAAAGAACTCCGGCCCCCAGTTCTCCGTAATCTCATCGCCGAGAAACACTACTCGGCCCGGCTGCGGCTTCAACTCGGCGTTCTCGCTGCCGTACCGGGTGAGGCCGCCCCAGTCGAGCAGCACCCGCCGGTAGGCCTCAATCGCCGTCTCCAGCTGTTCGCGGGAGAGCTCCTGGGCGCGGAGCGGCGAACTCAGCGCCAGGAGCAGAAGGACACGGACCAGCCTCATTTCTTGAGGCCGTAGCAGTACAGGTGGCCGTCGTAGGTGTTGATGTAGACCTGACCGTTGGCAAGGCCGAGACCGCTCCAATGGTTCCAGTTGGTGATCTCCTTGCCGCTGTTCCAGAGCTCTTTGCCGGTCTCGGCGTCGAGCACGTAGAGGACGGCGTGCGTCGAGAGCGGAACGCGGCGCTCCATGCGGAAATCCAGGCCGACATCGGGGAAGGCCTGCGCCGTGTTCTCGCCGCTGCCGTAGGCGAAGATCATGCCGTTGGCGATGATGGGCGGTTCGGCCTGGTTCATGTCGCGCGAAACCCAGGCCGGCTGGAGCACCGGCTTGCCGTTGACCAGCTCCATCTTGAAGGCCGCGATGGCGCCCTTCTTCACCGGGCCGTATTCGAGCGGCGCTTTGTACTTCGAGTGCTTGGCGCCCCAGAACGGGGTCAGGATCCAGCGGGTTCCCTTGGTGTCTTCCCAGGTGGCGAGCGAACCCCAGATGCCGGCCTCGGCGAAGTCGACAATCTCGTTGCAGATCAGCGGAGTCCGGTAGGCCGGGGTGCGGTGGTCGTCGCCGCCGATCGACTCGGTGTCCATCAAATAAATCCGGCACTCTTTGCTCGCGTCAATCATGTACTCGCGGCCTTTGAAGTCGAAGATGGCCGGGGTGACCTGCATATCGAGATCCCGCTTCCAGAGCCACTCCGCATTCGACGGGCCGTAGTAGTCGACGAGTTCGAGAGCCTTGGTCTCCGGGTTCTGTTTGACGCCGATGATGCCGTTGCCGTAGACGCCGTTTTCGGGGTCCCAGCGGCCATCGCCCGTACCGGTGTACATCACGAGGTCTTTGCTCACGGCCGGGCCGGAGCGTCCCCACATGCCGCCGCCGGCCGGGCCCCAGCTGCCTACTTTGTGCGTGGCGAGGTCGTAGGTGTAGGCCATGTTCGGGTTGCCGCCGCAGCCTTGGGCGCTGTGGGTGTAGATGACGTTGTTGACCAGGTTCAAGGCGTAGGGCTTACCGTTGGGCGGCATGAACTTGAGCGGCGGCGAGAGCGGCTCACCGTCAGCGGCGTTCAGGATGTGGAGCCGGCCGTCCCAGGAAACCGCGTAGATCTTATAGGAACCGGGCTGGTCGCCGGGGCCGATGGTGGCGTTGGCCGTCATGCCGCCAGGGCAAAGGACGCTGGGACCGCGGCCGCCCACGGGGTCGGCGTAGGTGCTTTCAAAATGGCGCTTCCACAACAGATCGCCGTTTCGGGCGTCGAGGGCGTAGAGATTGTCGGAGACCCCGGCCTGGATGACCATCTCCTTCGGCCCGTTCTTTGTATTGATGTTGCCGATGACGAGCGGCTCGAGCAGCGAGTGCATCTGCCGCGGCTGGTTGTCGAGCTTTTTCTTCCAGAGCAGCTGCATCCCCTTGACGTTGGCCTTCGTGAGGATGGTCTCGTTTTTCTGCCAGTTGTTGCGTTTGCTGTCGCCTCCATCCGTCAGCCAGTCGGCGGGGCCGGCAAAGGCGGCCGCGGTAAAGAAAACAAGAGCGAGCGAAGAGATTCTCATAGACAAGGCGGTACTCCGAAAATCACACTATATCCCAAACCGATCGTCTTGGTTATATGATTGTGAATCGAGCTTGGAAATGATGAATACAACTTTGGTTCTGCGTAGAGTCGCTCTGGCCGCCGCTGCCCTTCTGCCGGCCCTCCTGCCGCCGGCGGCGGTTGCCCAGCGCGGCAGCGGGGATTGGATGACGAGCGGCTTTGACGCGCAGCGTTCGTATTGGGTCCGGAACGATGAGAAGATTTCGAAGGCTACGATGGCCAAGCCCGGGTTTGGGCTACTGTGGAAGGCCAAACCGGCCAACACGGCCCGGCAGCTGAACGCGCTCACCCCGCCGGCCCTGCTCGATTTCTACATCGGCTACCGTGGCTTCCGCACGCTTGGATTTTTCGGCGCCAGCGATGACCGCGTGGTCGCCTACGACCTTCACCTCTCCCGGGTCGAATGGGAGAAGAACTACGCCGGCAAAGCCAAGCGCAGCGCGGGCACCCTCGCCTGCCCCGGCGGCATGACGGCCAACGTCACCCGTCCCACCGTCCTCGCCTACCGGCCCGTCCCCTCCGGCGCCGGACCCGGCCGCGGTAACCCGGCCAAGTCGGGAGTGGGGCAGCCCTACGAAGGCGCGGTGACGCTGCGACGCGATGCTCCGGTGCGTCCGGCACCGCCGCCGGTTGCGCCTGCCAAGCCGGGAGCCCCGGCGGCGCCCAGTCCGTTTTCTCCGCGGATTCAGTGGGTGAATGCCTTGACGGGCGATGGTCTGCTGCACTCGCTCTACGTCTCAAACGGCGAGGAGCCGGCCCCGGCGCTCCAGTTTCTCCCCGCCGGCGCCAACGCCCAGGGCCTCATCGTCGTCGACCGCGTCGCTTACGTGGCGACGCAGAACGCCTGCGGCGGCGTCGACAACGGCGTCTGGGCCCTCGAAATGGATGCCAAGAAAGTGAACAAGTGGAAGGCGGCGGGTAACGTAGCGGGCACGGCCGGCCCGGCCATCGCTCCGGACGGGACCGTCTATGTCACGGCGGGCGCTGAGTTGACGGCGCTGACCGGCAAGACTCTCGAGGTAAAGGGCTCCTACAAGTCCCCGGTGGGCGAGTTCACCTCCGCTCCGGTGGTCTTCGAGTTCCGCGGCAAAAATCTGGTAGCCGCCACCAGTGCGCAGGGCCATCTACAGGTGATTGATACGGCCGACCTGAGCAAGGCCTACGCGCAGTCGGCGGTGTTTGCTACGCCGGGCTATCAGGCCGGCGCGCTCGCCAGTTGGCAGGACCCCTCCGGTACGCGCTGGATCCTCGCCCCCTCGGGAAAAAACATCACGGCCTTCAAGCTGGCCGGTGAAGGCCGTCTCGAGGTCGCCTGGACCTCGCGCGACCTCGTCTCCCCCACCGCGCCCGTCGTTATTAACGGCGTGGTGTTCGCGCTCTCTTCGGGCGAGTTCCGCGCCAACGACCTCAAGACCACCGTCGCCAAGTCGGTGCCGGCCGTCCTCTACGCCCTCGACAGCGCCACCGGCAAAGAGGTGTGGAGCTCCGGAACCACCATGATCTCCTTCGTGCACAGCGGCTCGCTCGCCGCCGGCGACAGCCGGGTCTACGTGTCGACCTTCGACGGTACCCAGTACGTGTTCAGCTTCCCGTTCGAGATTTAAGATAAGAGTATGCGATCCCTTCTGATGTGGGCGCTGGCGGCCTCGGCCGCCGCGCAGGTGTTGCCCGATGGCGCGGGCAAAGCGGAAACGGAACGGCTGTGCAAACAGTGTCACGAGATTGCCCGGGCCATCTCGCCCCGGCTCGACCGCGGCGGCTGGGAGAAGTCGATGACCAAGATGACGGCGTTCGGCATGAAGGCCTCCGACGAGGAGTACGCCCTCGTCCTTGACTATCTGGTGAAGAACTTCCCTGCCGAAGAGGTGCCGCGCATCAACGTGAATACGGCCACGGCCATTCAGCTGGAAAGCGGCTTGAGCCTGAAACGTTCGCAGGCCGCGGCGGTGCTGGCGTGGCGGAAAGAGCACGGCAGCTTCAAAACCTGGGAAGACCTGCTGAAGGTACCGGGGCTTGAGGCCGCCAAGCTCGACGAGAAGAAAGACCGCGTTACGTTCTGAGGCACTATGAAGAAACTGCTGCCCGCCGTTGTCCTGCTGTTCGGCGCCGCCTGTACGAAGGCTCCCGAGCCGGCGGCTCCTCCGGTGTCGGAGACCCGGCCCCCGTACCTGGTTTACGTCACCAACGAAGGGTCCGGCGACCTCACCGTGATCGATCCCGCCAAGCCCGAGGAGGTTGCCCGCATTCCGCTCGGCAAACGGCCGCGCGGGGTGCAGGCGCTGGGCGGACAGATCTATGTCGCCCTCAGCGGCTCGCCTTCGGCTCCTCCGGGCGTTGATGAAAGCACCCTGCCGCCGCCGGATAAATCGGCCGATGGCATCGGCGTGGTGGACCTCGCTCAGCGGAAAGTGATCCGGAAGTTTTTCGGAGGCTCCGATCCCGAACAGTTCGCCATCAGCAAGGACGGCGCCTCGATCTACGTTGCCAACGAAGACGCCGCCGGGGTGAGCCTGATCCGGATTGCCGATGGGACGGTGCTCAAGACGGTTCCGACGGGCGAGGAGCCGGAGGGTGTGCGGCTGAGTCCGGATGGAAGACTGGTGCTGGTGACCTCCGAGGACGACGCCACCGTGGCGGTCATCGACGCCGCTTCCGGCAAGGTCGTCAAGACGATCAAGGTAGGGCGGCGGCCGCGTGATATCGCGATTCTGCCCGATGGCAAGCGCGCTTACGTCACCAACGAAAACGACGGCAATCTGACGATTTTGAATCTCGAAACGATGGCGGTGGCGGGCAGCGTGACGCTTGAGCCGGGGCTGAAACCGATGGGCACGGCGCTCACGCGCGATGGCCGCCGCCTCTACGTCAGCACGGGGCGGGGCAAGAAGGTGCTGGCGATTGATACCGCTACCGATAAAGTCGTCGGATCGGTTGAGGCGGGGCAGCGGCCTTGGGGCATTGCGCTGTCGCCGGATGAGAAGATGCTGTTTTCGGCCAACGGGCCGTCCAACGATGTGTCGGTAATCGACGTAGCCACCATGCAGGTGGTCCGGAAGATCAAGGCGGGTGAACGGCCGTGGGGCGTGGTAGTCATCGGGCAGTAGCGGGGCGCGGGCTGGCGCTGTTGACGGTAGCGGCGCTGGCCGGCTGTACGAAGGCCGATTTTGTCGGAACGCCGGCCAGCCTCCGCGCGCCGCTCGGGCTGCCAGCCGCGCCGCCTGGCGCGCCGGCCGCCGCGGTGGCGCTCGGCAAAAAGCTCTTCTTCAGCCCGTCGCTGTCGGTGGACGGGTCGCTCGCCTGCGCGGGCTGCCATCAGCCCGGCAAGGGCTTTGCCGACCCGCGGCCGCACTCGCCCGGGGTCAACGGCGGCCGCGGCAACCGCAACGCGCCCTCGGTCTGGAACGCGGCTTACTGGAGCAGCCAGTTCTGGGACGGCCGTGCGGCGAGCCTGGAGGAGCAGGCTTCGGGACCCATGATGAACCCCGTCGAGATGGGCCATTCGAGCCGGGGCGTGGTGGCCGCCGTCAAGGCCAACCCGGAGTTCCGGCAGCTGATGGCCGCGGCTTACGGCGACGAGACCGTAACACTCGAACGGATCACGAAAGCCATTGCCGCCTACGAGAAGACGCTGCTCCGCGGCAACTCCCCGTTTGACCGTTTTCTGTTCGGCGGCGACAAAACCGCCCTGAGCGAAGAGGCCCAGCGCGGCTTGGGTTTGTTTCGCAATAAAGCCCGCTGCGCTCTCTGCCACACCATTGCGGCGGACCACGCCCTGCTCACCGACCAGAAATTTCACAACCTCGGCGTGGGTATGGACCCGGCGGGCAACCTTCCCGATCCGGGCCGCTACAAAGTCACGGGTCGCG
>JADCJL010000034.1 GCA_020247055.1 Acidobacteriaceae bacterium | reverse complement strand
GAGTTGCATCGCCAACGTGACCAGGTAGCCGAGCCGGTTTTGCTGATTCCCCAAACGGCATTGCGCGCCGAGCCAATTCCAGTCGAGATCGTGGAACGCGAACAAGACCCAGGGCAAAGCCTCGACCAGGCGCGCATCGAGATCGGCGTGCGCCAACGCGGCAGCTACGAGGAACGCCGGGTTCCTGGGCTTTTCCGCCTTCTTGAGGTGCGTGAAGCCGGGATAGGCGAACCACGCCAGTTGCGCTGCAAGTTCGCGGGCGTCTAACGGCGCGAGGTGCGGATCGAGGTCCGGCAAAGGAAGTGCCACCGGCGAAAGCCGAAACTCGCGAACAGCGGTAAGGGCCAGTTCTCCGGACACCAGGCGAGACCCATTCTCAAGCTGGGAATAATAGGGCTGGGACACACCGAGTCGGCACGCGGCTTCTGCCTGAGTCCACCCACCAGCAAGCCGAGCCGTCTTGAGCCATCCCGCCCTCATACCTTATAAGTATTGCAGCTCTTGCAATACCCCGTAAGAGCGCACAGGCCGCAGCGAGTCCGTTGTGCGCGGTTCCACACAGAGCGCACAGGCCGCTGCGAGTCCGTTGTGCGCGGTTCCTATGCAGACCACTCGGGTGCTTGGACATCCCGAACCCCAAAAGATACTTTGGGGTCGGTGCCCGACAGGATCAAGCGGCTTCCCGCCCGCTTCTATCGCGCTGCCAACGGCCGTGAGCCGGTACGCGAGTGGCTAAACGGCCTGGAGTTAGCCGACCGCCGCCTGATTAGTGAGGAAATCATCTCTACTTACGGCCGGGGTCTTGCGGTTCGCCCCCTTCCCTCGCCGTCCATGCGCCACGACACCATCGCTCCCCATCTTCAATTCAGCCCGCCTGGTTTCCGGCTGATTTGGACGCCAGCGCCCAAGACCGAAATAATTACTTCCGCACAGATCCATCCGTAAGTTACAATCAGCAACGGAGGAACTCCATGCCCCAGCGCTCGATTAGACGACGTTTACGACACTACTTGGTCGCCGAGTCTGGAGAACTCACCAACCGGCTTACCATCTGGAAGAAATTCTTCCTCTTCTTCCTCGTCGCGGCTTTCCTGATCTCTCTCGAAGCCTTCGTCACACTCGCCAGCGGGATGTTCAAATCTACCGGTTTCGAATGGAACCCCGCCGCCTTCGCCGCACTCATCGTGTTTCTAATCATTTTGTGGGTTCTCAATCGTTTCGTTGCCCTACAGAGCGCCGGCGCGCTCGTCGTCAACCCCCAGCCCCATTCCGAATGCAGGGCCCTGATTCTATTTCTCAGCACCCCTGAAGGCTTCGGCGAATCGGCCATTGAAAGAATGTACCTCAACTGCGGCGACAACTCCATCACTGCCCAGGACATGCTCAGCCGCTATCAAGCCTGCCCTTGGCGTCAGCCCCTATCCGCCATCTACTCACACTTAACCCGCTGGTCGCCCGGCAAACTCACCTTCGTCGTTGTAGTTCCCTCGGCCGATCACCCCGAGTATGAGAGAACGCTCAACAACCTCTTCGCCGACCATCAGGTTAACCCCGCATCCCCCACCGCAACCGCCGACCTTGCCGCCAGACTACCCAGAGACGTCCTGTTCCGCCTCCGGACTCAAAAAGGAACCGTTCGCACCGTAGGCCATTTTCGCGAAACTGTAACTCTGCTCGGTAGCAAACTCGGAGCCAACCTCGAAGTCGTTCGAGGAACCAATCTCCACGCCAGGTGGCAGGACGGCGTCAACTTCGAAGACGCTACCTCCCTCGCCGCCATCCTTCAGGACGCCTTCAATTACCTCGAAACGGAACACTCCGTCAGTTCCCGAGACATCATGGTCGATATAACCAGCGGCAACGCCCTCTGCTCTGCCATTGGGGCCGCTGTCGCCATCGACAAAAACCGCCGCTTCCAGTGGGTCAGCCAAGCCACTGGCGAAGTGCTGCCCTATGAAATCGAGTACGTTAGGCCGGAGTAGATACCCCCAGTAATTGCACCACCCGACTTGCCAACAGTTTGATCGCCGGATCCGTCGAGCGGTCCATCCCACGTTCCAATCCACCTAATTCCACATACGCCACATTCTCACGGATCACATACCTCGATTCCACCCACTCCCGCTGAGAAACGATCTCCGCCACCCTCGGCAGACCTAAGGCACTCAGGAACAATCGCCATTCAGGCAGTTCCTGCGCTTTTCCACTAATCAGAATCGCATGGGTAGCCCACCGGCAAATAGCCGCCAACTTAGCGTCTAATCGCCCCCCCGTATCCACAATCGTTAGCGGAAGGGCACATTGCCTCACCCACGTACAGGCCTGCATCGTCCACTGCCAGTCAAACTCCCGCCGTTTTCGGGATTTTAACTGAGTCGCCAGCGACGGGTCTTTCTGAAAAGCCGCCTGAAACCATGCGCCCTCTCCGTCCGGCGTAGTGTCCAGGCAATAGGGTCGAAGACCGGGCTGTGCCACCATCAAAGCCTTCCGCAGGGACTCCCGGAGGCAGGACTTGCCTGAGTGAGGAGGACCCACAATAGCCACTTTCATATCCCGGCCGGCTCCGCCGCGAGTAATTGCCCGGGGCGATACTCCGCACCATGGGCGATTGCCACGACGTACGCGTTCAGCTTCGGATCAAAGCACGCCACATACTGGAACAGATGACCCACCGCATGCGCCGCCGCCATCGCCGCCGGCATGCTCATCGGTCCATTGAAATGAATCCCCGTTCCTCCCCGCAACCCCAGTGCCTGAATCGCGGCAATCGCGTCCGGAACAATCCGGTCATTCTGTGCGGGATCACCAAAACCAACCTCGACATAAACCACGCCCTGTCTCTCCCCCACCATCCGCGCCTGATACGTCGACACTAAGCAGCCTCAGCTTCCATCCGGCCATATCCCGCTCGCGTCTTACTGCCAATACCCCAATGTCCCAAAGCCTCCGCCAAAATCCGTAGCCCCAAACTCAACCATTGCGCCTCTCGCCCCTCCGATGGCATACAGCCAATCGCGAAAAGAAACCTACCTTCCACGGATAAAAACGAGATCGGCTTAGGATCCTGCTGTCCCGTCGGTGGCGTCTGGCCCGTGCTCATATAGTAATCCGAGAAGTGCGGCGTCATCACGTCGAGTTGAAGCGGCGAAACCGCTGCGGTGGGCGGAACCAGCCACGCATCCTCAAACAGTAGCAATCCCCGCTCATTGCTCGTCCCAAATAACACTCGATGCGCCTCCCCGGTTGGCAGGAAGTTGGCATCCGCGCTGCCCCACGCCGCACCACAATAATGAGAGCACAGCCCCTTGACGCCGCTCCCTGGGATCATCGGCAACCCATAGGTATGGTGCAGGCTCACACCATTTTCCAAAACTCCTTTGTCCCCCATCCCCACCACCACCCTACCCTTCGTCCGAAACACCCGCTTCACAAATCGAAGCTCCCCACCCAACGAGCCCTCCCACCGCGCGTACGCCTCCCGGTAAATGGGCAACGCCCTACCACACGCCGCCATCGCCTCTTGCAGCAACAACCCCCTCCCCTCGGGTGTCCGCTCCCGCAGGTAACTATCCAGCAATAATCCGGAATGGGCAGCCTGGCCAGTTACCACGACATTCAAATGATCCCGCCGGCAACTCATTCCGGCACATCCTCCCGGTCGAGCAATGCCTCCGCGTAGCGTTTGAACCAGGTCGCGCATTGCAGCGCATCCCGCGAAAGCCACTGATACTCCGCGAATGTTGCGCTCCGACTGATCTGCGCAAGCTGATCAATCGTCCGTTCGTTCCCGGGACGCGAAAGCAAAACACAGGACGCAAATCCGTTCAGAAACTGTCGAAACGCCCAAGCTTCCGCTTTGGGATTCTGCTGCTGCACTGGCGCTGCGTTCGCTTGGTAAAAAGCAATCGCCTGACAAAGTCCCGAACGATGAATCAACGCCGGCATCTGCCGGCAACGAGTACTGAACTTCCTCCTCTGCTCAGGCGTAGTCTGCACCACCTCCGAAACTGACCGAAACGCCGCTTGCGCACGAAGTTGATCTCTATTTTGCATAAATCCCGTCTCCCAAACCGCCTCAAGCAAAAACTGCCCGGACCCGTCCTTTGCCTACCGTTGCTTTACCGCCGATCTGTATCGAGCGTTCACCTTGGCAGTATTGGTCCAACAGTTGCACCGCCGTGATGGTTTTTGCGTCGTGATACACTCGATCACACCACGTCACCCCGCTCAGCACCGACTCCGGCGGCAGCGACTCCTCCGTCCACAGCGCACCGCGGTCAACGGTACCCGTCTCCGGGTTGATTCGCACCCGTGTCGCCACCTCCGTCCCCTTCTCCGCAAAAAAGCTGAACATATTGTCCGGAAGCACAATAAACCGCTCAAGGAACAACGCACGCCACGGAGAGGCCGGACTGAACAGCAAATCTGCAATCGTGGTCGCCCACGTCAGCGCCACGGTCGATGCCTCCGTCTCGATATCCGCATCCGCCAGATAAATCGTCGCCGCGTTCGCGGGCGCACCGGGCAACAACGCAGAACGAGGGGTCTGCGGTCGCGCTGCCCTACTCTGCGAAAACGTGAGCGGAGGCACCACGCGATTGCAAGCCTCAAGATCCCGGCTGAATCGCGACAGCGCCAGCGGACACGTCGCCCACGCAAACGTTCCGTAAATGCTGCGGATCGGCAGCAGTAGGAGATTCAGGTCGGAAAATACCAACGCTCCTGCATTGCTGCCCGTCGCCTGCGCATCGTCCGCCACGCCAAACGCGGCACGAAGCATTGGCTGCGCTCGCCTCTGTGCCGGTTCCCCCGCGCCGAAGTGATCGGAAAGCACCCCTTTCACCGCCGACCCGGGAATATAGGGCCAGTTCGTCACCGTCTCCCGCGCTAGCGGTAAGTCGATGTAGCCTATACCCGAACCCGTACCAACATGGACAGAAGACAGCGCATGAACCAGAAGTAAACGATTAGGCATGTGGATTCCAAATTCCCCAAAGAGCGAGGCCATAGCCATCGCGACCGTCCTGCGCATCATCGCAGACGGGCTCCAACCAAACCGCAGCAAGCTCAGCCGGATCCGAACCCGGTTCGACCTCGCAAAAATATACCGATCCGGCCGGCACTAACCGGCGGATCGGCTTCGCGCCAAAACTCCGCCGGTCATAACTCCAACCCGAAACCGGAAGCCAACGGGACACCGCCGCGCTCACCAACCGCAAGCGCACGGTGCGCGTCCCCGGAACTAGGCCCCCCTCCCGCAACCATTGCGGCACCCAGCCATCGGCGAAAATACCGGGAGTCCCCAAAACCAGACGAACCCGCAACGGCCCCGCACCCAACGCAGTACGAATCCTCGACGGACACTCCCAACTCCCCGCCGGCCGGCCACAGCGTTCAAACCAGGCCAGCCGTCGCTCCCCGCCCAAGGGATGATACGCCCTCAGGTTGCGAAGCGGCGCCAAAGCACCCTCCTCTCCCCGAATCCGGCACGAGAACGAAAAACCAGGCTCCAGCCGCAATCCAACCGACGAAAACAACATCTCGTCTGCCGCGGCAAAAGTCGCCGGGTCAACCTGCACATGCGTCCGTTCCTCATTGCGAGCCGGCACCGTGCCCGGCCGATACCCTGGAGCCATCGGCCCGTTGGCTTCCAACAGCCAATCCACCATCCAGGCGCCTTCCACAAAGGGATGAGGCGGAACCGGCTTGAACTCTCCGGCGCCGGTTGGCAGATACGGCAAGCTCTCTAACTGCTCAGGCTTCAAGACAGAACCGCTGACTACGGCGGGTCCGGCCGGTCCGAACGGGCGGAGGGTGAACGGCGGAGCATCCTCTGCACACACCAAATCTGCGGGGGTCGGAAAGAAAAGTCTCTCTCGCCTTTCCGGAAACCCGCCAGCAATTCCCAAAGTGAGCAGACCGCCCACCCCCGCCGCGTCGAACCCGTGCCCCTGCTCTTTGCCTAACATCGTTCGCACGGTGCTACTCATGGTCTGCGGATAGGGCCACGGCAACGCCCTCATCTTACTCGCACCCGCGCCAAACGGTCGCCCATCACGGATCACCACCGGATCGCGTGGAGTAATTCGCAGATAAATCTCAGCCATGGGTGCCTCGCGCGGGCGTTTGAGCCGCCAAATGCTGTGCAATCAAAAGCTGATCGGCCAGCGCCTTGAGATCCGCCGCACTCCCCAGCCGCTGACCAATCCATCCCGCCAGCCAACGCTTGGTTGCTTCCGAAACACCCGGCTTGCGCCGCAACACCCGCATTGCATCAGCATGCATCGCCGCTAGCAGATCCGCGTTCCCCTCCTCCCAATGGCCATAATGACGGGCCAGCAAAGAAATCTCATAGGCGATCTTATCCGGCAGCAAACCTTCCGCAAACAGCGCCTGCAGCCGCAGCATCTCCTCGTGGGCATCGTCCCCCCCCACCTCGTTCGACCGCCAACGCAGCCTCACAAACCGGCCCTCCTGACCCCTCGCCGCATAATGAATGGCTAACCCGTTCCGATCCGGTTGCTTGGCAACCCGCTCCGCGCTTCGTACCCGCGCAAGCAGATCCTCCAGATCCTCTAAACAATGACCAATCGTGATCCCCACCGACAGCGTCGGCCCCTGCCAGTCCCGTAGCGCGACACGGAATCGATCGCGCAGAGCCGCAGCACAGGACAACACCCCAGAAATCGGCAGCATCGCCAAAACATCATCACCACCTGCATAGACCAGCGCCCCATGATGATTCCGTACAATGGTCTCTGCCGCGTGCGCGAACTGCGCCAGCGCTTGCGAAAAGCGCCGGTGCTCCTCAGGAGAGTCAAGCCCACCAATCGTCGCGCCCATCTTGTCCCCATCCGCCAAAAGCAGTGCCAGGTAGGGTGAGGGCTGACCGTGCGATCGATAAACCGAAGCAATCGCCGCCTGTACCTCCTCTCCCGGCTCCGTCGTCAATTCGCGCAGCCGAGCCGGATAAAGCAGATCCGCTTCAAAGGGGAAATCCGCAAACTGAGGAAACCGGCCGGGAGGCAACTGCACCAGGCCCTCCCCCACCAGAGATGCCGCCGCCCGACGAAGGGATTCTCCCGACGCTGGCGGTAAACTGCGCAGCCACGGCTCCGCTGCAATGCGCGCGACAGAGGGAAACTGCTGTGCGCCCAGACCTAGCCTCTTGGTCACGCCAACCACGTCAAGATGCTCCTGGCGGCTAAGACGTAACCTTGCTCCCAGACCGCCTCGAACTCCCGTCGCACCCTCACCACTCCTCCAAACACTCTCCCGCGCCCCGTCCAGAGAAGACTTCGGCACCCGCGCCGCGCCGGCCCACGGTAGAAAGTCGCGGCAGCTCTTTCGAGCCGCCAGCCGCCGCATCACCTGTGCTCTCGCCTCTCGGTATACCACCCCTTCATATGGCTCCCACGCTGCGTAGATTTCCAGCACCTGATGGCGCTGCTGCTCCCATCGCCCCGCGTCTACCACTTGGGAAACCTCTGCATAAGCCCCGCCCACAAACTCCTGCCATCGCCTCTCCGCGGCTGCGCGCGCCCGCTCGGCCGTCGTCCGCACCGCCTCCTCATCGCCCGTCAACTCCGCCAGCAGAACGTTCGCTACTAGAAAGCGACTGTTCGCCGCCAACTCGACCTCCGCGTTCTCGGGCGCTGGAAAAACCAGCGAACCGCTGCATGCTTGGTGAATCGCCCGCGCTGCCGCCTTGCTGATTTCCGATAGCAGCAACGATCCGCCCCAAAGATCACGCGTGCGTCTCGCCGCCGCGATAAACCCCTGCACCGGGCCAACGGATACCGCCAAAAGGTACCTCATCGATAGCCTCTTTGATCCCAAAAATGATCCAGCGCATGATTCATGCCGTCCAGGTAATCCCTACCGCTGGCGTCCCGCACCGTAGTATCGAGATACAACGGCACGGCCATCTTGTGCCACTCTTCCCCCACCAACACTGGTCGCAGCAGCAGACCGGAAGGCCAGCGCCGAATCGGGTGTGGCCAATGATACGTGTGATCATGCGACGCAAACTCACTGTACCCTCCCGCAAGTCGATAACTCCGCAAATCGTCGATTAACTCGTTCATCGCAGCAAGCGGGCTCGTGCCTGCTCGAATTCGCGCCAGCAGAGGCCGGCTACCCCACCCTGACCCACCTAACTGCGCCCAGCCACGCCGTTCCGCCGACGTTAACTCGTCCCAAACAGGCAAAGTAAACCGCGGCGTCGCCTGTTCGCCGTTTGCCGGCGGGAAAGACAACGCATAGTTCGGATGGATGAAGTCCTGACACAACAACGCACCCATTCCACGCCGGGTTCGACAGCCGACACCCCCGAAAAGCGTCCACGCAAAGGCTGCGCGTCGAAGATCCTTATAGTCGGCTCGGATCTGCTCTTCGGTCTGACCCGTCGCGCCCGACACCGTCAGTTTCACCGTAAAATCTATCCCAACAATAACTCGCGCACGATCCGCTTGGCCAATCGGGTAAATCGGCGTCGGGGCGGGCAATTGGTTGCGCTCCGATTGCGTAAGGTTTCGCCCGGGATCGTTGACTAAGACCTCTAGACGAACGCGTCCCGCCGTCGCTGCCGCTCCCCACAACGCAGCCTCCCGTCTCCACAGGTCCGAAGCGTCCCCCGTCAACCTCGCGCCCGCTGTGGCTCGCCACCAAAAGCGCAGGTGCCCACGAACTGCGGAAGGACGCACTCGAAAACCGCTCGATGAGCCATGCGCCGTGCGCAGTTCTGCGCCTCCCCCCAACATCGGCGTCACTACCGTACATCGAAACTCAAGCGCACTCGCCTGCGCTTCAGGCGGCCGGGAAAAAACGCAGAGTGGAGCAATCTTCGGCATCTCGTCAAACTCTAAATCGAGCTCTAACACAACCTGAACAGGTAAAGGGATCGGTCAGACTCGAACCAATAGCAGTTCAAGCCGTAGTACAAACGAGGAAATCTTCAAAACCAGACGGCGTTGAGCATCCGCTAATAAACACCACCCATGTAACAACTCAACACATGGAAAAACACTGTGCATCTACCACCTCTCGTCGCACCGTTCAACCGATGCTCATGTCATGAAATAAGCAAGACATAACCCCAAAACAGAACTAAAACCACCGGAAAGCTTTGGCCACGGAGCAACACTCCACAACGTAACCTCGGTCTGTCCCGCCTTCGAGAATACAACAAAAACCTAGTCTATCGGGAGGGCTTCTCACACTTTTTTCAACTTTTTTTGCCGAACTCATTACGTCTTCCCGCTTACACTTTGGGATAAACTTTCATCTTTCGCTGCGCTAAAAAACTCCCCGCGCAAGCGCTACCATCCCTTTACTAACAACCCCCCCCTCAAATCACATAAAACAACCGCTCCTGCGGCCGCTCCCCCCGTCCCATCACCTCCATCTTCCCTGCGCAAGCCCCGCACAGCGGAAACACGTGCACCGTATCCTCCATCTCCTCCACCACCCTTCCGAGCCGCTCCTTCATCCGCCCGTACAACTCCTCATCCAAATTCATCGCAAACACACTCTCCTCCAGGCGCCGCCCAAAATCCAGCAACACCTTCGCCGCCCGCCCCCGCCGCCCCTCGTCCGCTATATCGTAACAGACGATGT
>JADCJL010000339.1 GCA_020247055.1 Acidobacteriaceae bacterium | reverse complement strand
TGTCGAGCCGCGGCGCGCTGAGCCAGACACGTCCCCCGAACTCGACCCTCGCACCGTCAAAAAGCGACGCGCGATCATCCGCCATGGCCGGCGCCGCAACCGACGCCAGCGCCAGGCCCACGCCGATCCCTACGAGATGCCGGACCCGGCCACTCACTCTCTTCCCGCGCACCGACGTCCCCCACGTCACACGGATGGCTGGCATCCCCTGGGGCAATCGATAGGAGGCGAGGATTGCGCCAGCATTGCCGGCTCAGCACCGACGCGGGTAAACGACCTCAGCCGACATTCCCCAGATGAACGCTTGGATGGGGCCGAAACTGCCGTTGTTTTGAGATTTTGGCAACCGGATTCCGACGCCGGCCAGCCTTCGGCCCTTGTCCAGGCGCCGGCGTGGGTTGGTGAGCAGGAAAACACCGAATTCTCCTTCATCGAGACGCACCTCTCCCCTCGTTTTCGATTGGATACGACATAGGAACGCACTACGCAGTCGATATGACAGGCGGCCGCAGGTCGGCGATCATGCGCAGGATGTCGGCGAAGAGGTGTCCCGGGATGGCCACCTCCGCCATCTGGAAGGCGACGTAGCGGCCATGGCTGACGAGCCTGGCGCCGACCTTGATCAGCTTCTCTCTCAGGCTGGTCATCGACCAGTCGGTGATCGGCTCCGGCGTCGCCAGCGTGCGCAGGAAATTGCCGAGATTGTAGGCGAGCGCGTGAAGCTGAAGACGAACCGCATTGGCGGCGAAGGAACGGCAGGACAGTCGCGTCCATTTGATCGCGCCCTTGCCCTCCTTGATCCACTGCTCGGCGGTGCCGCGCTTGTTGTAGAAGGCGACGACATTCTCCGCCGGTCGCGCCATATTGGTGACGATGAACCCGACGCGTGGATAAAGTTCACCCGGATGCCACTCGACCTTGGCGACGACCCTGCGCGGCTTCGACCAGCTTGCGGCCCGGTAGTGGAAGTTGGCGTGATACCGGCGAACATGGTTCGGTGGCCGCCCGATCGGACGCTTGAGCAGGTAGCCGATCCTGTCCTGCAAGACGCGGTTTGCCGGAAGCCGGATCGCGTATTTGATCCCTTCGGCTTCGAGATATTCGTAGACATCGGGATTGGCGAAGCCGGCGTCAGCGCGGAAATAGATGCGCGCAACTTTGCCGCGATAGCGCGCCACGACGGGATCAAGCACGGCCTTCCAGCCGTCGACGCTGTGGACGTTGCCAGGACGAAGCGCGCAGCGCTCAAGATCGCCAAACTGGTTGAACACAAACAGCGGATGATAGCAGGTGCACTTGTAATGTCCGTTCCAGACACTCATCTCCTGGTCGCCGTGGGTGGGGCTGACGCTGGAGTCCATGTCGAGGACCACGCCTCTTGGCGGACGCCGAGCATGGACCCGGTCGATCCACTGGCCGGAGAGATCGGCGAGCGCCACGAGGTTCCGCTCCCCGGTCAGCCAGCGCGTCTCGAACCGCCCCATCTGGCTGGATGATGCCGCAGCGCCCGAGGTCGCCTTGCCGCCGACGATCCAGCGCATCGCCGGGTCGTGGCGCAGGCGCTCGGCGTCGTTGACGTCCTCGTAGCCGGCCAGTCGCCCGAAGACGGACTGCCGCAGAAGACCGACAAGGGCATGCCTGCCATTCCGCCCCGTGCGCGTATCGGCGAGGACATCGCCCGCCATGGCGCTCAGACCGAGGGCATCGTCCAGTTCGCGGTACGCCAGCAATCCGGCATCGGAGGTGATGCGGGAGCCGTGGAACTCCAGCTTCACGCGGCGGTCAAAATCGAGCCTGAGGGAGCCATCCCCTGCTTCACCCGTCGGGTTCGCCATCACGACCTCGCTCAATCCAGATCAACCTACTGATTATACTATCTGAATCGTGTCACCTGCGCCTCAAATCCATGTGCCATCCGGCGAATGCGGGCTTATATGAGCAGTGAGCAATTTCGCAAAGCTGGCGACGAAATCGATAAGGCAATTCGTCAAAGCGATAAACGACTAACCAATACTGCGATTGGTAAAGAGCTTGAAATTGACGAAGCAACGATCCGGAAAGTTCGAAACGGCGAAAAAGCTAAGCGAGAAACCTTTGAAAAAGTGTACAAATACTTATCGTTAGATCTTAATAAGCTCATTGCAGGTGTTACTACAACTAAAGGTATCGCACAGCAGAGATATGGAAGCTATGCGAGGCAGGCCGTCGAGTCCACTTATGGAGGGAATTACATCACTGTTCGCCCCAGATACGCGGAGCCAAAAAAACTCAAGGTATATTTAACCCGTATCTACTGGAACGAAGAGGAAAACTACCTTTGTTTTGAGGAGCGAGAGCGAGAAGACTCGGAATTTGCACAAACTGGACAAGTATACATCCCCGATGGATCACGTATCTTTCTAATGACAATCAGAGCTGGCTGGGTCCGCACAGTGCAGGTTTCGAAGCCGGTTGGTAACTCAGCAATTTTACGCGGGCTCATCACCAGTCAATTTGACGGAGGTGGCGGCAACTTCACCCCCATTGTCGCGCCTATCGTCTACATCAAGATGAAGCCGGAG
>JADCJL010000338.1 GCA_020247055.1 Acidobacteriaceae bacterium | reverse complement strand
TTCTCAGCTCCCGCACCTACTTCGGCAACAACAAAACGTTCACGGCGCTGCTGCTGCTGCTGGCCGCCATCGGCGATGCGCGGCTGCTCCGCTGGCAGGTCGCGATTCTCTACTTCGGCGCCGGACTGAACAAAGTCCTCGACCCGGACTGGCAATCGGGACGCTTCTTTGACTACTGGGCCGGGGTGCGCCTTGAGAACGCGTTCTACCTCTGGGCCGCGCCGCTGCTGCCGCCTCTCGTGCTCGGCAAGCTATTCTGCTGGATGACCATCGGGGTCGAAGGCGCCCTGGCCGTGCTCGTGCTGTTCCGCCGCTGGGCCAGGCCGGCCATCTGGATCGCGGCGCTGTTTCAATGCGGCCTCGTCCTGTTCACCGGTCAGACCTTCACGCTCTTTTTCTTTGCCTCGCAGATTGCCCTGCTCGCGTTCCTCGAATGGCCGCGGGAGCCGATTACGGTGATCTGGGACGGCGAGTGCGGCTTTTGCGCCCAGGCCAAGAGGCGGATCACCCAGTTCGACCGGGACGGGCTGTTTCATTGGGTGGCGCAGCAGACCGGCATCGGCGAGCGTTGGGGCCTGAGCCGGGAAACGCTGGCCAACGCTATGTACACCGTCAACGGAGGCCGCATCCGCAGCGGCTATGACGCCTTCCGGGCCATGGCCGTTTGGCTGCCGGCCTTCTGGTACCTGGCCTTGGCCGCCGTAGTCGTGGCTCCCCGCCCCGCCGTGCTGGCCCTGCTGGTGTTTCTAACGCCGTTATCGAACCCGGTGGGCGAGGCGGTCTACCGGTGGGTGGCGCGTAATCGCCATCGCTTCGGGGATCAAACCTGCGCCTTGCCCTCCGGGCCACGGCCCTCTTAGACCGATAGCGCCCCGCAGAGCTGCTCGTTCATGAGGTCCTTCACATACAGCTTTAACTTCTTGAGGCGGGCTTCTTCGAGCCGCTCCTCGGTAGAGAGATAATCCTGACTCTCCATCTCGGTTAGCCGCCGGTCTAACTCGGCGTGTTTCTGGGCCAGCAGGCGAAACTCCTCGCTGGTTGCCATCAGATGAGCTCTTATCTGCTGCTGATTCTGTAAGTCCATCGCAACGGAACCTCCTGGTGTGTACATCAGCTACCCGCACCCTACACCTTTCGCCGCTCCATGACAAGGGCGTCCTCGCGCGGCGCGTGGTAGTAGTCGCGCCGCCGGCCGGTGACCACGAACCCCAGATCGGTGTACAACGCAATGGCCGGGGCGTTGCTCGCCCGCACCTCGAGAAACACCGTGCCCGTGAGCGCCGCGTGGAGTAAAGCACGCGCGAGGCCCCGCCGGCGGTACCCCGCCGCCACCTCCACCTGCAACAGTTCGCTCTCCCCGGCGCCGAGGCTCCGCAGGGCCGCCCACCCCCGGACCGCTCCCTCGACTTCAACCACCCAGATCTCGTAGTCTGCCCATTCGGCCGGCGCTTCTGAAGGGGTGCCGCGCCGAATCGTCACAGCAGCTCCCGCCACAGCCTCGCCTGCTCCCGGCCAATCGCCTCCCAGCCAAAGTGTTCTATAGCAATCTGCTCGGCGCACCGCGCGAGGCTTTCGCGCCGCGGGCGGTCCCGCAGCAGCGCCACAATCCCGGCGGCCATCGCGCCCGCCTCCGCCGCCACCCAGACGCTTTCGCCATGACGCAGCCCCAGGCCGTCGCAGCCGCTCGGCGTGGCCACCACCGCACGCCGCATGGCCATCGCTTCCAGCACTTTGAGGTTGGTGCCCGCCGAAACCAGCGTCGGCGCCAGGACGAGGTTGGCGGCCGCGTAGAAAGGCACCACGTCGGCGACGAAACCGTGGAAATCGAGCCCGGAGGGGATCTCGGCGTAGAGCTCCGGCTGCGGCCCCGCGATGACGGTCAGCACCGCGGCCGGCTCCTCGGCCACCACCAGCGGCCAGACCTCGTCCCAGAGAAAACGGAACGCCGTTACGTTGGGGAAATGACGAAACGAACCCACGAACAGGACGCGCTGGCCATCGGGCTCGGGCACGGCGCGAAACCGGGCCAGGTCAACGCCGTTCGGCAGTACCCGCACCCGCTCCGGGTCGGCCAGCATCGCGGCGTCTTTCTCCGCCATGGCCATGACGCGCCGGAACCGCGGCAGGGCGGCCCGTTCAAAGCGCCGCCAGCGCCAGGCGCTCCAGCGGGCGCCCATCTGCTGATAGAGATCGAAGGTCACATCGTGCTCGACGAGCACGTCGCCCGGGTAGCGGGCCAGATAGGTGTACTCCACCTGGAGTAGCTGCCACTTGCCCCGGTCCCCCGCCAGGCGCTCGCGCACGGCCGGGCTTTCGTACTCGCGCACCTCGGGCGGCAGCAGGCTGGCCCACCGCGGCTCGCGGTAGCGCGGCAGCGGGAACAGCACGGCTTCGCGGACCAGCGCAAGCACCGGCCCCGGGTTCTCCGCGCAGCCGGGTTCGGCAAAGCAATAAAGCCAGATGTCAAACTCCTTCGCCGCTTCGCGCAGCAGCGAATAGATCCGGACCGCCCCGCCATGCCCCAGGGGCCAGGGATAGTAGGGCGACAGAATCGCAATCCGCGGCCGCCCACCCAGGTCGCGCCCGCGGAGCGTAACGCCGGGCCCGGCGGGCTGGCTCCGCTCCCGCGCCCACGGCCACCACCACGGGCGGAGCCAGATGCGGTCGAGCGGCACCCCGGCCGCGAACAGCGCCGAGGCCAGCAGCGTCCGCAGCCGCAGGTGATGCCGCTCCCCGCGCGCGTTGAACGCGAGCATCTTGCGCGGCGCCGCCTGCCAGACAAGCCGGCATAAAGGATCCGGGCCCAGCAGAAACGGCGCCAGCCCAATGCGCTTCGGCCCCAGCTGCATCCGCAGTTCGGGCAGCGACGGCGCATGCAGCACAATCGGCAGGCCGAAGCCGAGCGGCTCCCCGAGCGAGACAACGTAGTGTTCGCGGGCGGGTTCGAGGGCACGGATCTCTTCGTACATCGCCCGCACCCGTTCGACTGGCCCCGAGGCGAAATGCACCACCACCGCTTCGGCCTCATAACCCAACAGCTGCCGCAGAAGCTTCCGCATCCTACTCCCGGGTGCTATAGAGCACCATCACCCCGGCCAGCGGCAGCACGGCCGTCACCCAGCAGACCGGGTCGAAGCCGTACCGGTCCACGACGCGCCCCACGAGCGGCGAACTAACCGCCTGCATCAGCGCGTACGCCGCCGTCAGACTCGCCACGGCAAATCCGGCCCGCCCCGCGCCAAACAAATCAAGCGGCAGCGCGTATACATTTACACTCAGAATCAACGAGCCGAGAAAGCTCATGCCGATGGCCACCGCCGCCCACCCCGCCCCCGGCATCGCCGGTACCGCGGCCGTTGCCACGCCCAACACCAGCGCCCCCACCAAAGCCGCGCGCCGCCGCGCCGCCGCCGGCGCGAGGCCCCCCCGCATCCACCGGAACGCCAGCGTCCCCCCAATCACCCCGCCGCCCACGGCAAACACCGGCGGCAGCCACGCCCAGTCCCCCGCGCCCCACACCTTAACGAGGTACGCCGTCGTCCACGAACTCCATAGCGCGTAGGCCATCATCCCCAGACCGTTGGCCAGCAGTACGCCCCAATAAGCCCGCCGCCGCAACAGGTCGCCCACCGGCGCCGCCGGACCGGCCGGCTGCGCCGGCGCGCCCCGCGTCACCCACCACATCAGCGGAATCCACAAAAACCCCAACAATCCCGGCCCCAAAAACGCCTGCCGCCAGCCAAAGTACTGCGTTGCCCAGTTGATCCACAGCGGCGCCAGGATCATGCCGAGCGAGATGCCGATCTGATTGCTGGCCGTGCCGAACGCCCGCTCCTCCGGCGGCAGAAACGTGCCGAACGCCTTGCCCGTCGCCGGAATTCCCCCGCCCTGCGCAAACCCCAGCAGCATCCGGAACCCCACCAGACTTCCCAATCCGCCCACCCAGCTCATCCCCACCGTCGCCAGCGACCACAACCCCACGGTCAACGCCGACCCGGCGCGCAGCCCGATTCGGTCCAGCGTCAAACCCAGTACCGTCGCCCCTACCGCGTAGATCAACGCATAGGCCGTAATCAAATACCCGAAGCCCTCGTAGCTCAGCGCGAACTCCCGCCGGATGACCGGCTCCAAAGCCGCGAACAGCTGCCGGTCCAGATAGTTCAACGTCGACGAGAGAACGAAGATCGCCACCGCTATCCAACGCGCCTGCACTCTCAATCGAACTTCACCCGTGTCACTGCAAGGCTCTTTCGCCAGTACTCCACCGTCACCCCGCGCACCGGCCGCTGCACCCCGCACGCCAGCTTGATTTCGGGCGCCCCGTCGAGTTGCAGCTCGGCCACATTCTTCACGATCAGCGCAGTCAGCTTCTGGTCCGCGCCCCGCACCTGCAAACGCAGCGTTCCGCCCACGCAATCGACCCGCTCCAGCCGCCCGCGCAAGGACGCATCGCCCCGCGGCCCCTCCCACCACTCCTGCACCTTGCCCGCCACCGTGGCTTTGCCATCGTTGGCCTTGGCCTCGGCCATCCGGATGCGGTTCAGCGCCTCCTGCCGCAGGCGCTCCACTTCGGCCCGCTCGCGCTCCTCTTCGGCCCGCCGGGCCGCTAGTTCGGCCTCGACGCGCCGCTCCTGCGCCGCCAGCCGCTCGCCGCGGAGCCGCTCCCGTTCGGCGCGCGTGTTGGCCGCCTTCTCGGCCGCGAGCAGACACTGAGTCTCTTCCGCGAACAGTTCGCCCTGAGCAAAAGCGGCCGCGGCCTTCTGCCACAGCGTTATATCCCGCAGCGCCAGCTGCGCGGCCCGGCGCCAGCGCTGCGCCCGGCGCGAGGGCTCGGTTTCGAGCGACGCCATCCGCGCATGCGGCTCCGGCCAACGCGGCCACTTCTGCGCCTGCTCTTCGAGCTGCGCCATGGTCAGCCCCGCCAGCGCCGTCTCCGGCGCCGGGCCGCTCCAGCGCGCCATCAGATCGGCCGTCTCCTGCGCGTTCAGCACCTCTTCGCGCCAGCGCCGCGGATCAATCGGCTTGCCGTTCAGCGCCGCCACCCCAAACTGCCCGCGCGCCAGATGCTCCCGGGCCTGCGCCGTGATGTCCGCCGCGGGGACCCCGACCGAGTTGCTCCACGCCACCACCGGATCGACGCCTTTCGACAGGTTGGCCAGCAGCACCCGCGTCTTGCCGCTGTAGCGGTCATCGGTGAACAGCAGGTGCATGCGGGCCCACGCCAGGTCCGGCCGCGCCACCGGCGCTCCCACCCGCACCCGCGGACCATCCACGGCCAGCGTCGAGAACAGCGTAATCACACCCCGCTCAATCTCTTCATCAAACGGCAGGGTGTTGTCCCGGATCAGCAGCGCCGCCAGCTCGCCGGCGTCGACCGCGCCCGCCAGATATCCCCCGGGGCCCAACCGCAGCCGGCCGTCGCCCTTGCCCAGTACATAGGTGATGGGCCAGGCCGGGGTGAGCTCCTTGCCGAACTGCGCGCTGAGGGTGTGGTGCACCTGCACGGCCAGCGCCAGCGCCTCGCGCGCCTCCCTCTCCTTGCCGTTTGTATAAACGGCAAAGGGTTCGCTCCGCAGGACGCTCCACTTGTCCGCCCCGGCTACAACCCCGGCCAAAACCACCGCTGCCGCAATCAGTCGCACGAGGCCATCCTAGCGCAGCAGCATCGGCGCCGATACCACCATGGCCCGCGCCGGGGTTTCCGAGACGCCGCGATAGCTGTGCAGCTCCGAGGAGTCGAAGTAGCAGCAGTCGCCGGCGTGGAGTTCGTGCTCCTCATCCTGATACTGCACCGCCAGCGTCCCCTCCATGACATAGATCAACTCCGCCCCCGGATGCAGGTGCGCCGTTGCCTCCCCTTCGCTGGCCTGCGGAAACTCGGCCAGGTAGGCCTCAATCGACTTGTTGGTGGCCTTGAACGCCAGGACTTCGAAGAAGAAATTGGGCTTTTCCATCTCCGGGCGGTTGGGGAACTTCATGCGCTCCTCCTGCCGGACGATTTCAAAGAGTCCCTCGCGGCGGCGAGTCCCGAAAAAGTAGTCCATGCCGACGTCGAACACCATGGAGAGGCGCGCCAGGGTGGGCAGCGTCGGCACCAGCTTGCCATTCTCGAGCTGCGAGATCATCGAGGCGGAAAGACCCGTGTGGCGCCCCAACTCGGTAAGGGCAATCTTTTTCCGTAAACGAAGCTGCTTCAGCTTTCGGCCCAGTTCGTAGGATCCGAGAAGACGATTGATGGTATCCGGCCCTGTTTCGAAGTCTGACATGAACTCATTTTAGCGCAGGTTAAAACGCTTTCAGCGCGTTGCGCTCCACTGAAATAGGTTTCAGTGGGGGCTAGTATTGCCCACCCCCCGCTGTTAGGGTGGATTTAGAGGACTTGAACGATGGCAACCGCCCTGATCAACACAGTGTATCCCAACCCCGCCTTGCTGGCTCCCGCGCAGCCCCCGGTAGTAGAAGCTGCGAAACCAGAACCGATCGTGGACGCGGATGCCGAACTGGTGCCGCTCGCCAAGATGGGGGATCAGCAGGCGTTTACCGAACTGGTGAACCGTCATTATCCTTCCTGCCTCAAACTGGCCCGCTCCATTTTGCGCGACCACGAGGATGCCGAGGATGAGGTACAGAATGCCTACACGAAGGCTTTTCTTCACTTAGGCAGCTTTGAAGGCAACTCCAGGTTTTCGACCTGGCTGTCGCGGATCGTGGTCAATCAGTGCCTGATGCGCCTCCGGCAGCTTCGGCGGGCCCAGTTCACTTATCTTGACGACCCCGGGGCGGACGAGAACCAGACCAAGTTTGAACTCCGGGATACCGCGGAAGATCCGGAACAGCGGTACGGGCGCAACGAAGTCGCTTCGTTGCTCTATCAGGAAGTCAATCGCATTCCCCCGCTGTTGCGGAAGCCGCTGTTGTTGCGGGAGTCGATGCGTTTGCCGCTGGCCGATGTGGCGCGGCAACTGGATATCTCCGAAGCGGCGGCTAAGTCGCGTCTGTTGCGCGCCCGGCGCGAGTTGCGAGAGCGGCTCGGCAAACACCAGGGTCAGCGCGGCGCGGCTACCTTGCTTAGTTAGCTATACTGAAGGCGATGTTGTTTCGCCGCGCATGAAGCTGAGCGTGCCACTGTACCGGGGGATTGAATCCCTCTACGGAACCCGGGACGAGAACATACGGCTGTTGGAGTCTGCTCTCCGTGTGCATACCCGTCTGTTGACGGATGCGGTTGAAGTCGAGGGGGAGCCCTCGGCGGTGGAGCGCTGCGGGCAAATCCTGAGCGACTATGCGGAGCTCATCCGCGAGGGTCACGTTTTTGCGAATGGAGACCTGAATAGCCTTCTGCGGGTTGTTACCGGAGATAGCGGCGTGTCGCTGCGGGCGCTCGTCGCCAGCGGCCGCCAGCGCAACTTCGGCAAGAAGGTGTTGGCGCCGAAGACCATCAATCAGCGGCGCTACCTCGAAGCGATCGAGCGCAACGACCTTGTTTTCGGCATCGGCCCGGCCGGCACGGGCAAAACCTATCTGGCCGTGGCGATGGCCGTTTCCGCGCTGCTCACCAAACGCGTCTCCCGCATCATTTTGACGCGGCCCGCCGTGGAAGCCGGCGAGAAGCTGGGTTTTCTGCCCGGTACGCTGCAGGAGAAGATTGATCCCTACCTGCGGCCTCTCTACGACGCCATCTACGACATGCTCGAGGCGGAGAAGATTGAGAAGTTCACCGAACGCGGCGTTATCGAAGTAGCGCCACTTGCCTTCATGCGGGGTCGGACGCTGAACGACGCTTTCATCATTCTCGATGAGGCGCAGAACGCCACTCCCGAGCAGATGAAGATGGTGCTGACGCGCCAGGGCTTCAACTCGAAGATGGTCGTTACCGGTGACGCTACCCAGATCGACCTTCCGCCGGGCCGCCGCTGCGGTCTGCTGGACGCCCTCGAAATCCTGCGCGGCGTTGAAGGGATCAGCTTCGTCAGCTTTGACGAAAAAGATGTGGTGCGCCACAGCCTCGTGCAGCGCATTGTGAAGGCTTACGAGCGCCACCACGAAGCCAGCGGCGTTGGCCGCCAACTGGCACTCCGTTTGACGGAAGCCGCCGCGGCCGCCGATGCCGCCGAGGCGATTCCGTCCCCACCGATTACCTAACCCCCCAAACCCATGTCCCCAGACGGCAGTAGTATCTTGTTTCAGGGCGTCAAGCGGTCCATCCCGCTCGACCGCCGCCGCTTGCGCCTGTTCGAGGCGCGGCTTACCGCGGAGTTGGCTGAGGGCCGACCCTTCACGGTGCTCGTCACCAACGATGCCGCCCTGCAGCGGCTGAACCGGGAGTTTCTGCAGCACGACTATCCGACCGACGTGCTGAGCTTCCCGGGAGAGGAGGAGTTGGGCGAGATGGCCATTTCGGCCGACCGCGCCGCCGAGCAGGCCGCCGAGTACGGTCACGACGTCACGAGCGAAGTCGAGATTCTGATGCTGCACGGGCTGCTGCATCTGCTAGGGCACGATCATGAGACCGACCGCGGGAAGATGCGGCGGCTCGAAACGAAATGGCGCCAGACGCTGGGGCTGCCCGCCGGGCTGATTGAAAGGACGAAGAAGCCGTGAGTCTCGCCTTCTTCGCCACGCTGGCGCTGCTGGCCGGATTGGTGGTGCTGACCAGCTTCGTCCAACTGCTCTATCTCGAATCGCTGCGGCTGCGGTCGCGGGAATCGAACGCGCTGATCCACTTCAAGGAGTCGCTCGAGGACCGTCTGGGCCTCAAGCTCGAAACGGGCGCCCTGACCTTCTCGCTGCTCAAGCACTCGCTCATCGCGCTGGTCGGCGTCTTCGCCATGGCCTTCATGGGGATGGGGCACAAGGAGTTCTGGTATGGTCTGGCCGAAGCCGGCATCGCCGCCTGCACGGGCGTGTTGCTGTGTTCGCAGATCATTCCGCAGCTGCTCTACCGCAAGACTTCCGCGTTCTGGCTGCTGCCCTTTCTGCCTCTCGTCAAGCTGCTGGCGCTGCTGGCCGCACCGGTCATTGCGGTTTTGCGCTTCCTGCAGGCGCTCACCGAACTGGGTTCACCGGACGAACAGGCCGAAGAGCAGGACGAACAGATTGAAGCGCTCATCGCGGCCGGCAAGGAAGAGGGTCTCATTGAAGAGGAAGACCGCAAGCTGATCCAGAGCGTGGTCGAGTTTGGCGACAAGACCGTCAAAGAGGTCATGACGCCGCGGCCCCGGATGGTAGCGATTGAGAAGGGCGCCACGGTGGCCTCGCTGCGCGAACTCGTCATCAACGAACAGTACTCGCGGATTCCGGTCTACGACGGCACGATCGACGATGTAGTGGGCTTCATCCACGTCCGCGACATGTTCATGCAGGACGAAAAGCACCCGCCGGCGCACGTGTGGGAGCTGATGCGGCCCATTCGCAAGGTGCCCGAGTCGAAGAAGGTGACCGACCTGCTGCGCGAGATGCAGCAGGATGGCGCGCATATGGCCGTCGTCATTGACGAGTACGGCAGCACGGCCGGTATTTCGACGATGGAGGACCTGGTCGAGGAGATTTTCGGCGAGATCCGCGACGAACACGAGCCGACGCAGGACATTGCGCCGGATGGCGAAGGGGCGTGGATTGTCTCGGGCTCCTTTGACGTCGACCACCTGAAGGGCCTGCTCGAGTACCGCCCTGAAGAGGAGTTCGAATCGACGACGGTGGGCGGTCTGGTGGCCGAATGGCTGGGGCGGGTGCCGCGCGCCGGCGAGGGAGCCGAGCGGGATGGCATACGCTTGGAAGTGCTGGCGGCGAACGACCGGCGCGTGGACCGCGTCCGCGTTTCGCGAATGGAAGAGGAGATAAAAGAAGAGTTGAATGCCTAGGCGCCCCGCATTTCGCGCCGGAACCGCGTCCATTATTGGACTGCCCAACGCCGGAAAATCTACGTTACTGAACGCGCTGGTTGGAGAGAAGCTGGCCATTGTCAGCTCCAAGCCGCAGACCACGCGCACGGCCCTCGACGGGGTGTTGACCACCCCGGCGGCCCAGATTGTGTTTGTCGATACCCCGGGCATCCACAAATCGGACACCCCTTATAACCAGAAGATGATGCGGTCGGTCCGCGCCTCGCTCGATGCGATCGATGTGCTCGTGTTTGTGCACGACGCGCAGCGGGTAATCTCGACCGAAGTCGAGGGCGCGCTCGATCTGGTGAAGAAGGCCGGCGTGCCGGCGATTCTCGTGCTGAACAAGATTGACCTGGTCGAGGACCGGCAGAAGGTGCTCGCCCTGCTCGAACAGTTCCCGAAGTATTACGAGTTTGCCGCTTATGTGCCCGTTTCGGCGCAGACGGGCGAGGGGGTGGAGACCGTCCGGGACGAGATCATCAAACTGCTGCCGCGGGCGTCGAAGATCTATCCGGAAGACCACATTACGCAGATGCCTTCGCGGTTTCTGGCCGCCGAGATCATCCGCGAAAAGATTCTGGCGGCGACCCATCAGGAGGTGCCGCACGCGGTGGCCGTGCTGGTGGAGACCTGGGAGGAGACGCCGAAGCTGACCCGGATCAGCGCGACGATCTACGTGGAGCGGCAGGGGCAGAAGACCATTGTGATTGGCCAGAAAGGGGCGGGGCTCAAGGCCATCGGCACGGCGGCGCGCCTTGAAATGGAGGAGTTTTTCGGCACGAAGATCTTCCTTGAACTCTTTGTGAAGGTGCGGCCGGACTGGCGCAATCAGCCCGAGTTCCTGAATGAGTTAGATTGGAGAAGAATGACGGGAGAACGTGATGAATAAACTGGCAATCGCCCTGTTGAGCTTCGGTTTGAGCCTTGGGTTGAGCATTGGGTTGGCCTTCACCGCCGACCAGAAGGAAGACGACCGGCTGTATGATCAGATCCGTCTCCGCCTCGCCGGGGATCCGGAGGTGAAGGGCGGCGCGCTCGAAGTGGAGGTCAAAGACGGGGTGGTTACGGTCAAAGGCATCGTGCGCACCGACAAGGCCAAGGCGAAAGCCGAAAAGCTGATCCTGAAGATGAAAGGCGCCAAGAAGGTCAACAACGAACTCCGCGTCTCGCCCACCGGCAGCATCGAATAACCGGATGCCGCGCGTTCGCTTTGCCCCCTCGCCCACCGGCTACCTGCACATCGGTTCGGCCCGCACGTTCATCTTCAACTGGCTCTACGCCCGGAAAAATAACGGCACCATGATATTGCGCCTCGACGATACCGACGTCGAGCGCAACACGCAGGCCTCGGTCGACTCGATCTTTGACGGCTTGCACTGGCTCGGCCTCGGCTGGGACGAGTACTACCGGCAGTCGGAACGGCTCGCCCTGCACAAAGAGATGGCCAACCGGATTCTGGCCCAGGGACGCGCGTACCGCGACTTCACCCCGGCGCAGACCGGCGAGGAGGAGCGATCCGAATCCGGGGAGCCCTGGCTGTTTCACCCGGAGATGCGCGAGCTTTCTTCGGCCGAATCCGACCGCCGCGCCGCCGCCGGTGAGCCTTTCGTCCTGCGTTTCCGCGTCCCCCGCGGCGAGAACCGCGCCGTCAAGTTCAAAGACTCCGTCTTCGGCGACCAGTACAAGAAGGCCGACGAGATCGAGGATTTTGCGCTCCTCCGCTCAAACGGCATGCCGACCTACCACATGGCCTCCTGCGCCGACGACGTGGACCTGCGCATCGACCATATCATCCGCGGCCAGGACCACCTGACCAACACCTTCAAGCACGTGCTGATCTTTGAGGCACTTTGCGAAACGAAGCCAAAGTTCGCCCACCTGCCGCTGCTGATCGCCCCGGACGGCGCCAAGCTGTCGAAGCGCAAGCACGGCCCGGTGGTGAGCGTCACCACCTACCGCGACGCTGGCTTTCTGCCCCAGGCCTACATCAATTTCCTGTGCCTGCTCGGCTGGTCGCCGAAGAACAACCGGGAACAGATGGCGATTCCCGAGTTGATCGAGGCGTTTTCCTTTTCCGGGGTGAACCGGTCGAACGCCGTTGTGAATTTTTCGGACGAAGACCCCATCGACCCCAAGGCGCAATGGCTCAACGGGCAGCACCTGCGTTCGATGGCGCTGGACGGGCTGCTCCCCGCCGTGCGCGCCACCCTGGAGGCCGCCGGCTTGCACGCCGAAGAGGCCAACTTCGCCTTCGTCGTCGATACCATCCGCGCCCGGTACACCTCGCTCCACGACTTCGCCACCAAAGGCCTGCCCTACTTCAGCGACGAGTTTCCGATGGAACCGGCGGCCGCCGAGCGCCTCGACGAGCCGCGCGCCCGCGAACTGCTGCGCACGCTCGGCGACCGCCTCGCCGCCGCGACCGAGTTCACGGAAGCTTCGGTAGAAACGGCGCTGCGCGAGCTGGCCGCCGAGGCGGGCGTGAAGCCGGGCGTGCTGATTAACGGCTCCCGCGCCGCGCTGACCGGCCAAGCGGTGGGGCCGAGCGCGTTTCACGTCTTCACGGCCATCGGTCGCGAGCGGTCGATCGCCCGGTTAAAGAAGGTGTAGCTTTATGATCATCCTCGGCCTCGGCGGCCTGCGTAACGATCCGGCCTGCGTTCTGCTTCGCGATGGTCACGTCGCCGCGGCCGTCGAACAGCGCAAGGTGGCCCGGCGCACCAGCCCGGAAGAGCTGCCGCTTGAAGCGATCCGGACGTGCCTGCAAATGGCGGGCGTTGGGGCGCGCGATGTCGAGGTGGTCGCCGTGGCGCGGCCGTTCCCGGCGGGTCCGGAGTCGGAGACCCATCTCGAACTCCGCCATCAGTTTCCCAACGCGCGGATCGCGGTGATTGAACACCACGCGGCCCACGCCGCTTCGGCCTTCTACTTCTCCGGCTTTGCGCAAGCGACCGTACTGACGCTCGACCGGCTGGGCGACTTCCGCTGCGGCGCGCGCTGGCAGGCTTCGGCCGCGGGTCTGCAGGTGGAAGAGGAGCTGTATTTCCCCGACTCGGTGGGCGACCTTTATACTCGCGTCACCGAACTGCTTGGTTTTACCGCCAACGCGGATGAACACAAGGTGCAGTGGCTGTCGACGGCGGGCCAGCCGGTGTACCAGAGCCTGTTTGCGCGGATTTTGCCGCCGGGCGCGGCGTGGCTCAAAGCGGCCGACCGCAGCTACTTCGACGGCGCCTGGTTCAGCAGCAAGTTCTACGCCGAACTCGGCCTGGCCGACGGCGCGCCGGTTCCGCCGGAGAAGAAGGCCGATATCGCGGCCAGCCTCCAGGCCGCCGTCAACGATCTGGTCCTGCACCTGGCCGGCCGCGGGGGCAATCTCTGCCTGGCGGGCGGCCTGTTCTGGAACGCGCTGCTGGTCGAAGCGCTCGAACGCAGCGGCGCCTACGACCGGGTTTTTGTGCAACCCGCCGCCGGCAACACGGGCACCGCGCTGGGCGCCGCCGCGCAGGTGTGGGGCCGGCCCGTGGCGATGGGCAACTTCTGCTGGGGGCCGGAGTACTCCACCGAGCAGTTCAAACAGGTTCTCGAAAACTGCAAGCTGCGCTTTCAGCGGCTGCTGACCACGGACGCCATCATCGCTACCGCCATCGACCAGTTGCGGCAGGACCGGATTCTGGCCTGGATGCAGGGGCGTATGGAGTTTGGTGCGCGGGCCCTGGGCAACCGCAGTCTCCTGGCGAGCCCCGTGAATCCCTACTCAACGGAGAATCTCAACAGCTTCATCAAGCATCGGGAACCGTTCCGCAAGTTCGCGGCCAGTGTGCCGGCGGAACTGGCCGGCCAGTACTTCGAAGTCAGCGACAACGCGCGGTTTCTGGCCACGGTCAGCCGCGTCCGGCCCGGCTACCGGCAGCAGTTCGCGAGCGTAATCCTGGGCGGGGACTTTGTTCGCGTGCACACGGTCGCCGAAGAGGACAACCCGTTGTACTGGCGGCTGCTGCACGCCGGCGGGGCGGCCTTCGGTTTGCCCGTACTGTTTAACACCTCCTTCAACCTGTTCGGCGACCCGCTCGTGTGCACGCCGCGCGACGCCGTCCGCAGCTTCTACTCTTCGGGCATTGACGCGCTGATCGCCGGCTACTTTTTCCTCGAAAAGTAGCTACCAGGCGTGCACGGCAAGAATGGTCGGCGGACTGGGCGTGTCGCCGATGATTCGCGTTTCGAGCAGCACCTGCACGTTACGCTGCTCCCAGCCGGCCGGCGCCAGCTGCGCCACCTGCTCCCAGCCGTGTTCCCTGGTGGCAAAGTCAGCCGCCACGCGGGTTCCGAGCCCGGAGATGCCGCCGATGGCGATTACGCGCCGGTTGCGCGGCGGGTCGAGCAGACGGGTGACCTGCGCATAATCTACCGGCATGGGCGAGACCGGGTAGACGCCGCGCACCCGGCGGACGAAGTCCGGCCGTTCGGCATCCTTCACCACATACTCTCCGGCTCCCGCGATCTCGAAGCTGAAGCGCAGGTGCCGCGTCAACTCCACCGTCCAGGGATTCGAGAACATCCCGATCACCACCAGCGGCTGCCCGTTGACCTGGTCAAACGACATCTCCGCGGCGACGCGCACCTGAAACGGCTTGCCCGCCACGGCGAGCATCCGCGTGACGTCCACCAACGCCTGCACGGTTGGCCAGGAGGTCTGCGCCTGCCGGCTGAGAGAGAGCTGGTCGAGACGAATGGTCGCCCCGGGCGGGTACGGCCGGCGCAGCGCCTCCACCACGGACTGGTCCGTGGCCGACACCGCCGGCGCACCGCTCGCGCAGACGACCAACTGCCCCGGCCCGGTCAACAGGGGCGCCCACAGCGCATCCAACGCCCGCGACTTTGGCCAGAACGTCCAACCGCCGAGCGCTGCGGCCAACCCGCCGCCGGCCGCCCCGGCCATCACCCGCCGGCTCATCCGGCGCGGCGCGACCACGTCGACCTCGGCCACGTCCACCTCGGCCGCGGCCACGGGCGCCTGCCCGTGAAAGACCGGGACATAGGACCCGGTGGGGAGCTCAATGCGCAACCCGCCCGCGGGCTGGTCCTGGTAGAACTTGGCGAGCCGTTTCCGGACTTCGGTCGCTTTCACCCGCACAATCGAGTCGCCCGCGGTTTCAAATCCCGGCGCCCGGCCAAAGACCTCCGCCCCGATCACCCGCTCCTTCAGCGACTCGTGCCGCCCGGCCAGGGTCTCCTCCACCACATAGATCAGAAACGAGCGGCACTTCTGACTGGCCCGGAACTCCGGACTGGCCACAATCTCCGCCAGCGCCGCGCGCACGGCGGACTCCAGCGCGGGAGCAACTGATCGAACCGGGACCACGGCGCTTTCCACTAAACGCTAACCCTCCAGCCGGGAGCTTATCACGCCCCGTAACGGTACGCAACGGTTACGACGGGCCTTAACTTATTGAATTTACAAAGAATCCAGCGGCCCCGGGCGGACCGTTTGACTCTGGCATTTCGCGGCCATACCCCTCATACTATGAGAGTGATACGACCTTTCTCCCTATCGCTGCGCCTACTCGGTGCGCTTCTGCTGCTCCCTGCCGCCCTACTCTACGGTCAGGGCAACCTGGGCGGCCTCAACGGATCGGTCGTGGACTCCTCCGGCGCCGCCGTCCCGGGCGCGCGCGTCACCCTGAAGAGCCAGGCGACCAATCAGGTCACCACGGTCGAGTCATCGGACGCCGGGTTCATCCTCCGCGGTCTGCCGCCGGGCGCCTACGATCTTGAAGTGGAAAAGACCGGTTTCAAGAAAGTAGTCCGGCAGGGCGTTGCGATCCTTACCGCCACCCAGGCCGACATCACCATCACGCTAGAAGTCGGCAGCACAACCGACGCCGTGACGGTCTCCTCGAGCGCCATCGCGCTCCAGACCTCCTCCCCTGAGGTCTCCACCGTTCTCCAGCGTCAGACCCTGCTCGACCTGCCCATCCAGATCGGCTCCGGCGCCTCCACGACAGCGGCCTCCGGCCGGCGGCAGCCCGAGACATTCATCTTTCTGACCCCCGGCGTGGTCGGCACGCAGTGGGGCAAGAGCATCAACGGCAGCCCCGAGTTCGGCCAGGAGATCCTGATTGACGGCATCTCGGCACAACTCGCCTCGAACCCCGGCTTCCTGGCCCAGACCTCCCCGCCGTACGAGAGCGTCGAAGAGTTTAAAGTGCAGAACACGCTTTTCCCGGCCGAGTACGGCCGCGGCTTCGGCGTCATCAACTACACCCTCCGGTCCGGCACCAACACCTTCCACGGCGGCCTGTTCGAGTTCCTGCGTAACGACAAGCTCGACGCCCGCCCCTTCTTCAACCGCACCCGCCCCATCGTCCGCTTCAATGAATACGGCGGCAACTTCGGCGGGCCGGTGATCATCCCGAAACTCTACAACGGCAAAGACAAGACCTTCTTCAACTTCAACTACACCGGCCTCCGCAACTCGCCCCCGCTGCCCGGCAACCTCGTCAGCATGCCCACGCCGGAGTTCCTCCGCGGCGACTTCTCCCGCCACGTCGATTCGGCCGGCGCCATCCTTCCGATCTTCGACCCCGCCACCACGACCGCCGACGGCACCCGGACGCCGTTTCCCGGCAACATCATCCCCGGAAACCGCTTCTCCCGCGTCGCCCGCAACACGACGCCCCTGCTTCCGGCCCCGGACCTGCCGAGCTACTTCAATAACTTCCTGGCCCGCAACGCCAACCCGGTGAACGACGATATCTGGTCGCTCAAGGCCGACCATCTGCTCTCCTCGGCCCAGCGCGTCAGCTTTGTCGTCTGGCGCGCCACCAACATCCAGTACGTCAACTCCGTGCTCGGCCGCGCCAACGGCCCACTAGGACCCTGGTTTACGGCGGACACCCGCGGCAGCAACTACCGCGCCAACTACGACGCCACGCTCACGCCCACGCTGCTGTTCCACGCCGGCTACGGGTACACGAAATCGAACCCGACGCGGCAGCTTGACGCCCGCAAAGGCAACCAGACCATCCAGTTGCCCGGCATCCCGGCCGATAACCCCGGCTTCCCCACCTTCAACATCAACAACACTTACGGCGGCCTGGAGATCGGCAACTCCGCTCAGCAGCCCAACGACCCTTCGGCCAACATCAGCCACGCCTGGGTCGCCAGCCTGTCTTGGGTCAAGGGCCGGCATCAGGTCAAGGTCGGTGGAGAGGGCCGGCTGATGAAGTTTGTCAACTTCGCCGGTACGCAGAACGGCGGCCTCAGCGGCTCCTACGTCTTCAACAACCTCTCGACCTCCTCGCTCACCGATCCGCGCTTTAACCAGCTGGGCAATGGCTGGGCCAGTTTCCTGCTCGGCGAGGTCTTCTCCGGCACCCGCTTCTTCCCCATGGGCGAGCGCACCGTGCAGAATGAGTTCTACGCCTACTACATTGACGATGTGTGGCGCGTCTCGAACAAGCTCACCCTCACCCTTGGCTTCCGCCACGAAATCCCGACGACGGTCCGCGACGCCGCCGGACGCCAGTCCGGCTTCGACCCTGCGCTGCCCAACCCCGGAGCGAACAACCTGCCGGGCGCCCTGCGCTTTTTCGGCGAACGCATCGTGCCTAACTTCTACGGCCAGCTTTCGCCCCGCCTGGGCCTGGCCTACACGGTGAACCCGAAAACGGTCATCCGCACCGGCTTCGGCATCTTCTTCTCACCCGGCAACGCCACCCAGATCGGCCAGTTCCCGGGGCGCTACAACGCCGGCTTCACCTTCCCGCAGGCGTTTCCGAACACGACCAACGGCCGCGTCTCGGCCTTCAACCTCGACCAGGGCGTACCGGCCTTTAACGGCACCCTGCCAAACCGCGACGCCACCCTGCTGAACGGCGCCACCATCGACTTCATGAACCCCGGCGCCAACAAGGCGGGCTACACCAACAGCTGGACCTTCAACATGCAGCGGGAACTGCCGGCCAGCTTCCTGCTCGACATCGGCTACGTCGGCTCGCGCAGCCTGCGTCTGCCTTCGGGCCTGGAAAACCTCAATCAGGTGGACATCAGCAACCTCCGCCTCGGCAATCTGCTGAACGGCGATGCCGCTTCGGCGGCCGCGGTGGCCGCGGGCATCCGCCTTCCCTTCCCCACCTTCCGCGGTTCGGTGGCCCAGGCGCTGCGCCCCTACCCGCAGTACACCGGCATCAATAACCTCGCCCAGCCCACCGGCTTCAGCAACTACCATTCGCTCCAGACGCGCCTGCAGCGGCGCTACGCGAACGGCCTGTCGATGTTGCTCTCCTACACGCTCTCGAAGACCCTGGTGCACGGGTCCGGCTACTCCAACCGCGAGATCGACGCCGCCGGCGGCGCCCCGCTCGACACCCGCAACCGCGACCTGGAAAAGCGCCTCGCTCCGTTTGACCGCAAGCACGTTGCCATCGTCAGCTGGACCTACGAACTGCCCTTTGGCAAGGGGAAGAAGCTGCTGGCCAACGCGCCGCGGGTCGTCGACCTGCTCGCCGGGGGCTGGCAGTTGAACGGCATCCATAACTTCCGCACCGGCGCCCCGGTCTTCATCGGCGGCGGCGGCGCCATCCCGCTGTTCGGCGGCGGCAACCGGCCGAATATCGTTAACACGAACTTCGACACCGGCGTGACCGGCAGCAACTACGACCCGGGCAACCCGTCGCTGCAGCGCAAGCTGGACATCAACGCCTGGGCGCAGCCGGCGGCCTTCACGCTGGGCAACGCGGCGCCGAGCTACAATTTGCTGCGTGGCTACGGGTCGGTTTCTGAAGACTTCAGCATCCAGAAGAACTTCCGCCTGTACGAGCGCCACACGCTGCAGTTCCGCACCGAGTTGTTCAACGCCTTCAACCGCGTCAATTGGGGCGGCCCGGCGGCGAACCTGAACGCCCCGGCCAACTTTGGCCGGATCACTTCGACCGATCCGCCCCGGTCGATCCAGATGGCGCTGAAGTACTTTTTCTAAGGAACGCGCCCGAGGGACTCGCTTCGGCCCGGCAGGGGGGGCCGAGTTCCTCGTCGTTGGCGCCGGGCCTGCGTGGCCTGTGGGCTTTTTTGAGGCCGCCCGTCGCCCGTGATCCTGGCGGCGGGCGGCTTTGGCTTAGCGCGCCGGGATCACCGGCAACAGGATGTAAGAGGCGTGGTCGCCGTCAAGGTAGATCGTGTTCCGGGCCACGCGCTTGCCGCGCTGACCATTCAACGGTTCGCCTGTGTTCGGGTTCACGTCGAAGCGCGGGAAGTTGCTGCTCGAGATATCGACGCGGATCCGGTGCCCTTTTTCGAAGACCAGTGAAGTGGGGTAAAGCTCCAGATTGAACTCTTCGGCGACGCCGGGCGTCATCATCACCGCCTTGCCCGGACCCTTGCGGTAGCGCGCCCGCACGATGCTGTCGCCCACGAGCAGGTCCACGCCAGCCGGGAAGCTGGCGTTGGGCGGATAGACGTCGATCAGCTTCGCGGTGAAGTCCGTGTCCAGGCCGTCCGTGGACGCCCATAGCTTCACCCGGAGGGGCCCGGTGACCTCAAGAGCTTCTTTGAGCGGCTCGGTTTCAAACACCACCACGTCGCTGCGCGTCGACAGCGGCAACTCGTCACGGCAGAGCCAGAAGCTGGCGCGGCAGCGCTGATCGGCGGCGCCCTGCGAGGCGAGCGGCCCTTGGGAGGAGATATTGCCACCCAGCGTGGGGACGGGGTTGGCGGGGTCGAACGAGTACGTCACGGGCGCCGCTTTGCCCGGCTTTGCCGTGCCTAGCTTGCCGCCGGGCTGGAGATAGTAGGGCGTGTAGACGGTGCGCTTCAGCGGCCACTCCTGCTCGGCGCGCCACTTGCCGCCCACAAAGATACGGCCCTGCGGCGTCTTGTGGCCATCGCCGCCGCCCATCACATAGAGCCGCACCGGCGGCTCGGTATCGACGCCGTTGGGGATATTCTTCAGCCAGCGGTCAAACCAGCGGATTTGAAACTCGGCCAGGTTCAGCGCGGCGTCGGGCGTGAACTGGGCCATGCCGGCGTGGCTCGAGTTCTCCGAACTGTGGATCCACGGGCCGATGATCAGCCGCTGCAGGCTCTTTTTGGCCTTGCGGAGTTCGACGTAGTTCAGGTTGGCCGCGGGGGTGCCCCAGGAGTCGTACCAGCCGGTGACGTGGTAGGCCGGGATGTCTTTGAACTCGGCCAGATGGTCGACCACGCTCGAGCCGTGATCCTTCCAGAACGCATCATAGTCGCCGTGCCCCATCGCCTCGACAAGCCACTGCTCGTAGTCCGGGGCAAAGCGCAGCGGCGTCGTGCCGGGCCGCAGCGGCAGCGCCCGGGCGTACTCCTGCACCCGGCTGGCCATGTCGACCAGCGCCTGCGCCGCAGCCGGGGTGGAGGCCGCCCGCTCGGCCGCCGCCCGCAGATGCTCTGTACCGACCGGGTTGCCCAGCGTCAGCACCCAGTTCAACCAGCGCAGTTCGAAGGCGCCGTTGTGCCGCAGGCCGTAGCGGCCGAAGTTCGACATGGCGTTGCGCGGAATCAGCGCTTTCACAAACGGCGCTCCGGCAATGGCCAAGGCATGCTGCGTGGCGCCGCCGTAGGAGGAGCCGAACGTGCCGATGCCGCCATCGCACCAGGGCTGCGCGCCGATCCACTGCGCCGTGTCGAAGCCGTCGTTGGGATCGTCGCGCACAGGCACCCAGCGCCCTTCACTCTGATAGCGGCCGCGCACATCCTGCACCACGACGGCGTAGCCCGCCGCCACAAACGGCGCGGCGGCTGCGGCCGAGCCGGCTTTGTTGTACGGTGTCCGCGTCAGCAGCACCGGGAACTTGCCCTCGCCCGGCGGCAGATAGACGTCCGTGGCCAAGCGAACCCCGTCGCGCATGGGAACCATAAAGCTGCGGGGGGCCGCGCCCTGCGCCCACAAGGCAGCCGCGGCGAGAAGACAGAGAAGGAGAAAACGAGCCATCCGCTAGAGCTTACCAGTCCTGCGAAGATGGAAGAACCGATGAAACTGCTTCCGGTTCTGGCGCTCGCCAGCCTGCCCGCCGCCGCGCAAATGCTCACCCCCGAAATCGCTTCCCGCCTTGCCGAACTCCCGCTCCATTGCATCCGCCAGGAGTATCCGAACAAGACCGCCCACACCATCGAGGCGGAGACCGACGCCCGCCTGTCGCCCCGCCAGTTGCACCCCTCCTTCTATGGCTGCTTTGACTGGCACTCAAGCGTCCACGGCCACTGGATGCTCGTGCGCCTGCTCAAGACGACGAAGGGCCTCGCCAAGGAGGCGCAGATCCGGGAGATCCTCGCCGCGAGCTTCGCCCCGGCCGCCCTGGCCGGCGAAGTGGCCTACTTCCGGAGCTACAAGCTCGCGCGCACTTTTGAACGGACCTACGGCTGGGCCTGGCTGCTCAAGCTCGATGAAGAGCTGCGCACGTGGGACGATGCGCAGGGCCGGCAGTGGGCCGAAAACCTGCGGCCGTTGACGAGCCTGATCGTCGAACTCTGGACCGCCTACCTGCCCAAGCAGACCTATCCCAACCGGACCGGCGTCCATCCCAATACCGCCTTTGGGCTCGTCTTCGCGCTCGATTGGGCCCGCGCCGCGCGTGACGCGAAATTCGAAGCCCTGATCGTCGAACGCGCCCGCGGCTACTACGGCAACAACACGGCCGTGGCCGCCGTGCAGGAGCCGGACGGCACGGATTTTCTTTCGCCCGCGCTTGAGGTGGCCGACCTGATGCGCCGCGTGCTGCCGCCGGCCGAGTTCCGGCCGTGGTTTACGCGCTACCTGACGCCGGCTGGCCTGGGGAATCTCACCCGCGCACCCGAGGTATCGGACCGCAGCGACTACCAGATTGTCCACCTGGATGGCCTGTACCTGAGCCGGGCGTGGTGTCTGTTTGGCGCGGCCAGCGCGCTGCCGGAGGCTTCGACGCGACGCCGCACGATGCTGGCCGCGGCAAGGCGGCTGCTCGATGCCGCGCTGCCGCACGTCACGGGCGGCAATTATGGAGGCGAACACTGGCTCGCCTCGTTTGCCGTCTACGCGCTTAGCCAGGCACGCTAGGCTACGATCTTCCGGATCACTTCGCCTTCGACGTCCGTCAGCCGCATGTTCCGCCCGTTGTGCGGATAGGTCAACCGGGTATGGTCGAAGCCGAGCAGATGGAGCATGGTCGCGTGCAGATCGTGGACGGACTTGCGGTCCTCCACCGCCTCGAGGCCGAACTCGTCCGTCGCACCCACGCAGGTGCCGCCGCGGATGCCGCCGCCGGCCATCCACACCGTGAAGCCGTAGGGATTGTGATCCCGGCCGCTCATCCGCTGCGAGATCGGCAGGCGGCCAAACTCGCCGTGCCAGATGATGAGCGTCGAATCGAGCAGACCGCGGGACTTGAGGTCCGTCATCAGGCCGGCGATCGGCTTGTCCGTCTCGCCGCAGTGCTGGTCGTGATTTTCTTTGAGATCCCAGTGGGCGTCCCAACTGTCGCCGAAGTTGCCGCCGCCCGAGTAGAGCTGCACGAAGCGCACGCCGCGTTCGACAAGACGCCGGGCCATCAGCGCCTGGCGGCCGAAGTACTCCGTCCGCTGCTCATCGATGCCATAGAGCTTTTTCGTGGCGGCCGTTTCGCTGTCGACGTCAACGGCTTCGGTGGCGCTCGTCTGCATGCGGTAGGCCAGTTCGTAGGATTCGATCCGCGCGCTCAACTCCGTATCGAACGGGTTGCGCTCGATGTGGTCCTGGTTCATCTTGGCGACGAAATCGAGCCAGCGGCGCTGCCGGGCGTCGGTCATGTCCTTGGGCGGGCGCAGGTCGACAATCGGGTTGCCGGTGGGCCGGAAGGGCGTACCCTGATAAGCCGCCGGCATGAAGCCATTGCCCCAGTTGGGCGCGCCGCCGATGGGGCCGCCGCGCGGGTCGGTGAAGACGACAAAGCCCGGCAGATTCTGGTTCTCCGAACCGAGGCCGTAGGTGAGCCAGCTGCCCATGGACGGATAGCCGGCCTGAATGAAGCCGGTGTTCATCTGGAACAGCGCGGGGCCGTGGTCGTTCGAGGTGCAGTACATCGAGCGGATGAAGGCGATTTCGTCCACCTTCTGCGCGACGTGGGGAAACAGGCTGGAGACTTCCATGCCCGACTGCCCGTACTTTTTGAACTCCCACAGGGCGGGCATGAGGCCGCCGGGGTTGCCTTGGGAGGGCACGACCTTCTTGCCGGGGATCGTCTCGCCGGCCCGCTGCTTGAGCATGGGCTTGGGGTCGAAGGTGTCCATGTGGCTCACGCCGCCGTAGCAGAAGATCGAGATGACGGACTTGGCCTTGGCGGGAAAGTGCGGCTGCTTCGGCGCCAGCATGTTGGCGAGCGCGAGGCCGGGGATACCGCCGCCGGCGGCCATCAATAATTCACGACGAGACCACAAGCGTTTAGGGGACATAGACAAACTCGTTGACGTTAAACAGGGCGTGACAGAAATCGTTGAGGCCGGCCGGGGAGGCCTGGATGAACTCGACGGCGCGCGCGGCCTCGCGGGCGGAGGGCGGACGGCCAAAGGCCAGTTCGTAGCCGCGGGCGACGCGAGCCGGCACGGTGGGCGCTTCGCGCGTCAACCGCTCGGCGAAGGCCTTGGCCTGCAGGTGCACGAACTCGTTGTTCATCAGAATCAGCGCCTGCGGGGCGATGGTGGAGCGGTTGCGCCGGGCGCAGGAGGTGATCGTATCGGGCTTGTCGAAGACGTCGAGCATGGGCAGGGGAATCGACCGCTTCGAGAAGACGTAGAGGCTGCGGCGGTTGGTGGAGGGGTCATCGACAGCCTTGCCGTTCCAGGTGCGCTTGGAGGAGGCCTGGTAGAGCGCCGGGTCGATGTAGGGCAGCACGGCGGGCCCGCCGATGGTGTTGTCGAGCGTGCCGGCGAGCGCGAGGATCGAGTCGCGGATTGCTTCGCCTTCGAGACGACGGCGCGGCATGCGCCACAACCAGCGGTTGTCCGGGTCGAGCTTCCGGTTGGCTTCCGTGTCGTCGGCGGCCATCTGATAGGCGGCCGAGTTCATCATCAGCCGGTGCATGTGTTTGACGCTCCAGTTGTTGGCGACGAACTCGGTGGCGAGCCAGTCGAGCAGCTCCGGATGCGTGGGCCGTTCGCCCATCTTGCCGAAGTTGGAGGGGGTGCGCACGATGCCTTCGCCGAAGTGGAACTGCCACATGCGGTTGACCCAGACGCGGGAGACGAGCGGGTTATCGGGCGAGGCGATCCATTGGGCGAACGCGGCGCGCCGGTGGCTGGTCTTGGCGTCGGCCGGGGCTGCGGGGAAGGGCCAGTCTTCGCGCACGGTGGCCGAGAGCACGCCCGGCGTCATCACCGAACCCTTCGAACCGGCGCCGCCGCGGTGCAGGAAGTGCGAGGGCGGGGCCTCGCGTCCTGGTTCGGTAATGGTCATGGCGGCCGGCATCTCCGGCTTGGTCTTATCGAGGTCGGCAATCTTGGCCACCAGCTGCTTGCGCTCGGCAACGATGGCGGGGGTCAGTTCGCGGACGAGATCGTCTTCGTAGATGTTCTCGACGCTCTTTTCAAACTGAATGACGTTGAGCTTCTGGCCTTCGGTGCGCTGGGCTTCGGGGGTGGCGAGGGCGGTGCGCAGATAGTCCGGCATGGAGGCTTTGCGCCGGGCGATGATCTTGTCGCGGAACGGTTTTTCAAGGGCCTTCAACTGATCCTTGATCGGCTGCTGGAGCGCTTCGACGGCCTTGGTTTCGGCCTTGAACTTGGCTTCGGCGGCGGGGTCGACGAGCGGGCGTTCGAGCGGCTTGAGCGGGAAGAAGACGGCCTGCATGCGGTAGTAGTCTTTCTGCGCGATGGCGTCGAACTTGTGGTTGTGGCAGCGGGCGCAGCCGACGGTCATGCCGAGCAGGCCGTTTGCGGTGGTGACGACGAGGTCGTCCAATTCGTCGAGGCGCGTCTGTTCGTTCTTGACGTTGTTCTCCGGTCCGAGGCGGAGAAAGCCGGTGGCGATCCAGGCTTCCTGGCTGCCGGGATAGAGTTCGTCGCCGGCGAGCTGCTCTTTGAGGAAGCGATCGAAGGGCTTGTCGGAGTTGAGGGCTTTGACGACGTAATCGCGGTAGCGGTAGGCGTTGTTGCGGTCGCGGTCGTATTCAAAGCCGCCCGAATCGGCGTAGCGGACGACGTCGAGCCAGTGGCGGGCCCAGCGCTCGCCGTAGTGGGGCGAGGCGAGGAGCGAATCGACGAGGCGGGGCCAGGCGTCGGGCCGGGTGTCGTTGACGAACGCCTTGACTTGATCGGGGGTGGGAGGCAGGCCGAGGAGATCGAGGTAGGCGCGGCGCACGAGCACCGCCTTTTCGGCGCGCGGCGCCGGGGTGAGCCCCTTGGCTTTCCACTTCAGAGCGAGAAAGTGATCGATGGCGTTTTCGGCCGGGGCGGGCGGACGCACCGGCTTTTGAAAGGCCCAGTATTTGCGCTCGTTTTCGGTGATGGGCCGGTCTTCGGCGGCCGCGAGCGACCCGGAGGCGACGGGCGCCCCGGCCAACTCGGCGCCGCTGTCGATCCAGGCTTTGAGCGTGGCCAGGTCTTCGGCCGAGAGCTTCTTGCCCGGCGGCATCTGCGGCTGATCGAGGCCGGCGGCGAAGCGGTACAGGCGGCTCTGCTCGGCCTTGCCGACAACAAGCGCCGCGCCGCGCGTGCCGCCCTTCACCATGGCGTCCCGCGTGCGCAGATCGAGTTCGGAGACGCGCAGACTGCCGCCGTGGCAGGAGGTGCAGTTCGCCGCCAGCACTTGCGCGGCGCGCTCGGGGAGACCCTGAGCCGGGGCGAGCGCGGCGAGCGCGCCGGCGAGCAAAAACAGACGTAGCATAATACCTTCTTGGCCAATATTCTATCGACAAAGCAGCGACTCGTTTCCCTCGACGCCTGCCGCGGCCTGACGATTGCCGCCATGATGCTCGTCAACAACCTCGGCTCTTACACGCAGGCGTATCCGCCGCTGCTGCACGCCGAGTGGCACGGGTGGACGCCGACGGACCTGATTTTTCCATTTTTTCTGTGGATTGTGGGCGTGGCGATGACCTTCTCGTTTGCCCGGCGCGTCGAGGAGGGCGGCGACCGGGGCGTGCTGATCCGGCATACGGTGCGGCGCAGCGCGTTGATTTTTGGCCTGGGGCTACTGCTGGCGGGTTTTCCTTACTACAACCTCGCCACGATCCGGATTCCGGGCGTGCTGCAACGGATCGCCCTCTGCTATCTGATCGGCTCGTTGATCTTCCTCTACACGACGTGGCGGGGGCAGGCGGTGGTGATTGTGGGGGTCTGTACGGCCTATTGGATGTTGATGACGCTCTATCCGGTGCCCGGCTTCGGACCCGGGGTGCTGGAGCCGATCGGGAACTTCTCGCAGTACATCGACTGGATGCTGCTGCCCGGCCATCTTTACCGGGCGACGAGGCTGTGGGACCCGGAGGGTGTGGTGAGCACGCTGCCGGCGATTGCGACGCTGCTGTTCGGGGTGCTCGTGGGGCATCTGCTGCGGAGCCGCCGCGAGTTAGCGGAGAAAGCGGCGTGGTTGTTGGCGACGGGGGTTCTGCTGACGGTAGCGGGTTATCTGCTTGGGCTGATCATGCCGATTAACAAGAAGATCTGGACGGTTTCGTTTGCGGTCTTTACGGCGGGGCTGGCGCAGTTGGGACTGGGGGCGTTCTACTGGCTGGTGGACGGAGTAGGATGGAAGCGCTGGGCGACACCGCTGGTGCACTACGGGTCCAATGCGATTGTGGTTTATGTTTTGAGCGGCCTGGTGGCCCGGTTGTGGGGGCTGACGGGATGGCGGCAACCGGTGTACGAGCGGCTGTTTGTCCCGCTCGGCTCGCCCGAATTCGCCTCGCTGTGCTTCGGGCTGGCGCATGCGCTGGGGCTCTATCTGGTGGCGTGGTTTCTCTACCGGCGGGGCTGGATTATCCGTCTCTAGCCGGGGGACGCGGGGGCGCTCATGTTACAAAGGACTTATGAGAACCCTCATCCTGGGCGCCCTGCTGGCGGCGGTGACCTTCGCGCAAACCGCGGGCAAAATCGAGATCAAGATCCCTTATGAAAAGTTCGTTCTGAAAAACGGACTGACGCTGCTGGTGCACGAAGACCGCAAGACGCCGATTGTCGCGGTGAACGTTTGGTACCACGTCGGATCAAAGAACGAGAAGCCGGGGAGGACGGGATTTGCCCATCTGTTTGAACATCTGATGTTCAACGGCAGCGAAAACTTCAACCAGGATTACTTCCAGGCGATGGAGCGGATCGGGGCGACCGATCTCAACGGCACGACGTACTTCGACCGCACGAATTACTTCCAGAACGTCCCGACGCCGGCGCTCGATCAGGTGCTGTTTCTTGAAAGCGACCGGATGGGCCATCTGTTGGGCGTCGTCGATCAGGCGAAGCTGGATGAGCAGCGGGGCGTGGTGATGAACGAGAAGCGGCAGGGCGAAAATCAGCCCTATGCCGTCGCTGAGGAACTGATTCTGAAAGGGGTTTTTCCGCCCGGCCACCCCTACTCCTGGAGCACCATTGGTTCGGAGGCGGACCTGAAGGCGGCGACGCTGCCCGATGTGAAGGAGTGGTTCCAGAAATACTACGGCGCGGCGAATGCCGTGGTGGTGCTCGCCGGCGACATCGACGCCAAGACGGCGAAGGAGAAGGTGGAGAAGTATTTTGGCTGGATTCCGCCGGGCCCGCCGGTGGCGCGGATGCAGCAGTGGGTGCCGCGCCGCACCGAGACCATTCGAGAGATCGCACAGGATCGCGTGCCGCAGGCGCGGATCTACAAGGTTTGGCCCTCGCCCGGCACCGGGCGGCGCGATGTGGAGTTGCTCGACCTGGCGGCGTCGATCCTGGGCGATGGCAAGACGAGCCGGCTCTACCGGCGACTGGTTTACCAGGACCAGATTGCGACCAACGTCTCGGTGCAGAACGAGACGCTGGAGATTGCCGGCCAGTTCACGATTGAGGCGACGGCGAAGCCCGGCGGGAGCCTGGCGGCGGTGGAAAAGGCGATTGACGAGGAGTTTGCCCGGTTCCTCAAAGAGGGGCCGACGGCCGAGGAGTTGGCGCGGGCCAAGACGCAGTCGCTGGCCCGGTTTTTGCGCGGCATCGAACGCATTGGCGGCTTCGGCGGGAAGTCGGACGTGCTGGCGACCTGCGAAGTCTACACGGGCAACGCGGGCTGCTATGAAAACTCCCTCCGCTGGATGAACGAGGCGACGCCGGCCGAGGTGCGCGCCGCGCTGAACAGCTACGCCGGCAGCGGCGGGTACATTCTTGAGGTCCACCCGGTGACGGCGAGCAAGGAGGTATCGAAGGACGTGGACCGGAAGCAGCTGCCGCAGCCCGGGCCGACGCCGCCGCTGCGCACCCCCGCGCTGCAGAAGGCGACGCTGTCGAACGGTCTGAAACTGGTACTGGCCGAGCGGCACGAGACGCCGGTGGTGAACTTCAACCTGCAGATTGACGCGGGCTACGCGGCCGACCAGGGCGGTCTGGCGGGTACGAGCGGCATGGCGATGCGGATGCTGCTCGAAGGGACCAAGCGGCGGAGCTCGCTCGCGATCAGCGATGAGGTGGCCGGCCTGGGCGCGACGCTCAACGCGAGTTCCAGCCTGGACGCTTCTTCGGTTTCGCTGTCGGCGCTGAAGATGAACCTGGACGCTTCGCTCGACCTGCTGGCCGACGTTGTGATGAACCCGGTGTTCCCCGAAGCGGACTTCAAGCGGCTGCAGGCCCAGCAGATCGCCGGCATTCAACGCGAGAAGGTGCAGCCAGTGGCGCTGGCGCAAAGGGTGCTGCCCGCGCTGCTTTATGGCAAGGGGCACGCCTACGGCAACCCGCTGACCGGGAGCGGGACCGAGGAGAGCGTGAAGGCGATGACGCGCGCAACGCTGGAGCAGTTTGTCAAAACCTGGGTGCGGCCGAACAACGCGACGCTGCTGATTGTCGGCGACACGACGATGGCGGAGATTCAACCGAAGCTCGAGAAGCTGTTCGCGGCGTGGCAGGGCGGGGCGGTGCCGAAGAAAAATCTCGCGACGGTTTCGCATCTTGAGAAGACGACAATTTATCTGATCGATAAACCGGGCGCAGTGCAGAGTATGATTCTGGCGGGGCACATTGCGCCGCCGCGGGCGAATCCGAACGAGACGGCGATTGACGTGATGAACACGATTGTTGGCGGCGCGTTCACTTCGCGGCTGAACATGAATCTGCGCGAGGACAAGCACTGGGCCTACGGGGCGCAGACGCTGCTGATCAGCGCCAAGGGGCAGCGGACGTTTCTGGCTTACGCGCCGGTGCAGAGCGACAAGACGAAGGAGTCGCTGCTGGAGATCGACAAGGAGCTGCGGGCCATCATCAAAGACCGGCCGGCGACGGACGAGGAGATCGCCAAGACGAAGCTGAATCTGACGCTGTCGCTGGCCGGCGACCGCGAGACGAAGGCGGGGGTACTGAACGATCTCGTGGACATCACTCGCTATGGGTTGCCGGAGGATTACTTTACGACGTACGCGCAGCGGGTGAATGCCATTGAGAAGAAGGACGTGAGCGCGGCGGCCGAGATTGTTTTGCGGCCGACGAAGATGGCGTATGTCGTCGTGGGCGACCGGGCGCAGGTGGAGAAAGGGCTCCGCGAACTGGGCTTCGGCGAGGTGAAGATGATGGACGCCAACGGCAACGTGCTGCCGTAGGGTTGGCGGGATATTACACTGGGCAGGTGATCCCTCAACTGTCCGAACTGGAGCAGCGGGTACTGGGCGCCATGATCGAGAAAGACATGGCGACTCCGGAATACTACCCGCTCAGTCTGAATGCCCTGACCAACGCCTGCAACCAGAAGAACAACCGGGAGCCGGTGACGAGCTACGACGAGGAGACCGTCGAGGCCGGCCACACGGAGTTGCGCGGTAAGCGCCTGGCGGTGATTATCACGGGTAGCGGGCGGGTGCCGAAGTACGGGCATCGGGCGCAGGAGACGCTGAACTTGTCCAACCGCGAGTTGGCGCTGCTGGCGGTGCTGTTGCTGCGGGGGCCGCAGACGTTGAACGAACTCAAAGACCGCTGCCACCGGCTGCACGCGTTTGAGGATCTCGATAGCGTCGAGTCGGCGTTGCGGAAGATGACGGAACGCGAGATGGCGGTTTTCATTCCGAAGCAGACCGGATGGCGGGAGCCGCGGTATATGCATCTGCTGGGCGGACCGGTGGATATCGCCGCGCTGGCGGAAGCGCCGGCGGGGCGGGGGGCGGCGCCGAGTAATGATCGCGTGACGCATTTAGAGATTCAACTAGAAGCGTTGCGCGCGGAGCTGGAACAGCTGCGGCAGGAGTTTTCCGCGTTTCGGACCCAATTCCAATGAGACTTCCTTTTCTTTTCGTATTGGCGGCGTACGCTCTGTTGGGGCAGGGCAAAGAGTTCATTCTCGAGAACTATACGAAGTATGAGCAGCGGGTGCCGATGCGGGACGGCAAGCGGCTGTTTACGAGCATTTACGTGCCGAAGGATGCGAGCGAGAAGTGGCCGATTCTGTTGAACCGGACGCCGTATTCGGTGGCGCCGTACGGACCGGATCAATACAAATCCGACCTGGGACCGTCGACGGTGCTGGGCAAATCGAAGTACATTTTTGTGTACCAGGACGTGCGGGGGCGGAACTTGTCGGAAGGGGAGTTTATTAACATGACGCCGCACAGGGCGGCGAAGGGTGCAAAGGACGTAGACGAGAGCACGGACACCTACGACACGATTGAGTGGCTCGTGAAGAATCTGGCGGGGAACAACGGGAAGGTCTGCACGTACGGCATTTCTTATCCGGGTTTTTACACGGCGGCGGGGATGATTGACGCGCATCCGGCGCACGTGTGCGCTTCGCCGCAGGCGCCGATTACGGACTGGTTCGCGGGCGATGACTTTCACCGCAACGGGGCGCTGTATCTGCCGCATGCGTTTAACTTCCTTTATGGCTTCGGCAAGCCGCGGCCGGAGCCGGTGCAGCAGAAGCGTGATCCGTTTGCACACGGGACGCCGGACGGGTATCAGTTTTTCTTGAAGATGGGGCCGTTGTACAACGCCAATGAGAAGTTCTACAAGAACGAGATCCCGTTCTGGACGGAGATGATGAAGCACGACGTCTACGACGAGTTCTGGCAGTCGCGGAACCTGCGGCCGCACTTGAAGGGGATCAAGCCGGCGGTGATGACGGTGGGCGGATGGTTCGATACGGAGAATCTGTACGGGGCGCTGCAGGTTTTTAAGTCCGTCGAGAAGGCTTCGCCATCGACGCGGAATCTGCTGGTGATGGGACCGTGGTGGCACGGGCAGTGGGCGCGGGATGCGGGCGAGGCGATCGGGGACGTGAAGTTCCACGCCAAGACGGGGGAGTACTACCGGGAGAAGATTGAGGCGCCGTTTTTTGAGTACCACCTGAAGGGCAAGGGGAAGATGGAGCTGCCGAAGGCTTCGGTGTTTGAGACGGGGACGAACGTGTGGCGGCAGTTTTCGCAGTGGCCGCCGAAGGAGGCCAAGCCGCTGCGGCTGGCGTTCAACCCGGGCGGCGTATTGAGCGCGAACGGGACGCGGGACGCCGGGTTTGAGGAGTGGATCAGCGATCCGGCCAAGCCGGTGCCCTACATTGCGGGCGTGGCAAACCGGATGACGCGGGAGCACATGGTGGACGATCAGCGGTTTGCCTCGTCGCGGACGGACGTGGTGGTGTATCAGACGGAGCCGCTCGAGGAGGACCTGACGATTGCCGGGCCGATCAAGAACGAGCTGATTTTTTCGACCGACGGGACGGACGCGGACCTGATTGTGAAGCTGATTGACGTGTATCCGGATGATCTGCCGGAGCAGGGGGGCTATCAGCAACTGGTGCGCGGCGAGGTGTTCCGCGGCAAGTTCCGCGAGTCGCTTGCCAAGCCGAAGGCGTTTGTGCCGGGGGAGCCGACGAAGGTGGAGTACGAGTTGAACGATGTGCTGCACACGTTCCGGCGGGGTCACCGGGTGATGGTGCACGTGCAGAGTTCGTGGTTTCCGCTGGTGGACCGGAACCCGCAGAAGTTCCTGAACATCAACGAGGCGCGGGAGGGCGATTTTGAGAAGCACCGGCACCGGCTGCACCGGGGCTCGGGGATTCAACTGTTGAGCTTGCCTTCAAGTTCGGCCCAGCGCTGATAGAGGGCGTCGACGGCGGCCTGCTTGGCTTCGATTTCGGAGAAGTGGGCCGCTTCGAGTTCGGCTTCGGCGGCGTGGATGCGCTCTTCGATCGAGTCCCACTCGCGCTGGTCGAGGTAGCTGAGTTTGGTTTTCTTTTTGGGCGGGGCGGGGGGCGCGGCGGTGGGTTTGGCGGTTTCTTTGCGGACGGAGGGCTTGGCGCGGTCCTGCTCCCATTGGGAGTATTCGGCGTAGAGGCCGGCGGTGCCGTCGCCGTTGAGGGCGAGGACGGTGTTGGCGATGCGGTCGAGCAGGTAGCGGTCGTGGGTGACGAGGACCATGGCGCCGGAGAAGTCGAGGAGGTTTTCTTCGAGGACTTCGAGGGTGGGGATGTCGAGGTCGTTGGTGGGCTCGTCGAGGAAGAGGACGTCGGCGGGCTGGAGCATGAGGTTGGCGAGGAGGACGCGGGCGCGTTCGCCGCCGGAGAGCTGGGCGACGGGTTGGACGAGTTGCTCTTCCTGGAAGAGAAAGCGCTTGGCCCAGGCGACGACGTGGATGGGGCGGCCCTGGAAGATGACGGTATCGCCGGCTTCGCAGAGGGCGCGGCGTAGGGTGACGGTTTCGTCGGTGAGGCGGCGGTTTTGGTCGAGGACGACGATTTTCAGATGCTCGGCGCGTTCGACGAGGCCCGCGTCGGGGGTGATTTCGCCGGCGAGGATGCGGAGGAGGGTGGACTTGCCGCAGCCGTTGCCGCCGACGAGGCCGAGGCGCATGCCGGCGGTGAGGGTGACGTCGAGGTTTTCAAAGAGCAGGCGGCTGTAGCGTTTGGAGATCTTTTGGGCGGAGATGAGGCGCTTGGTCTGCCGCTGAGAGGCGTTCATGGCGAGGCCGGCGGTGGCGCGTTCGGCGTTGCGGCCGGAGACTTCGGCGAGTTCGTCGATGAGGCGGTTGGCTTCGTCGATGCGGGCCTTGGCTTTGGTGGTGCGGGCTTTGGCGCCGCGGCGGAGCCATTCGATTTCGCGGCGGACGCGGGAGGCGAGCGACTCCTGGTAGCGCTGCTGGGCGAGGAGGAAGTCGGCGCGGCGTTCGAGGAAGCGGGTGTAGTTGCCTTCGACGAAGTACATGCCGTCGGGGTAGGTTTTGTTGATCTCGCCCATGTGGGTGGCGACCTGTTCGAGGAAGTAGCGGTCGTGGGAGATGAACAGGGCGGCGCATTCGGCGGATTTGAGGGCGCCCTGGAGCCAGATGATGCCGTCGATGTCGAGGTGGTTGGTGGGCTCGTCGAGGAGGATGACGGCGGGTTCGCGGACGAGGCCGGCGACGATGGAGAGGCGTTTGCGCCAGCCGCCGGAGAGGGCGGCGGCGGGCATATCGAAGTCGTTGAGGCCGGCGCGGCTGGCTTCCATCTCGATGCGGAGGTTTTTCTCTTCCGGGGTGAGGGGAGCTTCGCGGAGGGCTTGTTCCAAGACCTCGCGGACGGAGATGCCTTCGGGGAAGAAGGAGTCCTGGGGGACGTAGGCGATGACGGCCTGCTTGCGGACGGAGCGGGCGCCGGAGTCGGGAGGTTCGAGGCCGGCGAGGATTTTGACCAGGGTGGACTTGCCGGCGCCGTTGGGGCCGGTGAGTCCGATGCGTTGGCCATCGTGGATGGCGAGGGTCAGGTTTTCAAAGAGCGGCTGGGCTCCAAAGCGTTTGGAGACGGCCGAGACGGAGAGGACAACACCCATGTAGATACCAGTATGATGGACCGGAAGGGAGGAAGGCGATGACAACGGGCGTAACGGTGATGCCGGAGTCGATCCAGAACGAGGGGATCGAGGCGATTCTGGACCGGTTGCAGGCAGCGGGGGTGACGCGGGTGGCGACTTCGCCGTACGTGATGGAGCCGGCAGACGAGAAGACGGGAAGCCGGGAGCCTCCGATTGACGCGGGGGCGGGGTCGGTACGGCTGCTGGACCGGCCGTTGTGGGGTAAGCGGGAGCTGTTTGTGCGGACGGCGCCGAGCTTTGTGCCGGAGCGGCGGCTGTACGCGGGGCTGCGGTATCAGCCATCGGCGGCGGACGGGCTGACGGAGCGGGAGGGCGGAATCATCGCCAAGTTCATCCGGGCGGCGCGGTCGCGGGGGATGGAGGTTTATCTACAGATTCAGGCGGCGATTCCGCCGGGCTACCGGGTGCAGTTTGGGGGTCCGGTGGACGAGGACAAGCCGCGGCTGCCGGACGGGCGGGTGCCGCCGCGGCGGTTTGCCAATAACGGGAGCCTGGCGAGCCCGCACATCACCAACTACACGCTGGCGCTGACGCGGGACCTGGTGCGGATGTATCCGGAGATCAACGGGATCCGCTACGACTGGCCGGAGTATCCGCCGTACCTGCTGGACGATGTGTTTCTGGACTTCAACCCGCAGTTGGCGAAACTGGGGGGCTTTGACTTTGAGCGGATGCAGCGGGAGGCGCAGGCGCTGTACCGGCTGCTGCACGGGGGGCTGACGAACCGGCACCTGGAGCGGTGGCTGATGGAGGATGGGGGCCGGGGTCCGCTGCTGCAGGCGATGGTGGACCAGCCGGGATTGGGGGACTGGCTGCGCTGCAAGGCACGGCTGGCGAGTGAGCTGGCGCAGAAGTTGCGGGAGACGCTACCGCCGCGGATGGCGTTGGTGTTCGGGACGTTTCCGCCGCCGTTTACGACGGTGAGCGGGTTCGATTTCCGGACGGTGGCGACGGCGTTCCACGTGAAGCTGTACACGATGCACTGGCCGGTGATTTTCCGGTTCTACGGGGAGCAGTTGAAGCGGAATAATCCGGCGCTTGATGAGGAGTTGCTGGTGCGGGCGTTGAGTAACTGGCTGGGGATTCAGGATCCGCCGTATTTTACCCGGCTGGAGCAGTTCCGGTATCCGGAGCCCGAGGAGGCGCACCCGGTGGGTGAGCAGGTGCAGTTACAGAAGATCCGGGACGCGCAGCGGATGGCGGGTGAGACGCCGGTTTACTCGTTTGTCCACGGGTATGGGCCGGTGCAGGACTTTTTGCGGCGGCTCGCCGTGGGCCGGGCCGCGTCCTCGCACGGGGTTTGGATCAACCGGTATGAGTATTTGCGGAACGAAAAGATTGCCGGGATGAAGCCGCGAGGTTAAGCCGCCTTGGGAACCGGGGTTCGGCCGAAGCGCTCGAGCAGATCGCCGAGGTGGTAGCCCGGGGCCAGCCGTTCCATATACCCCTTATTTTTCAGGAAGTTAATGGCGTATTGCGGCAGGTTGAAGTTGGGTTCCTTTTTGGCGCGGTCGGCCAGGGCGATCACTTCGACGGCGACCGACGGATCGGGATCGTCGTCGTGAATCTGGTTGGAGTCGGCGGTGATATCGACCGGCTCCGGCGGCTGCATGGGGGTATACTTGCGCAGGTCGATCAGCGTTTTGTGCAGGCCGCGGAAGGTGGCCATGTGATGACGCTGGCCGCGGATGACGAACTGCTGGACCTCCTTTTCGATGGTGGCCCGTTTGTGCGATTGGAAAAAGTGTTCGGACACGCCGAGCGCCGGGAATTCGCGGACTACGGTATCGACTTCGCGCTGCATGGCTTCCGCCTGAAAGCTGCTGAGGCGATCGTGTTGAAACAGGGCGATGGCCATGCGCCGGACGAGGCCTTGTTCAAACTCGGACTGCGGCTTGAGATGGCGCATTTGCG
>JADCJL010000337.1 GCA_020247055.1 Acidobacteriaceae bacterium | reverse complement strand
CGGCTAAGACGTTTTGGAAGTCCAGCGATTGGCAAGGCGAGGGGCGCCGCGACATTTCCGGCGTTGCGCGCAACCGGCATTTCGAGATTGGCCTATCAGACGACGGCGGGCGCGTTCATGTGCTATTCGCGGCGGACCCTGACAACGCCTTGGCTATGGCCAACCTGACGCGAGCGTCTGAGGCATTCTTTGACCGGCTGGCGAGAATGCACCCTCTGCGCGTCGCAACGTCCGCTTGGACGTCAGGGCCGCGCGCCTAACCGCTAGCACCTAGCAGGAAGCCCCCAGGGCGCCCGGTCTATTGGCCGGGCGCCTTTTTCATTGCGTCTAGGATCCCGTCGACAAGGGCTGACTTAGCCGTGACGTCGACTTGCACGGCGCCGGCGCCATCCGCGCCCGTGTGGCGAAGCGCAATGCCCTCGCCGTAGACCTTCGGACGCACCTTGCCGGCGTACCACTTGCGCGAGTCGATTTGCAGCCGGGCAATCTGCGGATCCGTGGCGCGGTCAGCGATATCGATTATCTCATCGGCTAGGACGTCAGCTTGTTCCTGGCGAGCGCGTAGGTATTGCTCCCTGAAGCGGCGGAGGGCGGTATGCGCCTCGCTCAACCCCTTTCCGCTTTCATCCGCCGGGACGTCACCTTCAGCCACCCACCTTAGCACGACGCCAACGGTCGGCATTTCAGGATCCCGGCAAATCGCCCTCAGCGACTCGCCGTTGACCAAGCGCTCGCAAATCGCGTCGCCGGTCTCAGCCTTGAACGAATGGGGCCGCCCAATCCCGTTAACTGCCATGCGCTGAAGTCCCCTTCGGATTACAGCCGGACCTTATACCGCCATCCGCCCCGCCCCGTCAATCTGCGGGCGCGAGGGGCGCCGCAACACGCTATCCGACAGAAAGCTAACCGGGCCTAACAGCTTCCGGCTAAGCGCCTTCCTGGCCACCATCTCAGGCTCTACTAACAGACGGCTAAAGGCTTTGCAGCGTGCAACGCAGCGTGCAACACGACGCAGCGCCGGATGCATCACGCAACACGGAGGGGCCTATACTACGTATAGGGCCCCCCTCATGTTGCATGTTGTGATGCATTTCAGGGGCGCTGCAACACCTGCAACACGATGCATCACGTTGCAGTCACGCTGCGCTGCAACGGATAACAGGCCCCTAAACCCTCAGGCCCCCTTCGCATAAAAAAGCAACCGATATGCAATTAACCGCTTGTGCTATTTGTAAGCCTCCGCTATGTATCAATTCAGACGGGGCGAGCGGGCCAATAGCGGCCCGCCCCCGTCAGGAGGCTTCGCACAATGCCCAAGGTTGTTCATAACAAGTTGCTTGGCGGCTGGTACGTTGTCCGCGGCCCGCACCACACCCCCCTTTCGGGCCGCTTCGCAACCCGCGCCGAGGCCCTCGCCTGGCTCGCCCGTCGCGCCTAACCACAGGAGGCCCTAGCCGTGACCCTCATTATCGAAATCTGCCCCCGCGAGCCGCGCGCCATGTTCTGCGACGTGCCGGAGGATATCGCCCCCGACATTCTCGACTGCAACGGGCCCGTCGACGCCGCCGAGGTTTGCGAGTATGTCCGGGGCCGATGGCGGCCCCAATTCCGCATTGTCGCGCGCAACGCCGCCGGCGAGTATGAAAACCGCCTGGCGACGGATGCTGAGAAAGCCGAGACGGCGCGCGAAATCTATTTCGAGACAACGTTTCGCGACGTCGAACACGCCGAAATGTACCTGATTTGGGATGCCTCAAACGGCTATGCTCAAGAGCGCGACGCCGACTGACCCCCAACCCCTCACAGGAAACAGCAACATGTCTCAAGACATTCTGACCGTAGAAGAGAGCGTCTTTCGGGTTCACCCCACCCGCGGAACGCTCCCCGGCGCACTGTTAACCATGCGCGACGGTTCGGTATGGTGGCACCCCTACACCGGCGCCCCGCCGGTCAAGGAACGCGACGCCGACTGACCCCCAACCCCTCACAGGAAAAACCCCTATGCCCCAAACCATCATCACCCGCTTTCTAGGCCCCACGAATCACCGGGGATCCCGCATCAAGGCGACCGCCTGGCGCGCATCCGTCACCGTGCCTTATGACTATGCCCTAGGCGACCGCTCGCACGCCGCCGCGGCTGAAGCCCTTTGCGAAAAGCTGACGGCCACGGGCAGCGGGGGCTTCTGGCGCGTCATTCTCGGCGCCGAGACGCCGGACGCTACCGGATTCGCGTTCATCATCGAGCACTTCCACCCCGCCGACTGACAGGAGGCCCGCGCCATGTTCGCCGTTAACGTCACCTTCAAGCATCTGAACCCCAACGCTGACACGATATGGAACCGCCTTGCCCGCGAGTTAGGGCGCGAGCCCACGAACGCGGAAGCCATGGCGGAGGTTAAGCGCATCCTCTCGGAAGGCCGCCAGCCACCGGCCCGCTAGTCACCCTCGCGGACAACCCGCCCGAAAGCCTCCGGCGCCCTGTGCGTGCGGAGGCCGCCGGCGTGAAGGCTGGCCACCCTGGCCCGCCTAGCTACAGGAGAAACCGCCTTGCGTAAGTCTGAATTGCTCGACCATTGGGCGGGCCTCAAGCCCGGCCTCCCCCTCAAGCCGCAAGCTATCCGCAACCGGCATAAGGGCTCTACCTACGGCCATGACGGGATCAGGATTGAAGGATCTCCGGAGTTTATCGACGCGATCCTTTCCCGCCTCCAAGACCTGCTCGCCTATGAGAACGCGGACACGCGGCTAGGCGTGGCTTATGCCCAAGTGGCCGCCAAGCCCGGTAAGGATCACTCCGGCGGCGACCACGTGTGCTACGTCAAGGTCCATGAACGCGGGTCTGAGGCTCGCGCCATGAACCGCGCGTTCGGTGAAGTCACCTTCAAGCGCCCCCGCGCCGCCTGACAACCCTCAGCCCGGCGACCTCGCGCCGCCGGGCCACCCCCTCACAGGAGAAACACCTATGCTTGTTGACCTTTACGCGACCGGCGACCGGACCTTTCAAGCGGACTTCGAGACGCCGGAAGGCCCCCTGTCTTTCGAGTTTGGCCCGCCCATCTCGTCAGGATCCGCGGCGCGGGTTCTCGGCTACTGGCCGAAAACCCCGGAAACGAAAGCCCGGGCGCATGACGCTTTCTTGTCCGCCATGCTGTCTCGCATCTGACCGCCGGCGATTGACACCCGCCCGCATACAAGTTACCGCTTTAACCCTAGGGCCAGCCCGGCCCGCGCTACAGGAGATTCCACTATGTCTGACTTCAAGCCCGGCGACCGCGTGACCTATGAAGATTACGGCGTGACGCGCCGCGCCGTCGTTCTCGGCATCGGCCCGAATAGCGGGACCGTCGCCTATATCCGCCGACTGGACGGCCCCCTTGCTGGCGGCAAGGCTTGGAAGCACGCCGAAAGCCTCACGAAAGAGGCGGCTCCCGTCAACGTCTGACAACCCCCGGCCCGGCGGCGCGAGGTCGCCGGGCTAACCCCTCACAGGAGAAACCCCCATGACCGTTACCATTGAAGCCCGCCCCGCCATGCTCAAGGCCGCGCTTATGTTCATCAGCCGCGAGGCCACCCGCTACTATCTCGGAGGCGTCTATGTTGACCCTGCCGGCCTCGCCGTCTCGACTGACGGCCATCGCCTTTTCTGCGGCGCCCTGGCCCCCGATGATGAGCGCGCGGCCCTGCCCGCGTTCGACGGGTG
>JADCJL010000336.1 GCA_020247055.1 Acidobacteriaceae bacterium | reverse complement strand
TGGAAGGTGCCGGGGACGGGGTCGCCGACCCAGTCATAGGAGGTGGCTTTATGGAGCATGGGGCCTTTGCTGCCGGTCCAGATGCTCTTGATGACTTTGTGAACGGGGTCGTAGTTGGGGGCTTCGGGATCCTCGTTCATGTAGAGGCCGGCGAAGCGTTTCATGCGGAGGCGGAGGACGGGGTCGGTGGGATCGGACAGGCCGAGGAACATGAAGGCGCGGATGCCTTCGCCGGTGTGGAACCAGTCGGACTGGGTGATGAACTCTTTGTGGTAGGCGCCGTTTGCGGCCAGTTTGGTTTTGACGGTGCGCATCTCCTTGTACTGCAGGAGGTGGCCTTCGAGGGCTTTTTTGTAGTGGGCGAGGACGGAGTCGGAGCCGCCGAGGGCGTGGAGGAGGGTCCAGTTGTAGAAGGTTTCGATGGCGTCATCGGGGCCGTCGAGGGTGCCCCAGCGGGGGGTGTGGAGGAGGTAGCCGCGGGCGTCGAGGTACTTGTTGGCGAAGCGGTCGCAGGCGAGGGAGCTTTGCTTGAGCAGTTCGCGTTCGAGCAGAGCCCAGGCGGGGGGCGAGACGGTTTTATTGATCTCGAGAGCCGGTTGGGCGAGGGCGGCGGTGGCCACGAGGACGAGGAAAGCGGGGATTTTCATTTCGGGAACCTCCAGATGCGTAGGGCGTTTTCGCCGAGAATCAGGCGGCGATCCTGGTCAGAGTAAAAAGAGCAGTATTTATCGACGAACTCGAGTTCTTTGTCCATGGGCAGTTCCCAGCGGGGGCGGGGATAGCCGGTGCCCCAGATGATCTGGCGACCGCCGAACTCCTCATAGATGGCCTTGTAGAAGGGCAAGGTATCTTCGTAGGGATACTTTTTCAGTTCGGTCATTTCGTAGGGTTCGGAGTTAGAGATCCAGACCTGGGGGAAGCGTTTGAGACGGAACATTTTGCGGAATTCGGGCCAGGGGTCGGGGAGTTTGAGGTCGGGTTTGCCGGCGTGGTCGATGACGACTTTGACGCCGGGGAAGCGGGCGCACATGTCTTCGAGCATGGGCATCTGGTGGGGGAGGATGTAGTAGTTGAAGACGGCGCCGAGTTTTTCGGCTTCGCGCCAGAGGGGGTAATGTTCGGGGGAGTTGAGCCAGGTGGCTTTGGGGTGGTAGATGGGGCTGAAGCGCATGCCCTGGAAGCCGTGTTCTTTGACCCAGTAGCGGAGTTTTTCGTGGACTTTGGGGTCGAGGGGGTTGATGAGACCGTGGGCGACGAAGAGGTTGGGGTATTGGTGGAGGGAGTGGGAGATGTAGGAGTTGTCCCAGCCGAAGTAGCGGGGATTGATGAGGACGGCGTAGCGGAGGCGGAAGTCCTTCATCTGCTGGACCTGATTTTCGATGGGGGCCTGGACGGGGACGCCTTTGAGGTCGGGGCGTTCGGGGTGGGCGAAGGGGAACTTGGGGTCGTTGGTCCAGACTTCGAGGTGGGTATCGATGAGGAGGCGGGGGGTAGGGGCGGCGGAGGTGGCGAGGGGGGTGGCGAGGAGGGTCCGGCGCGAAAGCATGAAAAAGAGTATATGCCTGTCGGCAAGCGATTGGGACGCGGCCTGGGTGCCCCGCGTGCGGCTGCATCGGGATAGGATGGTGAGGGAAAGCCGATGCCTCTGCCCCTTATTCTCCGCTGGCCGAACCGGGAACCGGCCCATGAGCCGTTGCTGGCCCGGTTACAGGCCGATCAGATTGTTGGCGACGAGCCGATTGCCGGGGCGGTGACCTCGGGCCTATGGCCGGGGATCCGCAGTCCAGGGGCGAAGGGCGGCAACCCGGATGTGGCGAGCGCGAGCCGGGAGCCGTGGGTGGACGCAAGCGGTTACCTCGCCGCGGTGCAGCGGGCGCTGGGCAATCCGGGTCTGCTCGGGCATCAGCACCGGAATCCGGAACAGGGCGTGCCGTTTGAGACGCTCGAACTGGCGCTGGTGGAGGCTCGGGTGAACGGCGGGAACTTTGTGCTGTCGGTGGAGCCGCGCTACCGGAAGGCGCTGCTGGCCGGTGAGGAAAAGGCGCTGGCGGCGTGGAGTTCGCTCGCGCAGACGGCGGCGTGGCTGCGGAAGCATGAGGGTCTGTTGGGCCGCCCGACGCTGCCAACGCTGACGGCGATTGTGGAGCCGGGGTACGCGACGACGGAGATTGCGAACCTGCTGTTCCGGCGCGGGGGGAGCCCTTTGCTGGTCTCGACCGCCAACATCCCCCGGCCAGATTCGGGGCGGACGCCGGTGCTGGTGGCGGCGGGGCTGAAGGCGGTGCCGGCGGCGGCGTGGGCGCATGCGGCGGCGGGGGCGACGGTGGTGATCGATAGCGCGCCGGAGGCGGGATGGAGCCGGGTGAAGGAGGATCTCGACCGGACGGTGTACGGGGTGGGGAAGGGGCAGGTGGTGGCCTACCACAAGCGGATTCAGGACCCGAGCGAGTTTGCGCTGGACTGTATCGACCTGGTGACGCACAAACGGCGGGCGGCGCGGCTGTGGAACGCCCCGGCGGCGATCCCGCTGGCAACGGCCGGGGGGCTGCTGCATATCATTCAATACGGTTCCCCGATTGCGGGGGAGATTCAGGCCCGGGTGCACGGTTTGTACCGGTCGGCGACGCTGCTGCGGCCGGAGGCGCCGCCGCTGGCGTTGAAGCTATATCGGCGCGGTACGATGTCCGAGGTTTTCCCGCCGAGCATTCAACGTCTGGGTGTTGTACAGTTCGAATAAGGTGATTGCGCCATGAACCATACTCGTCGTCAATTTTTAGCTGCCGCCGCCGCCCTGACGCCCTACCGGCTCATTGGCGCCCCTTCGCGTCCGTCGAAGACCCGTTTTGCCGTACATCCATTCGTCGAATCCAATCCGAAGGCCGTGTTTATCAAGCGGACGCGGGTGCCGCACAAGATGGACGAGGCCACCAAGCTTAAAGAGGGCATTGCGTTTGCGCGGGACGTATTTGTCCCGACCGACGATCCGGGCGGGATTCCGATTTCGCACCGCATTGTGCTGAAGCCGAACTTCACGAGCGTGCGGAACCAGCGGCCGCACGAGGAGAACTGGGGCACGGGCACCGATCCGCAGTTTTATGAGGGGATCATCATTGGCCTGAAAGAGATCGGCCTGAAGCAGTTTTATTTCCTCGAAGCGAATAACTTCCATACGTGGAATTATCGGGGTTTGGCGGATATCAACGATCGTCATGGCGTTGAGGTGAATGAACCGGACCGGCGGGCGCGGAACTTCCGCGACAGTTACGAGATGAACTGGACGAAGGTGCCGGATCCGGTGGTTTACACGAAGATCCCGCACTATGCACCGGTGAACGAGCCGGATACGTGGCTGCTGAACATCGCCAAGTGGAAGTCGCACGGGATGTGCATGACGCTGGCGACGAAGAACGAGCAGGGGCTGGTGGTGAAGCCGTATGTCCGTTTCTGTCCGGGCTGGCAGATGGTGACCGGGGTGCCGCAGTTCATGAAGGAGCATATTCATCCGGAGGTGGAGCGGCGGGTGAACTCATTCTTTGACCGGCACGTCCGGATGGGGTACGCGCGCTACCAGAGCAAGGCCGATTTGAGTCCGGTGCATCAGGAGATCTGGGCGCACAAGACGTGCGATAACGCGCAGACGCTGAAGACGGGCCTGGCGGTGATTGAGGGCATTTACGGGCGCGACGGGGACGGGTTCGGGGTGGGCAATGACCATCTGACGAATCTGGTGATGTTCGGCAAGGATAAGCTGCGGCTGGACATGATTGGAATGTATCTGGGCGGACACGAGCCGGGTAACGTGAATCTATTTCGGATTGCCAAGGAGCGGGGACTGCTCAATACGTTCAATCCGCACGAGGTGGAGGTGTACGAGTGGGAGGATGGCAAGGCGGTACGACGCCGGCTAACGGACTTTCAGCGGACGCCGCTGCCCACCTACTATCTGCAGCGTGACGGCGAGCCGAAGTATCACCTGGTGAACGAAGCCTTCGATTACGACCGCGTGAAAGTGTAAGGCGGAATCGGGGCAGAACCGTTGTGGTATGATCACCTCCTATTATGGAGGTTGATCTTTAATGAGAATATGCTTACGGCTGTTCCTCGCCCTCTCCTGCCTTAGCCTCTACGCGCAGCAGGATCGGGGTTTGATTACGGGAGTTGTGAAGGACGGCACCGGGGCCGTAATCACGGATGCCAGCATTACGGCGACGCGCACGGAAACGAACACGGTGATCAAAGTTTCGTCCGGCAATTCGGGCGACTACACGCTGCCATCGCTCGAAATTGGCACCTACACGGTCCGCGTCGAGAAGACGGGCTTCAAGACTTCGGTGACCAACAACATTATTGTGTCGGCATCGGGCTCGGCGCGCATCGACGTGACGCTCGAAGTAGGTACGACGCAGCAGGCGATTGAGGTTTCGGCGGCGGCGCTGCAGGTGCAGACGGAAAACGCGCGGATTCAGACCGCGGTAGCGAACCGGCTGGTAGACCAGTTGCCGCTCGTGGTGGGCGGCCAGTTGCGCTCGCCGTTTGATCTGGCGCTGTTGACGCCCGAAGTGAAGGCGCCGAATGACGGCAACAACAACTTCGCCATTGGCGGCGGACAGGCGGCGACTTACGGAGTGACGCTCGACGGCGTTTCGTCCAACACGGGCCGGGCGCTGCAGACGCAGTGGGCGGCCATGAACACGCCTTCGCTCGATGCCATCAGCGAGTTCACCGTGGATTCGAACGGCTTCAAGGCCGAGTACGGCCGGGCGCAGGGCGGGCAGATGAGCTTTGTGTCGAAGTCCGGCACGAACGATTTCCACGGCAACCTGTTTGAGTTTCTGCGGAATGACGCGCTCGACGCCGGTTTCTTCAACAAGGGGCTGCGCAAGCCGGTTTATAAGCAGCACGACTTTGGCGGCACGGCGGGCGGCCCGGTGATCATCCCGAAGCTGTACAACGGGCGAAACAAGTCGTTCTTCTTTGTCTCCTACGAAGCGTTCCGGAATCGCGAGGGCGCCAATCCGAGCTTCCTGTCGGTACCGCCGCGGGAGTTCTACAACGGCGACTTTACGAACTGGGTGGATAACAACAACGCCCGGATCACGATTTTCGACCCGGCCACCGGCGCATCGGGCGTCCGGACGCCGTTCCCGAACAATCAGATTCCGGCGGCTCGCTTTGACCGCATCTTCCGCGCCATGGCGCCGATCGGCCAGACGGCGCTGCCGAACGTAGCGAACCTGGTGCCCGGCACCTCGGGCTACGTCCGCAACAACTACATCCAGACCGGTACGCAGTTGGCGCCGTGGGATAAGTTCAGCGTCCGCGGCGACCATAATCTGAGTGAGAAGCACCGGTTGAGCTTCTTTTACGCCGACAACAGGCGTTCGACGGCGCCGGGCGCCACGGGGCCCATCGGCCTGCCGGGCTTTCTAAACGGCGGCAACTTCAACAACACGACGAGTAAGCAGTACCGGCTGAGCTGGGACTGGACGATCAGCCCCAACAAGATCAACCGCTTCTACGCGGGCGGCAACGACTGGCGCGAGATCAACCGGGCGCTGGCGGTGGGCGCGCAGAACTGGAAGGACGTGGTTTGCCTGCAGAACGTACCGGATTGTAACAACAACCTGCTGAACGTCTCGCTGGCGGACTTTACGAGTTGGGGCGGGCCTTCGGACAACGGCTCCGATAACGGGGTCTACTCGTTCAACGACGACTTTACGTGGGTACGTGGACGCCACTCGTTCAAGATGGGCGGCATGTACGAGATGGTCAACTACAATGGGTTTGGCCAGCAGAACATCATGGGCCAAGCGTCGTTTAACCGGCGCGTCACGGGGCAGATTGGCGACTTGGCGAATCTGACCGGTTCCGGCTTTGCGAGCTTCATGCTGGGCGGGGCGGTAACGGGTAACATCCATACGCCGCGCTACATTGCGCAGCGGTTCCCCTATGTTGGCTTCTACTTCCAGGACGACTGGCGGGTAAACAACAAACTGACGATCAACTACGGCGTCCGCAACGACATCAACATCTCGCCGTTCGCGGCGCAGGATCAGTTCAGCGATTTTGATCCGACGCGGCCGAATCCGGGGGCCAACGGCCGTCCGGGCGCTCTGATCTTCGCGGGTACGGGCGAGGGGCGCGAAGGGCGCCGGCGGCTGGTGGATACGTGGTTCGGGGGCTGGGGTCCGCGGCTTTCGATGGCCTACAGCCTGAACGACAAGACGGTAATCCGCGCGGGCGCGGCGCGCACGTTTGGCGCGGTGCGCGCGGTGGGCGGTTCGACGCACTTCCAGGGTTTCGTGCAGATCTACGACACGCCGCAGCTCGATCCGCAAGGCTTCTCGCCGACCTTCTTCCTGCAGAACGGGTTCCCGGACTGGCCGCGGCCACCGTTCCTGCGACCGGATTTCAACAACTACAACTCGCAGCCGTGGTGGCAGGGCAACGAAGTGAGCCGGGCGCCGGAGAACCTGACCTACACGCTGAACGTGCAGCGGCAGGTGAACAAGGACACGGTGCTCGAAGTTGGCTATAACTTTGTGCGCGGGACGCATCTGCAGGCGGGTTTGCTGAACTACAACCAGCTGAACTTCGCCGCGCTGCCGGCCAACCTGAGCCCGTTTACGGCGGCCGGCCGTACGCTGTTGAACTCGGCTATCTCCTCGCCCGCCGCGCAGGCGGCGGGAATCGCGAAGCCTTTCCCGGCCTTCCGCGACAATCTGAGCGTGGCCTGGTCGCTGCGTCCGTTCCCGCAGTTCAGCTCGATTGACACAGCGGGTGGCAACGGCGACCGTAGCGGTCGTTCGGCCTACCATGCGATGGTTCTGAAGCTCGAGAAGCGGTATTCGAGCGGCCTGACCTTCCTGACGAGCTATGTGTTCTCGAAGATTCTGACCGACGCCGATTCGGCGTGGGTGGGCGGGGTGGCCATGGACCACTACAACCGGAAGCTCGAGTACTCGATCGGCCAGTTTGACCAGACGCACAATCTGAAGTTCAGCTATGTCTACGAACTGCCGTTCGGTAAGGGGCGGAAGTGGCTGAACCAGGGTGGGGCGGCGGATCTGCTGCTGGGCGGCTGGCGGTTTGGCGGGGTGCAGACCTACGCTTCCGGCACGCCGGTGGGCATTGGCACGACGGTTAGTTTCCCCTACTTTGGCGGGGCGAACAAGGCGACCATCTCCACGTACGAGGGTTGGCGCACGCCGGTGCAGGGCGACCGGTTTGACCCGTTCAAGCAGACCTACATCAACCGCGAGGCGTTTCCGGCGCAGCCGACCGACCGGTTGGGCAACATGACGCGTTACAACCCGAACTTCCGTTTCCTGCCGTCGCTCACGGAGAACTTCTCGATTGCGAAGGATTTCGTGATCAAGGAGAGCATCCGCTTCAACCTGCGGGGCGAGGCGTTCAACGCCTTCAACCGGACGCTGTGGGGCGGGGTGGGTGGTGCGCAGACGCTGCAGGATCCGAACTTCGGCGTGTGGCGTAACCAGATCAACCAGCCGCGGCGGTTGCAGATTGCTCTGAAGTTTTACTTCTAGAGAACACGCACAACGGACTCGCTTCTGATCGAGCGATTGAGTCGTTGTTTGTGTTGGCCTCCCGCCTTGCCGGCGGGAGGCTTTTTTTGTCCCGGGGTGGACGGTCGCGCGGGGTGGGCCGGCTGCTCGATCCGCGCGGGCAGTGGGGCGCCTGGTTCGTATGCGCGCGGCGGCAGCGGTGCGATCGGGGAGCAGGCTAAGGGGTCGGCAGGCTTTTACACGCCGGGGTAGACTAGCGCGCGGGGCGGGCGCGCTCCTGAATCCAGGGTGGCAGCGGCCGTTTTTCGCCGGGTGCGGCGCCATGGTAGTTGAACTCTTCGGCAAAGGCGAAGCCATAGCGGGCGCCGACGGCGGCGCTCAACTCGTCGACCCAGGCGATGGCGAGATCGGCAACGGCGGCCTCGGTGAGTTCGGCGAGCCGGCCGAGCGGCCGGCTGGCCAGGGCGAGGCGGGCGCGGGTCTGTTCGGCGTAGGCGCGATTGGCGGTGCGGAGTTCGGCCACGGCGGCACGTTTGCGAGCCATCAACGGAGTGACGTCGAACCGTTCCATGCGAGCACCGTTGTGGCCGCCTTCGCCGGGACGGTAGGGTCGGCCAACGGCGTAGTAGTAGGTTTCGGGAACACCATAGCCTTTCAGGCCGGCGCGGGCGAACTCGTAGAGAAACGATCCACTGTTCGAGTAGTTGGTCTCTTCGGCGGCGCGGCCGGTGAAGAACTGATCCCACTCGGGCGTGTAGTGCACGTAGGGGTCGGGGAAGAAGAGTTTCTGCGGCTTCCAGGTGCGAATGAGGACGGTGATCTGATTGCGCAGCTCGTTGCTGGAGACTTGGCCGAGTTCGCCGCTCTTGTGGTTGAGCGAGAAGAGTTCCGTGACACCGAGGGCCTGGGCCGCACGGGCGGCGTCGGCGTCGTTGGCCAGGCGCGTCTCGGCGGGCCCGAGGCGGACGGAGTTTTTCTCGTCGTTGGCGATCTGAATGACGTACACCTTGAAGCCGTCGGCGGCCAGCCTGGCGACGGTGCCGCCGATGGCGCGGACATAGTCGCCGCCGCCGGCAGAGACGACGACGGCGGAGGGCGGTTCGGCGGCGGCCAGGGCGGGCAGCAGGAGACTAACGCAGATATTTCGCAGGGATCCCATATTCAACTCCGGCATAGCGGAACTCTTCGGCCAGGGTATGGCTGGAGCCCTGGGCGCACAGGGCGGCAAGGCCGCGGAGGTTCTCTTCCGCAAGGCGGGCGGCGGCGGCGGCATCGACGGTGGCGAGCAGGGGGAGACGCTGACCCGCCGCGGCGAGCCGTTGGCGGAGGCGTTCGGCGCGGGCGCGGTTGACGGTTTTAAGCTCGCGGGCGGCGGCGAGCTTTTTGGCGAACCAGGGGCGGATATCGACCTGGACGGGTTGGGGAACAAAGGTGGGGCCAGCTTCGGGTTCGCGGCGACGGGGGTCGACAGGCGGAGCGTAATAGTAAATCTCGGGGATGACGTAGGGCGCCAGGGCGAGGGCGGGCAGGTAGTTGGCAAAGCGGGCCGCGTGCCAAGCGTCTTCGGCGGCGGCGCCGGCGTAGTAGCTATCGAGATTGCGGTCGTGTTCGGTGTGGGGGTTGGGGATGACGAGGATGGCGGGGCGATGGAGGCGGATGAGGGTGATCAGGCGGTCGCGGAGGGTGGTGTGGGGTACGTTGCGGAGTTCGCCGCTCGGGTAGCCCAAGGAGAGGACTTCGGCGAAGCCGAGGGAGCGGGCGGCGGCTTCGGATTCCACGCGATTGCGCCAAGCGGCCTCTTCGGGGGGCATGTTCCAGCCTTCGAGGCGATCGTCGCCAACGCGGACGAGGAGGCCGCGGAGGCCGGCGGCTAGGTGGCGGGCCACGAGGCCGGCGCAACATTCGAGCCAGCGGGCGTCGGCGGCGACGACCAGGATGGTCTTGGGCTCCGCCGCAAGGGTGGGCGTGGCGGCGCCGAGGGTGGCGCCGAGAAACTGGCGGCGTCTCATCGGGTGTTCCTCGTGATGGCTGCGCGCTCAACGGACTCGCTTGGGCCCGGCGGGAGGGGCGTATGCGTCGCCCGTGGGGGCCGGGCCGGCGCGGCCTGTGCGCTCGTTTTGAACACGCGCACAACGGACTCGCTTGGGCCCGGCAGGAGGGGCAAGTTCCTCGCCCGTTGGGGCCGGGCCGGCGCGGCCTGTGCGCTCGTTTTGAACACGCGCACAACGGACTCGCTTTGGCCCGGCGGAAGGGGCGGGTTCCTCGCCCGTGGGGGCCGGGCCGGCGCGGCCTGTGCGCTCGTTTTGAACACGCGCACAACGGACTCGCTTTGGCCCGGCGGAAGGGGCGAGTTCCTCGCCCGTGGGGGCCGGGCCGGCGCGGCCTGTGCGCTCGTGAGAAATTTCCGGAGGCCAGGCAAATCATCCCACTGGTCCATGTGGTAGTAATCCTCGGCGTACCTAACGCCAGCGCGCTTGCCGATGTCGCGTGAGATCCAGTTCATCCACCAGTGGAGGATGAGGTCAGAGGCGGTGTCGTCATCGACAGCAGCCAGATCCGGGAGGGACTTCCCTTCCCCGGCGAGCGTGGCGACATACGACTTTTTGGCGCCGGGGTTGTGATAGACGTTGCGGTGAGCGGCGATGGCGAGCTCCTTTTTGCGCTGCTGGCTCTCGTTCAACTCAATGGCGACGTTGGACTGCTGGCCGAGGCCCCAATCGAGGCGACCTTTGCCGTAGAAGTGGCGGGCGGCGTGGGGGTTGACGCCGAGGGCGAGGTGTTCGGGGTGGACGTTGGGGTCCGCGGCCATCCAGTAGGCTTCGACGAGGGCGCGGCCGACGTTACGATGGTCGGGGTTCTTCTGATAGTGCTCCCAGGGGTTGTGGCCGAGGACCACATCCGGCTTGTGCTTGCGGATGAGAAAGATGAGCTGCTCGCGGAGTTCATTGAGGGGGATGGGATTCATGAAGTCGTTGCGCCAGTTGAGGCTGACGACCTCGTCGACGCCGAGGTGACGGAGGCCGACGCGGGCTTCGCGGAGATTGATGATGTCGTTTTTCGCGTAGCCGTTGTTGCCGTCCTTTTCGTCGTTGGAGGCGCGGACGTAGATGGCGCGGTAGCCGTTTTCGACGAGGCGCGCGATGAAGCCGCCCATGCCGTAATCGGTGGTGTGGTCGTCGTGGTGCGGCTGGGCGATGAGCACGACCTTGCCGCGGGGGAGTTCGCCGAGGGGCAGGGGCTGTCCGGCGGAGGCCACGGCCAGCGCGAAGGAGAGGAGCCATTTGCACATAGGAGCCTTGGCAGTATACAAGAGACGGGATATGCGTTTGTGGACCCTTCTGTTTGCTATGCCGCTCGCCGCGGCGACCCACACGATTGTCGCCGAGAGTTACTTCCATAGTTTTTCGGCGGCGCATCCGGTGCTGCTGCGGGTACGGCCGGGAGATACGATTGTGACGAAGACGGTGGATTCGGCCGGGTTCGACTTTGCGAATATCCGGCGGACGAAGACGCACGGCAATCCTTTGACGGGGCCGTTTTATATTGAGGGCGCCGAGCCGGGCGATGCGATTGCGGTGCGGATTGTGTCGCTGCAGACCAACCGGCGGCATGGGTATACGGGCCGCGCGGTGGGGGTGCGGGAGCTGCCGGCGGCGCTGGAGGCACCGATGCCGGACCCGGATGCGGTGGTGAAGGGCTACAGCTATCTGGTGCCGTGGGTGATTGATCCGGCGACGCGGACAGCGTATCCGAAGAACAGTCCGGCAGGGCTGCGGTTTCCGTTGCGTCCGATGCTGGGGTGCATCGGGGTAGCCCCGAAAGGCGACTACTCGCCGCGTTCGGGGCCGGCGGGCTACTGGGGCGGCAACCTGGACTATAACCGGGTGCGGCCGGGGGCGACGGTTCTGCTGCCGGTGCACCATGCGGGGGGGCTGCTGTTTTTCGGGGACGGGCATGCGCTGCAGGGGGACGGGGAGGCGATTGGGTCGGGGGTGGAGACGTCGTTGGACGTGACGGTGACGGTGGGGCTGGTAAAGCAGGCGGGGCTGACGGCGCCGCGGATGGAGACGGCGGGGGAGATTATCGCGATTGGGGCCAAGCCGGACGGCAATCTGAACGAGACGCTTTCGCTGGCGCTGACCGATATGCTGAGCTGGCTGACGGCAGGGTACGGGCTGGCGCCGGGCGATGCGCATCTGCTGATCGGGGCGGCAGCGCAGTTGGACATCCTGACGCTGGGCGGATCGACGGCGGTGCGAATTCCGCGCGCGACGCTGCCTAAGAAGCAGAATGCCAAACTTCCCGATTGACAAAGAGGAGAAAATGCGTTGTTCTATAGCGGATAGCTTGGTGAAGATTCCCGACCGCCGCGCAGCGACCGCTATCTTCCCCCTCTCACCGCGGTTTAATTCACAAAAGGGATCTTTCGCATGAAGAAACTCTCAGCCTTTGCGCTGACGCTGTTATCGTTTGTGTCAGCCGATCTATCGCTGGCGCAATCGACCACGCAGACCATCCAGGGTCTGATTACCGACACCTCCGGCGCCGTTGTAGGAGGGGCTAAGGTAACCATCAAGAACGTCGGCACGGGGGTTACGCTGAACACGACGAGCAATGCCACCGGGAATTACACGTTCCCTCTCGTGCAGGTCGGCAACTATGACGTGAAGGTGGAGATGCAGGGCTTCAAGTCCGGCGCGACGAAGAATCTGCGTGTCGAAACGGCAGCGCAGGTCCGTCAGGACTTTCAGTTGGACGTTGGCAGCGTGACGGAGACGATTGAGGTGCAGGCTTCGGCGACGCTGCTGAACACGGAGAACGCGACGGTGGGCGCGGTGATAGAGAACCGCCGGATTGTGGAGCTCCCGCTGAACGGGCGGAACATGCAAAACCTGGCGGTGCTGGTGCCGGGGGTGCAGTACGGTGAGCGCACGGGCCGCGGCGATGGTTCAGGCGGCTTCCCGATTCCGGGCCAGGGCTTTTCGGTGAGCGCCAACGGGCAGCGGGAGACCAATCAGGTGGCTTCGCTGGACGGCGTCGATGCCAAGGACCCGCGCATTCACATCATGAACTTCGTGCCCTCGATTGAGGCGATTGAGGAGTTCAAGATTCAGACCAACGCTTACACCGCCGAGTACGGCTTTGGCGGCGGCGCGCAGGTGACGGTGACGATGAAGAGCGGCACCAACAAGCTGAAAGGCACGCTGTTCAACTTCCTGCGCAACGATAAGTTCGACGCCGAGAACTACTTTCTGAACTTTGAGCGGGCGGCGAACCTTGACCGGCTCAAGAAGAACGCCTTGCGGCAGAATCAGTTCGGCTTCGTGCTGAGCGGCCCGGTAATGATTCCGAAGCTGTACGACGGGCGCAACAAGACCTTCTGGGCCGTGAACTACGAGGCCCGGCGGACGCGGGAGCAGGTGGTGCAGACCGCCAACTTCCCGATTGACGCTTTCCGCAACGGCGATTTCAGCCGCCTGCAGAATGGCTACACGGCCAACGGGCGCTTTGTAGCCCCGACGCTGATCTGGGATCCGGATACGGGCGGTCTCTTCCCGAACAACACCATTCCGCGGTCGCGGCTCCATCCCGGGGCGCTGAACGTCCTGAACACCTATGTGCCGAAGGCGCAGTTCGTGCAGGAGGACCCGCTCGACTTCACGGCCCGAGCCGCCGTGGCGCAGCCGATTGACGTGAACACCTACTTTACGCGCGTCGACCATAACTTCTCCTCGACGGACCGTATGTTTGCGCGCCTTGCGTGGGACCGTTCCGGGCTGACGCGCACCAATATCAACCCGAACCTGCCGGTATTTGTCTCCTCCAACGTGACCAACCTGGCGACACAGTGGATTCATACGTTCAGCCCGACGATGATCAATGAACTCCGGTTTGGGTTCAACTTCTCGGACGACCTGACGTCGAACCCGCGGACGGACAACACGAGTTTTGACATGGACGCGCTGGGCGTGGGCCAGTTCCGCATCCCATCGGACGGCAACCGCAAACTCCGTCCCCGCGAGCACGGCATTCCGCAGTTCACCGGCCTGCCGTTTGTGCTGCAGGAGTTGACCAACGGCAACGGCTACGACAACATGCAGACCTGGCAGGTTGGCAACCATCTGTCGTGGATTCGCGGCAAGCACAACCTGAAGACCGGTGTGGAGTATTATGGCCTGAAGATCGAGCGTGGCGCGGCCAATCTTGAAGAGGGTCTGCTGGGCTTTAGCGGCGCGCAGGCGGGCTACTCGTTCGCTTCGTTCCTGCTGGGACGTCCGAGCACAACGCAGACGCCCGAGGGTCTGCCCCTGACGTTCCCGCGGGCGAACCGTAGCGGCGCCTACATCAACGACGACTGGAAGGTGACCTCGCGGCTGTCGATCAACCTGGGCCTGCGGTTTGACTATAACGGCTGGCCGCGCGACATGCAGGGTCTGCAGCGGACGCTGGATATTCCCGGCCTCGGCGGGAACATTGGCCGCGGCACGGGCTTTACCAAGCCGGGCGGGCAGGTGATTCCGCAGGTATTCCCGCGGCAACTGGGTCCCGAGGGGGCCGTGAAACTGGCCAATCAGCAGATCCGGTTCTTCATGCCGCGCATCGGCATCGCGTGGCGGCCGACTGACAAGATGGTGATCCGCACCGGAGCCGGTTGGTTTGACAACATTCAGCACCAGAACACGTTCACGATTCTCAACCTGATGCCGCCGAAGGCGGGCAGCCAGGTGTATCTGACCTCGATGCGTCTCGGTCCGCTGTTCAACGTGCAGGGCGCCAACGGGCAGAACTTTGGCATTAACACGCAGACCTACGTGCCGGGCTCGAACGTCCTGACGCTGGACGATCCGTTCCTGACGCGGGGCGGCGGTTCGTCGACCGTTCGACCGGTCGACGTGCTCTACCTGCCGCCGGACTACAAAGACGGCCAAGTGTGGAAGTGGAGCTTCGATATTCAGCACACGCTGCCTTACAACATGGCGATCACGGTGGGTTACGCGGGCAGCAAGGGCGCCAACGTGGGCAACAGCGTGATCAACTGGAACGATCCGATCCGTCCGGCGACGACGTTCCTGCAGTCGAACCGGCCGTATCCGGAGTTCTACGACGCGGCGACGCCGAACCTGGGCGTACAGGCGATGGGGCGGATTCGCTACATCGATTCGTTTGGCGAATCGTTCTACCATGGCTTGCAGGTGAACCTTGAAAAGCGTATGGCGCGCGGGCTGACCTTTGGCTTGGCGTACACCTATAGCAAGGCGCACGGCGACGGGGAGAACGGTGGTCAGGAGGGAGCCTCGCTGCAGGACCCGCGCGACCGGCGCGGCTCGCGGGGTGTGTTCCGCTTTGACCAGACGCATCGGACGGTGGGCAACTGGGTGTACGAACTGCCGGGCCAAAACATCCGCAACCCGCTCAAGTGGGTGATTGGCGGCTGGCAGGCGAACGGCATTCTCTCGATCGCCTCGGGCTTCCCGTTCACGGTGGGCCAGGGCGCGGGCGATCTGTCGCTGCCGAACGGTTCGGTGCGGCCGGACATCATTGGCAACCCGGAGCTGGCGAATCCGACGCGGAAGCTGTGGTTCAACACGCAGGCCTTCCAACGCGTGACCTGTCAGATTGCGGCGCGGCAGGATCTGTGCCGGCTGGGCAGCGCGGGATATAACATTCTGCGCGGGCCGGGCGAGCGGCGGATGGACTTCTCGATGTACAAGAACTTCCAGATCACGGAGACGGTGCGGGTGCAGTTCCGGTGGGAGGCGTTTAACGCGACGAACACCCCGTGGTTTGGCGATCCGGCCGGCATCAGCTTCTCGAACGCGAACCAGTTGACGTCGAACGGGAGCCGGGATGGCGAGATCCGGAGCATCCGGAACCCGATGCGGCGCATGCAGTTTGGCTTGAAGTTCTCGTTCTAGGCGGGAACCGAACGCTGGTGAGTCCCCGAGCCCCCTGCCCTATCCGGGCGGGGGGCTTTTTTTTGTGGGCGGGGAAGTTAGCGGACGGCGATGAGTTCGACGTCGAAGATGAGGGCCGAGTGGGGCGGGATGTCGGCGCCGGCGCCACGAGCGCCGTAGCCCAGTTCAGAGGGGATGTAGAGACGGTAGTGGGAGCCGGTGGGCATGAGTTGGAGACCTTCGGTCCAGCCGGGGATGACGCGGTTGAGGGGGAACGAGATGGTCTGTTTGCGCTGATAGCTCGAGTCGAAGACCTTGCCGTTGATGAGGCGGCCTTCGTAGTGGACCTCCACCATGCTGGTGGGACCGGGTTTGGGGCCGGCGCCTGCGCGGATGACTTCGTACTGCAAGCCGGAGGGGGTGACGGTGATGCCTTCTTTGGTCGCGTTTTCGGCGAGGAACTGTTTGCCTGCTTCCATGGTTTCTCCTGAAGAATGGGTTTGCAGGTACCAGTATGCGACAGGCGGCGCTAGCGGGCGCCGCGGAAGAAGAGAAAGGGGGCCCAGTAGTAGGGTTTGGCGTAGGGGCTGTGGGAGCGGAGGAGTTCGAGTTTAGCCTGGCGGAGGGCCGCTTCCGGCTTCTCGCCGCGGGCGATGCCGCGGTAGAGAGCGCTCATGAGGGAGGCGGTGCTGCGGTCGTTAACGTCCCAGAGACCGGCGATGACGTTTTGGGCGCCGGCTTCGAGGAAGGCCCAGGCGAGGCCGACGAGACCTTCGCCGCCATAGTTGCGGGCGCCGGCGCTGCGGCAGGCGGAGAGGGTGACGAGTTCGGCGCGCCAGGGCATGCGGCGGATATCGGCGGCGGTGAGGGCGGAGCCGTCGTCGTGGCGGTTGAGCAGGAGCGCGGAGTGGAGGGGATCGAGGGTGTTGGCCACGGCGTGGACGGCGAAGTGGACGTAGCGGTAGCGGTCGACGGGTTCGGTGAGGAGCCGGGGGCGGCTGCACTGATCGCCTTCGAGGCGCCGGGCCGAGGCGGGAGGGAGGGAGGCGGCGATGGCGGCGAGTTCGGAGCGGGCGTGGGGGAGGGGTTGGTAGGGTTCGGGCAGCAGGGCGGGGTCGCCGGCCAGGAGCGCCCCGGCGGCGGCGGCCGGGCGGGCGGGTTGCAGGAGGAGGCTGAGGGAGGGGGCGACGGTGAGGGTGACATCCTCGATCCAGTAGCGGTTGGGATCGTGGGGGGAGGCGAGGGTTTCGAAATTGAGGGAGTGGAGCGGGCCATCGGGGACGAGGTAAACCCGGGCGCCGGGAGGGAGGGCGGCGGCGGCAGGCCCGAGAAGGAGGTCGGTGAGCCGGCGGCGCCCGGGATCTTCGCTGAGGCGGGGGTCGCGGAGGTCTTCGATGAGGCGGGGGTCGCGGAGGTCTTCGATGAGGCGGGAGTAGCTGGCGAGGAGGGGCCGGAGGGTGGAGGCGCCGGGCAGAGGGCTGGAGCGGATGGTGGTGGGGGTGATGGTCCAGAGCCAGGAGCGGGCGGGGCCGGTGGAGTAGAAGAGGATGACATGGCCGGTGGTGGCGGCGAGTTGGCGGAGGGCGGCGGCGCGCATGGGCTGGCCGCCGAGGAGGCGGCCGCGGATGGTGGCGGCGGTTTCGAGAGCCGGGAGAGTTTGGCCGCGTTCCATGAGGAAGTCGACGTACTCGGCGTAGAGGTCGGCGATGGTGGCGCCGTAGGAGAGGCGGGAGTCGTCGCGTTCGAGCCGGGAGTGGGCGGCTTCGCCGAGGGCGAGGAGGGTACGGTAGGCGTGGCCGGCCTGAGTAGCTCGGTGGGTGTGGGCGTAGAGTCGGGCGAGCCGTCCGAGCGCCTCCTGGCGGTCGACGGGGGCCAGGGTGGTATCGTTGGCGACAGCCCGATAGGCGGCCTCGGCGCGGGGAAGTTGGCCCTGGAGCTCCGCGATCCGGGCGGCGGCGACGGCCAGAGCGGCATGGAGGGAGTGATCGTTGGGCTGG
>JADCJL010000335.1 GCA_020247055.1 Acidobacteriaceae bacterium | reverse complement strand
GGTTTCCGAGGAACGCATCGTCGTGACCGCCCAAGGTGCCCTCCAGAACGCCTTCGTCTACATCAAGGCGGGCCTTGGCGACCGCCGCTTCCCGCCGCCCGCCGAAGCCGTCGTGCTCGAACAGCGCGGCTGCCAGTTTGTTCCGCGCGTCCTCGCCCTCCGCGCCGGGCAGACGCTGATGGTGAAGAACGCCGACCCGGTTTCGCACAACATCCATCCCACCCCGCGCGAAAACCGCGACTGGAACCAGCAGCAGCCTCCCGGCGCCCCGGACCTGCAGCGCAAGTTCGCCGTGCCCGAGGTGATGATCCCCGTCAAATGCAACGTGCATAACTGGATGCGGTCCTACATCGGCGTCCTCGATCATCCCTATCTCGCCGTCACCGGACCCGAGGGGCGGTTTGCCTGGCCGGACCTGCCGCCCGGTCGCTACACCCTGGCGGTCTGGCACGAAGCTCTCGGCCAGTTGACGCGCGAGGTGGAGGTCGAGGCCGGCCAGCCGGTCACCATCTCGCTGGCATACCGCGACTAAAGCCGGAAGAGACGCTTCGAGTTCTCGTAGAGGATCTTCCGCTCGGCGGCTTTGTTGGGCGCGAGGCGCCGGATGGTCGCAATCTGTTTGCCGCCGCTGCAGCGGTCGCCCTGGCCGTCCCGGTCGTTGCAGTCGCTGCCGTAGAGCAGCTTGTTCTGATGGCGGTCGAGGAAGCCGCGGGCGTGCTCCTCATCGCGAAGCAGGGCGTTCAGGCCGCTGCCGGCGCTCATGTCGGCGTACATGTTGGGGTAGTCCCGCAGGTAGCGGTCGGTGATGCCGCCGGGGGTCACCTTCGTGCGCGGGTAGAGGACCTCCTGCTCGAGCGAGGCGTCGATGTTGCCCCACCAGGTCTGGGCGTGGCCGATGAAATTTACCGTGGGGTATTTTTCAAGAATCCGGTAGAAGCGGTTGAAGCCGAGGTTGTAGGTGTTGTGTTCAAAGTGCAGCAGCACGGGGACTTTGTAGTCGCGGGCCAGTTCGGCCACCGCGCGCACCTCCGGGCCGTCGCAATCGAGCGGAAACTTCTGTTCGCCGATGCCGATGGCGCCCATCTTCAGATACTTTTCCATCGTCTGCCGGGCGTCCGGCACATCGGGCGCTTCGTTGGCGAAGAACTTGAAGCGATCCGGATACTGCCGGGCGAGGCGCACGCAGATGTCGTTGCCGCCCGCCCCGGCGGCGAGTCCGTACTTCCGGCCCGCGGGCAGCAGGATCGACAGCGTCACGCCCATCACCTCCTGGTGCCGGACGAGCTCTTCGTCGGTGCGGCCGGCGTACGGGGTGTGCTGATGAATATCGATGATCGGTTCGGGGGCGAGCAGAGAGGCCAGCAGTTGGCGGCGCGTCATTCGCTCTATTATGAAATATTGTCGACGCAACAGGGGATCATAAAGGACAGGCTCGCGTTCCTCGACTGGACTCGCGGTCTGGCCACGCTGGTGATGCTGCAGGGGCACGTCTGGGAGAGCTTCACCGATAAAGCGCTGCGGGATACGGGAGTGTTTGTTCTCTCGCAGTTTCCGGGGGGTGTGGCGCCGGCCGTGTTCCTGTTTCTGGCGGGGGTTACCCTGGCGTTTCTCGTCGACAGCCGCGAGACCAAGGGCGCCACGGCCGGGCAGCGGGCGGGGGCGGCGCTGCGCCGGGCCGGCTACCTGGGCGGCCTGGCGATACTGTTCCGTCTGCAGCTGTGGTTCTCCTACTACCCGTACGGCTCCTGGGAGGGCCTGTTCCGCGTCGACATTCTGAACTGCATGAGTGTGGCTTGTCTGCTGCTGGCGCCGGTGGCGGCGCTGCGGCGGATGCAGCGGGTGCGGGGTGCGCTGTTGGTGACGGTGCTGATCGCCTTCGGCGCGCCCTTCCTGAGCGATTGGAAGAGCCTGCTGCCGAACGAGTTCGCGCGTAGCTACCTGGTTCCGGACTACAACGGGTTTCCGCTCTTCCCCTGGGCGGCGTTCGTGGCGGCGGGCATGTCCGGCGGCACGGCGTTTCGCATGGTTCCCGAGGCGAGCCGTTCGGCCGTGATGCAGTGGGTGGGCTGGTTCGGGTTTGTGTTGACTTACCTTTGCCAGTATCTTTCGAACCTGCCTTACGGGATCTACCCCCGCAGCCAGTTCTGGCTCGACAGCCCGTGTTTAACGCTCATCAAGTGTGGCCTGATTCTCATGCTCTGCGCCTTCGCCTTTTTCTGGAACGAGTGGGCGCCGCGGTTGCGGGAGGCCGGCGGCAGCGCGGTGCGCTTCTCTATTCCGCGCCAGCTGGGCACGACCTCGCTGCTGATCTACTGGGTGCATGTCGAGGTGGTGTACGGCCGCTGGTTCGAAGGGCTGAAGGGCCGGCTGAGCCTTGGCGAGACGGCCGTGGCCGCCGTGGTGGTGGTGGCCCTGATGATCGCGCTCTCCTACGGCAAACAGGCGCTCGTGGCGAGCGAGTGGTTCGCCGTCAACGTAAAGAGAAGACTTTCGAGAGGATGATCCAGCCGGCGGCGAGGCTGCTGCGCAGGTGGCCGGAGACCTTGTTTTCGCCGGCGCGGCGGGGCCGGTAGGAGACCGGGACTTCGAGTACGCGGAGGCCGCGCTGCAGGGCGCGAATCTGCATTTCGATGGTCCAGCCGTAGTTGCGGTCTCTCATGTCGAGCGCGGCGAGGCTCGACCGGCGAATGGCGCGGAAGGGGCCGAGGTCGGTGTAGGTGTGGCCGTAGAGGAGGCGGACGAGCGTGCAGGCCAGCCAGTTGCCGAAGCGCTGGTGGGGCAGCAGCGCCCCGGGCGCCGGGCGGCCGAGCGGGCGGGAGCCGAGCACGAGGTCGGCTTCGTTGCGGCGGATCGGGTCGAGCAGCCGCGGGGCCTCGGCGGCGTCCTCCGAGCCATCGGCCTGGAGGAAAACGACGATCTCGGCATCGGCGGGCAGGAGGGCGAGCGCGGCCAGGCAGGTGGCGCCGTAGCCGCGCTCCGGCTCCTGGCTAACCAGCGCGCCGTGGGCGCGGGCGATGGCCGCGGTTCTGTCGGTCGAGCCGTTGTCGGCCACGATGACGTACCGGAATAGCCCGGCGGGCAGTTCGGCCAGGGTTTGGCCCAGGCACTCCTGTTCGTTGAGGGCGGGGATGATGAGGGCGGCGTGCATAATTCCGGATCTACCATCTACGATAGAGAGAGGCCAATGTCTCAAGAAACCCATCCGCCTGCCCCCGCCCCGCGGCATGCGCTCTGGAGCGCCATCGGGTGGCTGCGCGATCTCTTCCTGAGCGTGGTTCTCGCGATTGTTCTGATTTTGTTCCTCTATCAGCCGGTGAAAGTAGAAGGCACCAGCATGATGCCGGCCCTCGAGGATCAGGATCGCATCTTCATCAACAAGTTTGTCTACAAGTTTGGCCTGGGCGAAATCGAGCGGCTCGATACGGTCGTCTTCTGGTTCCCCAACGACCCGTCGAAGAGCTACATCAAGCGCGTGATCGGTCTGCCGGGCGACCGGATCGAGGTTCGCAACGGAATGGTGTTTCTGAACGGGAGGGAGATGGACGAAAGCTACGTACCGCGCGAGTTCCGCGATGGGCTGACCCTCGGCCCGTTGACCGTCCCCGAAGAGAGCTACTTTGTGATGGGCGATCACCGCAGCTCTTCGAACGATTCGCGAACCTGGGGGCCGGTCCATCGGCGGTACATTTACGGCAAGGCGGTATTCTCCTACTGGCCGCTTGAACGCATCGGGGTGGTTCGTTAGCGCAGTGTGGCCTTTAGAAAGCGCAGGTAGCGTTCCCAGTCATAAGCCGTGATGTCGTGTTTGCCGGGGCGCAGGTGGTAGGCGGTCTGTTCCGGCGCGCCGATGGCCTCGTAGGCCTTGTCGGCTTCGGTGAGCGCGAGGAGTTCGCCGAGCGGGTCGGCCCACAGGTCTTCGCTGGCGCTGGCGACATAGAGCGGCCGCGGGGCGCTGAGCGCCAGCAGCATGTGAGAATCCACGGGAAGGTCGTTGACGGCCTGCGAGTAGCTTTTGAATTTTTCCGTGAACCAGTGGGGGAAGCTCGCGTTGAGGTCGGCGACGTGTTCGCCGAAGATGCGGCGGGAGAGCGAGGCGCCCCCTTCACCAGAGTCGTTGGAGATCACGGCGGCAAAGCGCTGGTCCGTCGCCCCGGCCCACAGCGCCGCCTTGCCCAGCCGCGAGTGGCCGGCCACGGCGATGCGTTTGCCGTCCAGGTCGCGCTGCGTCAGCGCGTAATCGAGCATCCGGCTCATCCCCCACGCCCAGGCGGACATCGCGTTGGTGGTCTCATCGGGCGGCAGCAGGGCGAGAATCGAGTCCGGCCGGCCCTGTTTCACATCCGGGAAGAAGTCGGTGTAGTGGGCCGTGATCACGGCAAATCCATGCTTGGCGAACACGTCCAGCGGCCAGCGCGAGTGGCCGGCAAGGACGGTGGAGATCGGCGTGAAGCTCAGGCAAACCACGGCCGGCACGCGCTTTTTGGCGCCCGGAGGGACGACGATCAGCACGTTGACCGCCTTCTTTTTCCCCTCGCCGGAGAAGGTGAAGGTCACCTCCCGCCAGTTGGGCCCCTGGGCTTTGACCGTCGTCTCCACCGGCAGTTTGGCCGTGATGATATTGCCGAAAACGTGGGTCTCGTAGAGCTTCAGAATCTCGGCCCGGCGTTCTGGCCACGCCTTGCCGTCGAGCAGCGCCGGCAGCGGGTACCGCGCGGCTTTCGATTCGTCGTAGTTCGTATTGGGCCGCTGGGCCAGCAGCGAAACGGCCATCAGGAGAAGAGCAGGCAAGCGCATGACGCTCGCCAGTGTACCGCTATCGGGGGCGTGCGCGCAGCCGGTGGTACTCGGCCAGCACTTTCTCGACGTAGCTCTGCGTTTCGGCGTAGGGAGGCGTGCCCTTGTAGCGATCGACGGCCCCGGCGCCGGCGTTGTAGGCCGCGAGCGCGCGGCGAACCTGGTCCGGTTCGTTCTGGTAGCGCAGCAGCAGATCGCGCAGTAGCCGGGCGCCGCCTTCGAGGTTCTGTTCGTGGTCATGCGGGTCGACGCCCAACTCGCGGGCCGTGGCGGGCATCAACTGCATCACCCCGATCGCCCCCTTCGGCGAGATCGCGTCCTGCCGGAAGGCCGATTCAATCCGCGCCACGCTCTTCAAAAACTCGGGAGGCAGGCCGGCCTTGTGCGCGGCGGCCTCAAGCGGGTCTTGCGCGGGAGCCGGCGCGGGAGGGGGAGCCGGCGCGGGAGGGGGCGCCGTGGCCACGGGGGGCGGTTCGGCGATCGTCTCCCGCTCCACCACGTGCGCGAGCGGAATCTCCACCGTCCCGGTCGCCGTTTGCAATCGCAGCTCCGCTCCCACCGCTTCCACCCGCTCCGCCCGCAGGGTGAAGCCGTTGGCCAGTAGCAGCACCTCGGCCGCCATGGCCGGTACGGCCGGCCAGACCAGCAGAGTCAGCAAAACGAAGTGTCGGGGCACAACGATATTGACGCACAGGACGCCCCCGGCGTGGAGGCCAAACCAAAAAAGTGGGAAACTCAAAGGCTGGGTTATGACCACCGTTACGCATTTGGAATGCAGCATCACCGGCGACCGCTACGAAGCGGGTGTGCCGCAGAACCTCTCGGCCGGCGGCTGGCCGCTGCTCGTCCGCTACGATCTGGCCAAGGCCCGCGAAAACTGGAATCGCGACTGGCTCGCCAACGGGCCGCGCAGCATGTGGCGCTACGCTCCGGTGCTGCCGGTCAGCAAGCCCGCCTCGATTGTCTCGCTCGGCGAAGGCTGGTCCCCGCTTTTAAAGCTTAAGCGCAGCGGGGGCCGGCTCGGCATGAACAATCTCTGGCTGAAGGACGAAGGGATCAACCCTACCGGGTCGTTCAAAGCTCGCGGGCTGTCGTGCGCCATTTCGATGTGCGTCGAACTGGGCATTCGGAAAGTGGCGATCCCTTCGGCGGGCAACGCGGCCAGCGCGCTGGCGGCCTACGCCGCGGCGGCGGGTCTTGAAGCCCACATCTTCATGCCGCGCGACGTGCCGCAATCGAACTTCATCGAGTGCAAGAGCTTTGGCGCGCACGTCACCCTCGTTGACGGTCTCATCAGTGACTGCGCGAAGATCGTGGCGGCGCGCAAGGACGCCGAGGGCTGGTTCGATATCTCGACCCTGAAGGAGCCCTACCGCATTGAAGGCAAGAAGACCATGGGCTATGAGTTGGCCGAGCAGATGCAGTGGCGGCTACCGGACGTGATCTTCTACCCCACCGGAGGCGGCGTAGGCATTATCGGCATGTGGAAGGCGTTTGCCGAGATGGAGGCGTTGGGCTGGATTGGCCCGGAGCGCCCGAAGATGATCTCGGTGCAGGTGGAAGGTTGCATGCCCGTCGTGCGGGCCTACGAGGCGGGCGCCGAGCGCAGCGAGTTCTTTGAAAACGCCCACACGGTTGCGAGCGGTCTCCGCGTCCCCAAACCCCTCGGCGACTTTCTGATTCTCCGGTCCGTGCGCGAGAGCGGCGGGACGGCCATTGCGGTGAGCGATGAGGAGATGATGCAGGCCGGGGTCCGCCTGGCGACCGAGGACGGCGTCTTCGTGGCGCCGGAGGGCGCGGCGTGCGTTTCTGCCCTCGAGAAGCTGCTGGCCAGCGGATTCCTCAAGCCGGAGGAGCGGATGGTGATCTATAACACCGGAGCAGGCCTCAAGTATCTGGAAGCCTACTCGGCTCTGTTCCCGCGGGATTAGTTCACGCGGACGAGGATCATCCCCGCCGGCTGCCGGTTGGCGCCGTAACCCATGACGTGGACGGCGTTCGACCGGGGCGAGAAGTGTTGCAGTGGCGGCGCGGCCGGCTGCGGCGGTTGCCCCGGCGTTCCCGGTGCGTTCGGCACCTGGCCCACCCAGCTGACCCCGGGCGGATTGGCGAGAATCTGCAGGTCGCCCGTCACCAGGTCATAGAGCAGCAGTTGAGAGCCCGCCGGGTCGGTCCGGGTGCCCCGCGCGAGCAGTTTACGGGTCACCGGGAAGGTGGCCAGGAGCTGGACCGCCGCGAAGCCGGCTGGGGTGGGCAATAGCCGCGCCTGCTGGTTTTCAATATCGAAGATCACCAGACCCGCGCCGCCTATGACGTTTGAACCCTGGGCGCTGGCCTGGCCCACCAGCAGGGTCATCTCCGGAATCGGGTTGAGATTGTTGAACGTGGCGATCTCCGGGGGCAGGTCGAGCCGGAAGGTTGAGTTGCCGACGCCATCGAGCACGTAGATCGTGTCGGAGCGGTTCTGCCGCCCCGGGTCCGCATTGGTCCCGTAGACGTAGTCGCTCATCTCGTTGGCGCTGTTGCCTGAGACACTGAACTCGCCCTGGCCGGGCAGGTTGATGGCGGTCACGGTACGGGCGGCGAGGTCGAGGACGGCGAAGGCGTTGGCCGAACAGGGGTTTTTTACTTCGCTTTCGGGGGTGACGCCGGTGGAAACTGCGATGCGGCGGCTCAGGTCGATGTTGAAAAGGCGGGTCTGCGCCGTGCAGGAGGCCACAAAGGTTCCCTCCGCCAGGCGGCGGATTACCGGTTCGGCGTTGCCGGCGATGGCGAAGCCGATGAACGCATCGGCGGTCTTCGCCGCGTTGCGCGCCAGCACCCAGTACACGCGGGCCTGGCCGTCGAAGATCGTAGCGCCGCGCAAAATGGCGGCCACCGCGCCGAGACCGCCGCCCGGGCCTCCCGGACCGCCGGGCAGGATGCCGCCCGGTAGTCCGGGCCCCTGGGTCTGCACCGGAGCAAGCAAGGGTAGCCACGTTTCGGGGAAGGGCCGGGTGGACTGTACGGCGCCGGCGGCGTTGAGGACGCCGAACTTGGCTCGCGTCACCGCCGAGGCGTTATCGACGGCCAGGACGCCAAAGGCGCCTTGGCCCAGGTTTACCGGCTGCGCGACCAATTGCTTGACTTCATCGCCGAGGTCCACCTGCAGATTCGCCAGGTTCAATCCGCCGCCGCCTCCCCCTGGCTGCCCCCCGCCGCCAGGACCGGCCGGTTCGCTCACCGCGCCGGTGGTGGTGTTGACGAGCACGTTCGAAGGCGGGTTGGTGGCCAGAACCACGTTCAGGTTGCCGCCCGGCGCTCCGCCGATGTTGATGCCGCGGACCGGCAGCGTGACGGCCATCGGTTCGCTCTGCGCCGGATGCAGAACGGTGAGTTTGTCGCTGACGCCCTGGGCGGCGGGGCCGGTAGCCGGGCCGGCGAAGGCGGCAAGAACCGCCGAATCGGGGTTGGTCTGAAACGGGCTGGCCGCGTTCTGGTTGGCCGCCGCCGGACAGTCGGGAACCTCGCGGACGGCGCTGTGCGCGAAATCGACCACCCACGACGGCCAGCAGCCTTCCCCATTGCGGGGCGCGCTCAGCGCGAGAAAGCCGGGCCGCAGGTCGCTTGCCGCCAAACCCCGCGCCACCCGCGCGGCCTCCGGCAGGGGCAGATACTCGACGACCGCGGTCGGCTCGACCCCGAGCGTTACCCGATTCCCGGCCGTGTTTCCGGCATAGATCGCCACCACATCGCTGGTCTTCGCTCCTTCGGGCAGCGTCACTTCGATATCGAATTCGCCGACCGTGGCCGCGGAAAGTTTGGCGGAGGCCTCGGCGGCGATACCGCCCACGTTAGCGCGCACCGGTTGCCGCGGAGAGGCCGCCTCGTCGGCGCCGGGCAGTTCACCGGCGTTGACGCGCGGCTCGGTCAGCCCGAGTCCGGCCGCCGACAGCCGCAGTTTCCCTCCCTCTACGCTGCCGCCCGCGCCAAATCCCTGGCCGTTCGCCGTCCGCAGCGAAGGGAAGGGCGCCACCACGTTCACCCGCGCCGGAGCACTGTTCACCGTACCGCGCCGCACCACAATCTGGGCCGCGCCGAGCGGAGTCTCGAGCGGTACCTGCACGGTCACCGCCCCGGGGGTCGCCTCGAAGATCGGGGCCGGCCGGTTGTTGATGCGCACCTCAAGCGGCGGGTCCTCCAGGCTGGTCGGCAGCGGCGTAGTCGTCGCCCGGAAGCCGGCCGCCGGACCCAGATTGATGCCGGTGATCAGCAGCAATCCTCCCAGCGCAACATTGCTCGGCGCCGGCTGCAGGGTTACCGCGTTCACCGCCCCCCGCTGGTTCAATACCGGCGCCGACGGGGCCTGCCCCCAGCACAACGCCGCGAACCCGATCGTAAATCCAAACCGTAAGGTCCCCATAAACTGTTCAAACCCCGGGCGCTGAAATAGGTTTCGCTATACTAAAGCTTTGAATGAGTGCCAACAGCGCTAGTGCTACCTTGTCCGCGCCGGCAGTTCACGCCGCGGAGCGGTCCGGTTTTGTCGCTCTCGGCCTACTCGCCTTCGCGCACTTCTTTATCGACCTGTACTCCAGCGCCTTGAGCGGTTTTCAACCGCTGCTGGTGGCCAAGCACAACTTGAGTCTATCGCAGGCCGGACTGCTCGGCGGCGTCCTTGTCTTCTCGTCCTCCCTGCTGCAGCCCCTCTACGGCATTCTCTCCGACCGCTTCCCCTCGTGGATGTTCACGGTACTCGCGCCCGCGGTGGCCGGCGTCTTCATCTCGCTGCTCGGCTGGGCCCCGTCCTACCCCTGGTTGTTCCTCATGGTCCTGCTCGGCGGCGCGGGAGTCGCCTCGTTCCATCCGCAGGCAACGGCCAACGCCACGGCCGGCATCCCCGCCAACCCGGGGCGCTGGATGGCCGTCTTCATCAGTTCGGGTACGCTCGGCATGGCCATCGGCCCTGCCTTCTTCTCGCTTCTCGTCGGCCGCTTTGGCATGGAGGGCAGCTGGCTGGGAGCGCTTCCCGGTCTCGCGATCACGCTCATCCTGTGGCGGGCGCTGCGCACCCCGCCCGTTAGCTCCGGTCGCGGGGGCATGTCGCTCGCGCCGTTGCGCGCCGTCTGGCGGCCGCTCACCGTCCACTACCTGCTGGTCTTCATCCGCTCGGTGGTGCACATGTGCTTTGCCCACTTCCTGCCGCTCTACCTGAGCCGCGAACGCGGCTTCAGCCTCCCGTCAGCGGCCCTTGGCTTAACGCTGTACATGACCTTCGGCGCCCTGGGCGGCTTTGTGGGTGGCCACCTCGCCGACCGCTTCGGCGGCCGCCGCGTGATTCTCATCTCCATGCTCGGCTGTCTGCCCTTCCTGGCCGTCTTCTTCCTGGCCAGCGGCTGGTTCTCTCTGCTGGGCCTGGCGTTGGGTGGTCTGCTGCTGCTGTTCACCATTCCCGTCAATCTGCTCATGGGCCAGCGTCTTGTCCCGGGCCAGGCCGGCACCGTTTCGGCGCTGCTGATGGGCTTTGCCTGGGGGAGCGCCGGGTTGATCTTCATCCCGCTCACCGGCCTCGCCGCCGATTATTTCGGCCTGCACCGCGCTCTTGCTCTCGTCAGCTTCCTGCCCCTGGCCGGCTGGCTGCTGGCCCGAACGCTGCCGGAGACGGAGTAGCCCTTGCCCCGCGCCATCTGCCTTCTCAGCGGCGGTCTCGACTCCGCCACCTGCCTCGCGGTCGCCCGCCGCGAAGGCTTTGAAACCTACGCCCTCTCCTTCGACTACGGCCAGCGCCACCGGCAGGAACTCGCCGCCGCCGAACGCGTGGCCGCCCACCTCGGCGCCCACGCTCACCGCGTGGCCCGCATCGACCTTCGCGTCTTCGGCGGCTCGGCCCTCACTGACGATATCGCCGTACCCAAGCACCGCAGCGCCGCGGAAATGGGCGCCGGCATCCCCGTCACCTACGTCCCGGCCCGCAACACCATCTTTCTCTCCTTCGCCCTCGCCTGGGCCGAGGTCGTCGCCGCCGAAACCATCTTCATCGGCGTGAACGCCGTCGACTACTCCGGCTACCCGGACTGCCGGCCCGCCTTCATCCACGCCTTTGAACAGATGGCCAACCTCGCCACCAAGGCCGGCGTCGAAGGCCGCACGAAACTCTCGATCCGCACCCCGCTGCTCGAGCTCACCAAAGCCGGCATCATCCACCTCGGCCTCCGCGCCGGTGTCGATTTCGCGCTCACCCACAGCTGCTACGACCCCGCGCCCGACGGCCGTCCCTGCGGCCAGTGCGATAGCTGCCTGCTGCGCGCCAAGGGCTTTGCCGAAGCCGGGGTGGCGGACCCGCTGCTGGCGTGAGAGTCCCGCTATGAAAATCGCCGAGATCTTCTATTCGCTCCAGGGCGAAGGCAGTTTACTGGGCGTACCGTCCGTGTTTGTCCGGACCAGCGGCTGCAACCTGCGCTGCTCCTGGTGTGACACGCCCTACACCTCCTGGCAGCCCGAAGGCGAAGAGCGATCGGTCGATTCCATCCTCGCCGAAGTGCTCGCCCACCCCGCCCGCCACGCCGTCCTCACCGGCGGTGAGCCCATGCTGCAACCTCAGCTCGTGCCTCTGGCGCAAGCCCTGCGCGAGGCCGGCTGGCACATCACCATCGAAACCGCCGGCACCGTCGATGCCCCCGTCGCCTGCGACCTGATGAGCATCAGCCCCAAACTCGCCAACTCGACCCCCGCCGGCGAGTGGGCCATCCGCCACGAGAACACCCGCATCAATCGGCCCGTCCTCGGCTCGCTCCTGGCCCGCTACCCCTATCAGCTCAAGTTCGTCGTCGCCAACCCGGCCGACCTGGCTGAAATCCGCGCGCTCACCGCCTCGCTCGGCGCCGCGCCCGGCAACGTCATCCTCATGCCCGAAGGCCGCGACCCCGCCCTGCTGCGCGAGCGCAGCCTCTGGCTCGCCCCGTTGTGCCTCGAACACGGCTTCCGCCTCAGCCCCCGCCTTCATGTAGACTTGTGGGGCGACCGGCGCGGCGTATGAAAGACGGCTTCTTCCTCTTCGACACCCACACCCACATCGGCCTCGCCCGCCACAGCGGCCGCCGCCAAACCGCCGAGCAGTTACTGCGCGAAATGGACCGCTGCGGCGTGGACCGCTCCGTTGTCATTCCCTTTCCCGTCGTCGACGACTACACCGCCGCACACGAAGAGATTGGCGCTGCCGTCGCGGCCCATCCGGATCGCCTTACCGGCGCCGCCTGCCTGAATCCCTTTATCCCGGAACAGACCTTTCGCGACGAAGTGCGCCGCTGCCGCGAGGTGCATGGTTTCCGCGCGCTCAAGTTCCAGCCGCAGTATCAGGGCTTGAACACGCTCTCCGAGCGCAGTAACTTTCTGTTTGAAACGGCGCTTGAAAACCGGATGGCGCTCATCGCCCACACCGGATCCGGCATCCCCCACGCCCTGCCGTCCGTCTTCATGTTCGCCGCCCGTCGCTATCCGGACTTGAAGATCGTGCTCGCCCACTGCGGCGGCGGCGGGCTGCTGCTTGCCGATGCCATTGTCGCCGCTTCGTTCTGTCCGAACATCTACCTCGACCTGTCGACGCTGATGCCCAATCACATCTTCGAGGTGCTGCAGCATATTCCGGCCGATCGTCTGATGGCCGGTTCGGACCTGATTGAAAACACCGACGTCGAAATGAGAAAGCTGCTTCGGCTCGACGTTCCGGTCGAACAGAAGCAGCAGATGCTCTCCGGGACAGCCTTGGCCGTTTTCGGCTAAACCGGAATCCCCAGATCGGCGCTGCCCAGCGGCGACATGACGGCCCCGGGCGCGTACCGCGCGATCATCTCGCAGGCCAACTGCGCTCGCCGCACCCGCTCCCGGCACAGCAGCAGAACGGTGGAATCGAGGTGCGTGCCGCTCGGATAGACATCGGGCGAATTGCGCAGGCCGAACTTCAGATAGATCGGTGCGGCCACGCGAATCAGCTCGGACACCTCGTAGTGCCGGATGAAGCCGCCAATCGTATCCGGCGCCTCGACGTAGAAGTCAATCGGCTTGGTGATGGCCGCGCGAATGCTCG
>JADCJL010000334.1 GCA_020247055.1 Acidobacteriaceae bacterium | reverse complement strand
CGGACTCGCTTCGGCCCGGCAGGAGGGGCGCGTTCCTCGCCCGTTGGCGCCGCGCCGAAGCGGCCTGTGCGCTTGTTTTAACGCGCACAACGGACTCGCTTCGGCCCGGCAGGAGGGGCGCGTTCCTCGCCCGTTGGCGCCGCGCCGAAGCGGCCTGTGCGCTTTTGACGGCCTGGGAGGGGGCCGGTGCCAGCGGTTCGGAATTTATTTTTCCTTTGTTACTAATCACTTGCGGGAACCCCGGGCGGGCTTGAGACAGGTAGGGGCCGTAGTTTGGAGGCATGAAGAAGACTTTTCCCTGCCAGATTGCCGTTGCCCAGGCGCGGCTGGAACGGGCGCAGCGTCTTGAGACCACCCTGCTCGAACGGTTTGCCGCCAACCCCGAAAATGACGCCGCCGGCGCCGCCTTCGAACTCGCCCAGCGCCACGTCGAGTCCGCCGAGCGCTCCTACTACCGCGCCGTGCGCGAGACCGGAGCGCCCAAGCCGCCCGCCCAGGCTCTATCGCTGCTGGACCCGGGCGCTTACCCGCATCCGCAGACCATGCTTCGGCCGGAGGGTGAGGAGCCCCAGCGGCTCCACCTGGTTTCCCGGAAGCAGATCCAGCCGGAAGCGCTGCGCCAGGTTGGCTAGGCAGAGGACCCCTTCCATCCAGGCATAACGCTCGCCGATGCAGAGACGTCCCCCGCCGCCGAAGGGCAGATAGGCGAACTTCGGCGCGGTCGATTGCAGCCACCGGTCCGGTAGAAAGCGGTCCGGTTCGGGAAAAAACTCGGCCCGCCGGTGCAGCACGGCCATCGAGACGAGCAGCACCGAGCCCTTGGGCGCCGTGAAGTCCTGGAAGGTGTAAGGCGCAAGCGCCCGCCGGCCGAGAATCCAGACCGGCGGATAGAGCCGCATCGACTCCTGAAACACCCGCTGGCAGAAAGGCAGTTGCGGATAGTCCTCCGGGGCGGGCGGGCGGCCGGCAAGCACCGTGTCGAGTTCGGCCTCGAGCTGTCGTCGCGCCTCCGGGTTCTCTGCGAGCAGATAGAGCGTCCAGGCCAGCGCGTTGGCCGCCGTTTCGTGGCCGGCGACGAAGATGGTCATCACCTCGTCGCGGATCTGCAGGCGGTCCATCCGCTCGCCGGTGTCGGCGTCGCGGACGCTGAGCAGCATGCCGAGCAGGTCGTCGTGCTCGCGGCCGCTGGCCAGGCGCTCGTCGATGATGCCATAGACAATCGCGTCGAGCTGCCGGAGGGCGGCCCGGTAGCGGAGGCTGGCCGGCAGGGGTAGGCCGAGCAGCAGCGGGCCCCAGGGCATCACCAGCTGGTTCAGCATCTTCAGCACGACTTCGAGTTCGTGGGCGATGGTAGCCGCCTTGTCGCCGGCTTCGGTAGTGAAGAGGCTCCGGGCGACGATTTCGAGCGTGAGTTCGCTCATGGCGGCCGTGGCCTCAATGTCCTGGCCGTCCTGCCAGTCGGCCATCAGTGCCTGGGTGCAGCGCGTCATCATGCGGCCGTACTCGGCGATGCGCTCGCGCTGGAACGCCGGCTGCATGAGCCGCCGCTGGCGGAGATGAATCGGGTCTTCGCTCGTCAACAGCCCTTCGCCGAACAGGCCTTTGGTGCGCTCAATCCGGGGGAACTTTTCAAACAGCGCGCCTTGCGTAATCAGCAGGTCGCGGATCAGTTCCGGATCGTTCAGCAGGTAGAAATGCCGATCGCCCAGTTGCAGATGGGCGCGGGGGCCCTGCGTGTCGGCTAGATGCGCAAAGTAGCGCAGGGGATTGCGGATCATCTCCCAGGGAGAGATTTTGGCGCGGCTCAATGCTCTTGATGATAGGATTTATGCTGTGAAACGCGCAACCCTACTCCTGCTTACCTGCACGGCCCTCTTCGCCCAACTCGATAAGGCGGAAAAGAAAGAGGGCTTCAAGCCCCTGCTGAATAAGTCCCTCAAAGGGTGGAAGGGCGACTCCCGCCTCTGGAAAGTGGAAAACGGTGTGCTGATCGGTTCCACCGACGGGGTGAAGATCAACAACAACACGTTTCTGATCTCGGAACGCGAGTACAGCGACTTTGTCCTGCGCGCCGAATTCAAACTGCGCAATCACAACTCGGGAATCCAGTTCCGCAGCGCCGAACTGCCTGACTACGTCGTGCAGGGCCTGCAGGCCGACATCGCCTACGACAACTGGACCGGCTCCATCTACGACGAGAAGGGCAAGCGCGGCGTGATTGTCAACGGCTGGAAGGGTAAGGGCGAGAAGTTCTACAAGAAAGACGAGTGGAACCAGATCGAACTATCCGCGATTGGCGAAAACATCGTCATTAAGATAAACGGCCAGGTGACCAGCGAACTCAAGGACACCTCGAAGCCTTCCGGCATCCTGGCCATTCAGCTGCATCGCGGTCCGGACATGAAGGTTGAGTTCCGGAATATCCGCCTGAAGGAAGCGAAAGCTACCAGGTGACGGGCTGGCCCGGGGTCAGCACCCAAACCGGGACCTCGACCAGGGCCTGCAACTCCGCGGGCGTGCCGGTGAGAGGCGGGAAGGTGCCGTAGTGGGCCGGAATGATGATCTTGGGCTGCAGCAGACGGGCCGCCACGGCGGCCCCGCGCGGACTCATCGTGTACACGTCGCCGATGGGCAGTACGGCTAAATCCGGCGCGTGCAGTTCGCGGATTAAGGCCATATCGCCGAACACGTCCGTGTCGCCCGCGAAATAGACGGCGCGGCCGTCCTCGAGGCGCACGATGTAGCCGCCGGGATTCCCGCCGTAGACGTTGCGGCCGTCGGGCTGCTCGATGGCGCTCGAATGCAGGGCCGGGGTCATGGTCACCGTCACACCCCCGACGGCCGTTGTGCCGCCGAAGTTCATCGGAACCGTGTTGGCCACCCCATGCGCGGCCAGCCAGTTGCAGATCTCGTAGTTGGCCACCACCCGCGGCGCAAACTGCCCGGCCAGGCCCGGCACCCCGCTCAGGTGGTCGCCGTGGCCGTGCGTGACGAGAATGGTATCGACGCGCGAGAACTCGTAGCCGGAGGGGAAACTGGGGTTTCCGTCAATAAAGGGATCAACGACGATCACCTCGCCCGAGGCGAGGGTCAGCGAGAAGGTGGAGTGGCCTAACCAGGTAATTTGCGGCATCACTCCACTGTTACCACTTTTTTGCCTGTCATCGGCGAATCGCCGAACAGGGCCCGAACGGCGGCGGTTTCGCTGGTGGCCGCCGGGCTGTAGGTGGTGAAGTAGGTAGAGACGTCGGGAAACGCGCGGATCAGGTAGGGATTGCCGAGGCCGATCAGAATGGTGGGCTTGCCGGAGCGGGCGAGTTCGCTAACGAGCTCCGGATAGTTGCCCGGTAGCGGCGCGTTCCGCTCGCCGTAGCCGCCCGACTGGGCGTAGGCGCCGAGCACGACGGTACCGCAGCCGGCTGGCGGCGTGAGCGTGGGGGTCTGCGGGTCCAGCACCCGGACCGGGATCCGCGGGGCGCGGAGAGCCATTTCGTCGAGGAAGGCCTGGCCGTGGGTGTTGCCGGGCCGCTCGGCGAGCAGCAGGACGCAGGCGTTGGCGTCCTTGGCCAAGGGCAGCAGCCCGGCCTTGTCGCGGATGAGGGTGACGGCGCGGGTGGCAATCTCCTGCGCCTTTTCGGCCGCGCCTTGCGCATCGAGGGCGTCCGGGAGCGCCTCGGCTGCTACGTAGCGGTTCTTGTCGAGCCCCAGGCGGAGCTTGGCGGCGAGAACCTTGCGGACGCTGGCGTCGACGCGCGACTGCTTGAGGCGCCCAGAGCGGAGGGCGGCGAGAATGCCGTTGATGGCCGCTTCCGGGTCGGACGGGATCAGCAGGACATCGACGCCGGCTTCGAGCGCGCGGACGGCGGCCTCGCCCGGCTTGTAGCGGGCGGTGAGGCCTGCCATGTCCATGGCATCGGTGGAGACGATGCCGGCAAAGCCGAGTTCGCCGCGCAGCAGGCCGGTGATGACGGGCTTGGAGACCGTGGCGGGTTCTCCCGAAGGGTCGATGGCGGGCAGGGCGATGTGGGCCGTCATGACGCTATCGACGCCGGCGGCGATGCCGGCCCGGAAGGGGACGAGTTCGACGCGGTTCAGCCGCGGGCGGTCCGCGTCGAGCCGGGGCATGCCGGCGTGGGAGTCGACGGCGGTGTCGCCGTGGCCGGGAAAGTGTTTGAGGGTGACGAGGACGGCATGAGCCGGGTCGCTTTTGGCCCCTTCGATGTAGGCCTGGACGTGCCGGGCCACCAGTTGCGGATCTTCGCCGTAGGAGCGGATGTTGATGACCGGATTCTGCGGATTGTTGTTGACATCGGCATCGGGGGCGTAGATCCAGTGGACCCCGAGTGCTCGCGCCTCGCGGGCGGTGGCCCGTCCGAGCTCGCGGGAGAACTCCGGGCTGCCGGTGGCGGCGAAGGCCATGGCATGGGGGTACTTGATGGTCCCGGCGATGCGCATGGAGGCGCCGCGTTCGAAGTCGCCGCCGATCAGCAGCGGAATCCGCGCGAGCTTCTGCATCCGGTTGACGAACGAGACGATCTCGAAGGGCTCGGCGTTGACGGCTCCGGTGCGAGTCACCCGGTTGTTGATGATGATGCCGCCAACGCCTTCGGTTTGCACGGATTTAAGGAAGGCACGGTAGGCCCGGGAGCGCGTCGGGGGCAGCGTGCCGGTGCTCTTGATAATCACCAGTTGGGCGGCCCGCTGCCGGGGCGTCAACGCGTTCAACCAGCGCTGCACGGGGGTGGCCGGCGGGACGGGTTTGCGGGGAGGCGCCGCCGTCAGAGCGGCCGCGAGGAGCAAGAGGGCAGGAAGCCGGCGAGGCATTCTGCCCATGCTATCAGGACCCGGCGGATTGCTTCAGCCGGAGACCGCTTTTGGCCTGAGCGGGTTGCTTGGCCGCGGAGCGCTTGCTGAGCCGGTTGATGGCGCGAACCAGTTGCAGAACCTCGTTCGCACTCTTCATGATCACCACATCCGCGCCACTGCCCTCCTCCGTCATGCCCATGGCGTCCACGAAGCCGGAGATGAGAACAATTCTCGTCGCGGGTGAGATTTCTCTAATCCTTTGAATCAATTCGACGCCGTTTTTGCCGGGCATCTTATAGTCCGTAACCATCAACGGGAACGGACTCTGACAGAACAACTCTATGGCGCTTTCAGCATCAGGTGCAGTTGTGATCTCATAACCCAGTTCGGCCAGAACCATCTTCCGTGCCGCCAAACCGGAGGGATTATCGTCGACCAGCAGCAGACGGGTACCTGCCGGAGGAGTTCTTTCAGGCTTAGACTTCATTGCGGGAACAGCGAACTCTGCGACAGTACCAGAGGCGTAAACAAAGTGTCAACAGACGTGTATCGGACTCAAAACGGGCCAGATGTTTTGCTTGACTATTCGACTTCTTTGGGGGCGTTGTAGCCGGCCTTGGCGATAATGGTGTACTTCATCGGTTTGCCCTTCTCGTCAACGATGCGGAGCGGTTCGTTGGTGGCCGGGTTGACGAGCTGTACCCGGATCTTGCGGAACTTGCCGTCCTTGGCCTGATTGGTCGGGGTGTAGGTGATGGCGTACTGGTTGCGCAGGGCTTGGTGAATTTGCTGGTAAATGCCAGGAAATTCGCCGAAAAAGCGAGGGAAATACGATTGACCGCCGGTTTCGCGGGCGAAGGTCCGCATTTGGTTATCGGCCTGGAGGAAGTCGAGCCGCTCGATGGCGCCCATGAAACCCCGGGCGTCCATCCACTCGCGGAGCGCCTGCATGATGCCGATGGCGTAGATGGGCACCCCGCTCTGCTGGAGCGATTTGCGGGTCTTGTCGAAGGTCAGCTTCGAGAACGTATCGACGCCGCTGGCGATGACGACGATGGCTTTTCGGCCCTCGATGGTCGACATCCGGTCGGCGGTATCGGTCAGGGCGTCATAGAGGTTGCTTTCGCTGTAGGCGGCAATGCGCAGCCGCTGCATGGCTTCGTAGGCTTTGCGCTTGTCGGTGGAGAAGTCGCTGAGGATTTCGCTTCGGAGGTCGTAGGCGACGACCGCGACGTAGTCTTCGGGCTTGAGCGTTTCGAGGAAGCCGTAGGAGGCCTGCAGGGTCTCGTACCACCCCGAGGACCAGTATTGCTGGTAGAGGTTCGAAAACTCGATGACGAGGCAGACCGTCATCGGGGCCTCTCCCATCGTGAACCCCCCAATGTTCTGCGGAACTTCGTCTTCTAGGATGCGGAAGTTACCGCGGGGGATATTGGGAATGAAGCGGCCGTTCTTGTCGAGGACCGCCACATCGACGCTGACCGTTGCGACATCGCTCTTAAACGTAGGCAGACCCTCGGGAAGCTGTTCGCCTTCCTTCTTCTTGAACTTCGATTCGACCTTCTGCTGCTCCGGTTCCGGAGCGGGCGCCCCTTCGGCGGTCTTCTTGCGGGACCGGGCCTTGGTCTCCGACCCGATGGGGCCGGGGCCCTGTTGGCTCCAGACGACCGAGAAGGAAAGCGCGAAGGCAAAGACAAGCAGGAAGAGGCGATTACGCATGATGGTCACTTTACTCCTATTGGACGTCGAATGGGTCGCGGCCGCTTTTCCGCTTCATATAGACCTGGAATTTCTTGCGGGCCCGGCGCAGTTTCCACTCTTTCCACTGTTTGCGAAACGAAGCCACCGGGTCCCAGCCCGCCCCGGGCTTTCCGCCGAGCCGCTGCAGCATTCCGGTGCGGATCAGGATCCAACCGGTCAACAGACCGCCGAGGTGCGCGACATAGCTCACGCGGGAGCCGTCGAGGGCGATCGCCCCCAGCAAGCTGATGGCGCCGAAGATCATGACGAAGTAGCGGGCGGGGATGGCGCCGAAAAACAGCAGATTCGGGAAGAGCACGCCATAGGCAATCATCAGGCCGAAGATGGAGCCGCTGCAGCCGATGGTGGCCTGTTCCAGGGATCCGAGCGGAACGCTGGCCAGGCAAACCAGAACTCCGGCGCCGATGCCGGACAGCAGGTAGAAGCGCAGGAACCGGAGGGTGCCCCAAGCGCTTTCCAGCATCGGGCCCACGAAAAACAGCGACGCCATGTTGAACAGGATGTGCTGGAAGCCATTCACATCGTGGAGAAACTGATAGGTCACCAGCTGCCAGAGGCTGCCGGCGAAGACGTCCTGCGGGGTGAGCTTCAGGGCCGCGAACTGCCAGCCAAGGAATGCTTTGGCCAGCAACGTGAAAACGAAGATCGCGGAGTTGCTGACGAGCAACCACTTTACACCCCGGGTGACCAGCCCCGAAGATGACGAACCCGACGAGAAGGAGCGAAACGGGGAACCCATGGACATTTTCAGAATAGCAGCACTCGCTTACTGGCAGAGATGCACGCCGGGGCCGGCCGGTTCCCTATTCCGGTGATGGCGTGCCGTAGCGGTTGAGCAGCGCCGCGCCCGCCTGCAGAAACAGCCCGACGCCGATCCAGATCTGCCAGTGCGAGAGCGGTCCATCGACGAAGACAAACTCCTGCGCCCATTGCATGTCGGCCGCCAGGCGCCAGAAGCCGAGCGCGAAGGCCATGAGCGAGAACGGGATGAGCAGGGCGGCGGCCGCCAGCGCGAGCCGCTGATTCCGGGTACCTCTCCGCTTGACACGCGGCCCGGAGCCCAGGCGAATGGTCAACCTCATAAGGAAGCTGTTAACAGCATAGCCCACTGTAAGATAGAGTGAGGGTATGAAGAAACTGACCACCGCAATCATCGGCACCGGGTTCATGGGCCGGGTTCACATTGAAGGCGTTCGTCGGCTGGGCAACGTAGAAGTTGTCGCCGTGGCCGGCTCCTCGGAGGCATCGGCCAAAAGCTTTGCCGCCTCGATGGGGGTGGAGCGTTCGACCGGCGATTACATGACGCTGTTGGCCGATCCGTCGATCGACGCCGTCCATGTGCTGACGCCCAACGCGCTGCACTACCCGATGTCGATGGCCGCGCTCGAAGCCGGTAAAGCGGTGCTGTGCGAAAAGCCGCTGACGATGACTTCGAAAGAGGCTAAGGCGATGGTGGCGCTGGCCGCCAAGAACAATCTGGCCAACGCGGTCTGTCATAACCTGCGCTACTACCCGGTGGTGCAGCACATCCGGCGCATTATCGAATCGGGCGAACTCGGTGAGATCCTGCACGTGCAGGGTACCTACTCGCAGGACTGGCTGCTCTATGAGACCGACTACAACTGGCGCATCGAGACCGAGCGCAACGGCGCGCTGCGCGCTATGGGTGATATCGGGTCGCACTGGATGGACATGATCCAGCACCTGACCGGGCTGCCCATCACGGGCGTCTGCGCCGACCTGGCGACCTTCCACAAGACCCGGAAGAAGCCGAAGGTGGCCATCCAGACTTTCGCCGGCAAGAAGCTGAAGCCCAAGGATTACGACGATGTCGAGATCACGACCGACGACTGGGGCGCCGTGATGCTGCACCTCGGCGACCGCGCCCGGGGCGCGTTCACCGTCAGTCAGGTGGCGGCGGGCTGCAAGAACCGGTTCGCCTTTGAGATTTACGGCACCAAGGCCGGGGTGCAGTGGAACCAGGAGGAGCCGGACCGGCTGTGGATCGGCCACCGGAACCACCCGAACCAGGTGATCGTCAAGGACGGCTCGCTGCTGCATCCGAAGGCGGCCGAGTACGCCGAACTGCCCGGCGGCCACAGCGAGGGCTACGACGACTCGCACAAGGCGCTCTACAAGCGGTTCTACCGCAAGGTGGCCGATCCGTCGGCGCCGGTGGAGTACCCGACCTTTGAAGACGGGCTGCGCGGCATGATTCTGCTCGAAAAGGTGGCCGAATCGGCCAAGAAGCAGAAGTGGGTGAAGGTCTAAGGGACGCGCGATGCGTTGGCTTCTGTTTTTCGTGGCCGGTTCGCTGGGGGCGGTCGATTTTGCGACCGACGTGCACCCGATTCTCGCCTCGCGCTGCCTGGGCTGCCACAGCGGCGCGACGCCGCAAGGCGGCTTTTCGCTGGCGACGCGCGAAGGCGCGCTCAAGAGCAAGGGCGAGATTGTGGCCCGGGTGAAGGGTGAGGCCGGGCTGCCGATGCCGCCCACGGGCAAGAGCCTGGACGAAAAACAGATCGCCATTCTGGAGGCATGGGTCAAGGAGGACCTGCCATGGACGGACGTCTCGCGACGGGCGGCCCGGACCTGGCAGGCTCCGCTGGAGCCGCGCGCTGTTGCGCTGCCGGCCAGTGACGAAACGAACCCAATCGATAAGCTGCTCGATAAAGGCATGTCGTGGCGGAAGGTGGTGCCGGACGCCGTTTTTGTCCGCCGGGTCTATCTCGACCTGTGGGGCATCACCCCGACGCCGGAGCAGCTGCGGGCCTTTGACGGCAACCGGGCGAAGCTGGTCGAGCAGCTGCTGGCCGACCGGAAGATGGTGACCGGCCACTGGATCAGCTTCTGGAACGACCTGCTGCGGGACGACCTGCGGGCTTACCATGGCGGGGAGAAGTCGATCCGGCCGTGGCTCGTAAAGGCGCTGAACGCGAATATGCCCTACGACCAGATGGTGCGGGAACTGGTCAACCCCGTCGGACCGGACTCGCCGGAGGGTTTCCTGCTGGGCATCAACTGGCGCGGCGACGTCAACGCCAGCCAGCGGCCGATGATT
>JADCJL010000333.1 GCA_020247055.1 Acidobacteriaceae bacterium | reverse complement strand
TCGGCACCGGCCTGTCCGTGCTGGTCACTGTCATCGTGCTCGGCGCCTGGTCGTTGGGGGACATCAACGTTCCCGGCTACACTCCGCTGATCCTGGCCATCACCTTCTTCGGCGGGCTGACCACCCTCGGCCTCGGCATCATCGGCCAATATCTGTGGCTCGCGCTGCGCAACACGCGGCAGCGGCCCAACTACCTTATCCGGACCGTCGAGCGCTTTGCCGGGGCAGGGAAGCCGTGAAACGGCACGCCCTCGTTCTGCTGCTCTATGCCTGCTGTGCCTGGGTGCTCCATGCCGCCGGTTTCAATCTCACCCGCCATCTGCTCGGTGGCGGCGATGCCTATTCTGCCGGCTTTCCCGCCAAACTTTTCGCCGCTACCTTCTCGCCCTGGAATCCCTATGTCCAACTCGGGCAGTACACCTTCGCCAATACCCAGTTTCAACCCTTCTATCCGCCCGGCCTTCTGCTGATCTGGCTATCACCGAACACCTTCGGCTACAACTGTTTCATCCTGCTCCACTATCTGCTCGCCGGCTACTTCTGCTATCTCCTGTGCCGCGAACTTACCCTGGACGAGGCTCCCTCTTTCCTTGGCGGACTCTTCTTTCTCGGCAGCGGTTTTCTGATGGCCCACAAAGGCCACCAGGCGATGATGTCCACCACCGTCTGGCTGCCGCTAATGCTCACCTTCGCCTCCCGCCACGCCCGCACGGGCGAGCGGCGCGAGGCGGTCTTCGCCGGGCTCGCCGTGGCCGCCTCGCTGCTTGGCGGCTTCCCGCAGGCCACCGTCTACGGATTGCTGCTCGTCGTCGCCTTCTGGTTCTGGCGTGGCGGCCGTCGCGCTGTCGCCGGCCTCGCGCTCTGCGGCCTGTTCGCCTTTCTGTTCAGTTCGCTCCAACTGCTGGCTGTTGCCGAAACCCTGCCGTGGATCACCCGGCAGAGCCTCAGCCTGGCCCAGTTCAACGAGAACTCTCTAGCGCTCTCCCAGTTCTTTGCTCTCCTCATGCCCAACCTCCGCGGCGGCCTGCACAAAGTGCCCAGTTTCGGCCCCGGCGCCGAGGTGGTCGAAGTTTTCCTCTACTGCGGACTGGCGCCGCTCGTGCTCGCCCTGGGGGCGCTGCGCCGCCGCGAAACCTGGTTCTGGGCCGTCGCCGCCGCTGTCGCCGGCGGCTTGATGATCGGCTGGGAGCCGCTGCAGACCCTCCTGTTCCGCGTCCCCGTCTACAACCTCTTCCGCGCCCCGGCGCGCCATATGCAGGAGTTACACCTGGCGCTGGCCGTTCTGGCCGCCTACGGCTGGGCCGAGCGGAAACGCATGGCCTGGCCATTGCTGGCGGTGGGGGCGGCGCTCGCGCTCGCCATCGGGCTGGCGCACTGGCTGCCCGTGTTCCCCAACGCCGGTCTCACCCAGCCTCAAGCCGAATATTGGCGTGCCACCAGCCTGCGCTGGCCGTCTCCTTCCGTGCTGTTCCCCGTCCTGGCCTTCGCCGCTACCGGTGCCTGCCTGCTCCTCCGCGCTCCCGGTTGGCTCCTCGGTCTCGTCTTCCTTCTCGACATCGGCAGCGTCCACCGCACCCTCTACGACAACCCGGATACCACCGACCTCTACGGCGCCGAACGCCGGGCGGAAGTCAGCTATCTCTACAGCCAGGGTCTCGATCCCCAGACCTATCGCATCCTGCCCCTGGATCTGCCCTTATTCCACACCTATCCGCTCCTCAGCATGATGTACGGCCTCAGCACCGCCAACGACTATACGCCCATGTGGATCCGTCGCTATCAGACCCTCACCGGCTTTGACCTTAGCGGCGGGGGCGGGGAAGCGATCGTCGGGCACCGCCAACTGCTTTCGGCTTTGAGTATCCGCTATCTGCTGGCCCGTTCCCCATACAGCGCTTTCTCCGTCCGCCGCACCCGCCTCTACCAGGAACTGGCCAAGTCACACGACGGCATCACCGTTTTCGGTAATCCCGCCGCGGTTCCCCGCTTCCGTTTCGCTCGCCGCCTTGTCCCCGCCCCCGACCTCGCCACCGCCAAAGCGCTCCTGCTCGACCCCGTCAACTTTGATCCCGCCCGCGATGCCATCGTCGAAGGGCTGGCTGCGGTCGAGACCGTTGCCGACGGACGCATCCTCCGCCAGGAGACCCGCAACAACGCGCTCGCCTGGACCGTCGAAACCCAGGGCCGCGCCTTTTTTGTCGTCACCGATACCTGGTTCCCCGGCTGGACGGCCGAAGTGGATGGACGCCCGGCTCCGATTGCCATTGTAAACGGCTGCGTCCGCGGCGTCTTTGTCGACGCCGCGGGCCGCCACGAAATCCGGATGCGCTTCTGGCCCTGGAGCCTATCGGCCGGTCTCGCCGCTACCCTCGCCGGTGTTCTGCTGCTGCCGTGGGCTGTCCGCCGGCGCCGGACGCCGAAATAAATCCTGCAGGCTGTTGAAACTGCTGTTACTTGTCGATAATCTCAACGTCTATACTCGTGGAGTGAGGTTACGCCATGTTGCGCGGTGCCCTGTTGCTGCTTTTCCTGCCAGCCCTGTTCTGTGCGGAAACAAAAGACGTTACGGTCGTCATGGATTTCGCCGAAGGCTTTTCGCCCCAAGCTCTGCAGGAGATGCAGGCTGAGGCTGATCGCATCGTCCGCAAAGCTGGCGTCAAACTGGCCTTTCTTCATCGGAAAGAAGCCGCGCAGGACTCTTACAGCGAACTGGTCGTCTTCAAAATGTCGGGTCGCTGTGAAATGGATTCCTTTCCGGCCTTGCTCGACGAACGGGGCCCGCTCGCCTTCACCCTCACTACCGAGGGCCGCATTCTCCCCTTCGGCGAACTGAAGTGCGACCGCCTCCGGGAGTCGATCAAAACCGCCATGGTGGGTTCGGACTTCAACAAAGGAAATCAATTGTTGGGTCGCGCCATGGGCCGCGTCCTCGCGCACGAGTTGTATCACATGCTGGCGCGCACCAAGGGCCACGGTAAAGGCGGCGTCGCCCGGGACGCGCTCTCGGCGCGTCAGTTAATCGCCGAGAATCTCGAACTTGGCGACCACGATTGCGCTTTCCTGCGCTCCGCTTCGCAAAAAAACTTCCTCTAAAATCGATTCATATTTTTCGAATTTTCCTCTCGACGCCGAGCCAACTTTACGCTACCGTATTGAGTAAGCCTTTTGGGGTCCTGGATGTTTGACCCCGTCGCTCTCCAGCGTTTCCTTCTTCGAGCCGCGCGCATGGCTCTTCTTGCCTGGTAGCTGCAAAACTCCACTCTCCGTTCAGAGTCCAACCAGCACCCGAGTGCTGACGCTTAACCTAAGGATCTTCGAATGGTTACTCGTTGGACCGCTTTTGCGTTATCTCTTTCCTTTTTCTCCCTGACGGCGCACGCGCAATCTATTCAGGGGGGCCTCCGCGGTCTTGTCACCGACAGCGGCGGCGGCGTGATTGCCAATGTCAAAGTTTCCTTGACCGATCAGGCTACCAACCTGACCCGCAGCACCCTCACCAGTGCCACCGGCGATTATGTCTTCAACGCCGTAGTTCCCGCCGTTTATGCGATTACGGCCGAGTCCCCCGGCTTTAAAAAATATGACCGGCAAGGCGTCACGGTCGGCACCCAGGAGTTCCTCACCGCCGACATCAAAATGGAAGTCGGCAATGTCACCGAATCGGTGATGGTCACCGAAGAGGTCCCCGTTATCGAAACGGCGAACGCCTCGGCCGGCCAACTCATCGACCGTCAGAAATTGATCGATCTGCCTAATCTCGGCCGGAATCCTTTTATGATGGCCAAGATTGCGCAGAATGTGGTGGCCGTGGGCAATCCCCGGTTTAACCGGATGCAGGACCAGTCGGGATCCTCCCAGATTTCGCTTGCCGGCGGGCCCGTCCGCGGCAATAACTACCTGCTCGACGGCATCCCCATCACCGACTCGGTCAACCGCGCCGTCGTCATCCCTTCGCTCGAAGCGGTACAGGAAGTGAAGGTCCAGGCCAACACTTACGACGCCGAAATGGGCCGCACCGGCGGCGGCATGTTCAACACCTTCATGAAGAGCGGCGCCAACTCGCTGCAAGGTTCCGCCTTTGGGTACCTGCGCGAAACCGAGTGGCTCGCCAACAACTTCTTCAACAATCGCGCGGGCCGCGCCCGGCCCAACCAGCCTTTCCGCAACTACGGCGGCTCCATCGGCGGCCCCGTCTCCCTTCCCAAGCTATATAACGGCAAGGACAAAACCTTTTTCTGGATCGCCGGCGAGGCCTACCGCCAAACCTCATCCACCACCGGGGAGTTCGCCGTACCTACAGCCACCGAGATCGGCGGCGACTTTTCCCGCTCCTTCCGCAGCGGCTCCTCCGGCGCCCTACAGCTGATCTTCGATCCGTTAACCACCCAGCCCGACGGCACCCGGCAAACCTTCCCGGGCAATCTCATCCCCGCCAACCGGCTCAACCCCATCGGCTTGGCTATCGCCCGCACCTACCCCGCGCCGACTCGCGAACGCACCGGCTTCGGTCAGAACAACTACACGGCGGCCTCCAACCAGTACGACCGCGCCGACCAGACCACCTGGAAAGTAGACCACCAGGTCAACGCCTGGTGGCGCGCCACCGGCTCCTACCTCCACTACGGCTCCATCGAGCCGGGCGAAAACTGGTTCGGCAACATCTCCTCGCCCGCTCAGTGGACGCTCGGCCGCAAGGTAGACGCCACGGCGCTCAACAGCATCTTCACCCCCAGTCCCACCACCGTCATCACTGTCCGCTACGGCTTCAACCGGTTCCCCAATCTCAGCTCCCAGCGCTCGGCCGGCTTCAACCTCGCCTCGCTCGGCTTCCCGGCCAACTATCTCTCCCAGGTCGATTCCCGCACCTTCCCCAACATCGGCATGCAGAACTTCTCCGCCCTCGGCGCGAACAGCAACAGCCAGCAGGTGTTTCATTCGAAGAACCTGCTGGGATCGGTGGCCAAATTCGTCGGCCGCCACAGCTTCAAGATGGGCGCTGACTACCGCCGTCTCCACATCGACGGCGTCGACCTCGGCAACGCGTCGGGAGCCTTCAATTTCAACGACCAGTTCACCCGCGCAAATCCCTTGGCGGCCACGGCCGGCTCTGGCTCCGACCTCGCCTCTCTTCTGCTCGGCGTGCCGGCGAGCGGGGACTTCCTAAAGGCCACCAAAATGTTTCAGTACGTCGATTATTGGGCAGTCTACTTTCACGACGACTTCCGCATCAACGCCAAGCTGACTCTCAACTACGGCATTCGCTACGAGTACGAAACCGGACTGCAGGCCACCAACAACACCCTCATCACCGGCTTCAGCCGCACCGTCGCCAACCCCATCGCCGTCACCTCACCCGTGGCCGGCTTCACCCCGAAAGGCGGCCTGCTTTACGCCGGCCAGGACGGCGGCCGCACCCAGACCGGTAACCTGAACCGCAACAAGTTCAGCCCTCGCGTCGGCATGGCCTACCAGCTCAACGCGAAAACTACGCTGCGGGCCGGTTACGGTATCTTCTGGGCGCCCATTCCTTATGGCTTCCAGAACACCCTGGGTTACTCGCAAACCACCGCCATGCTCGCCACCGCCGACGGCGGCTTCACCCCGGCCGGCTCGCTTTCGAATCCCTTCCCCGCCGGCATCCTGACACCCGTTGGCAACGCGAACGGCCTGCAGGCCGGCATCGGCCAAGCCATCGGCTTCATCAGCCAGGACCATCGCGCCCCTAACATTCATCAATTCTCCTTCGATATCCAACGCCAACTTCCCTGGGGCCTCGGCCTCGCCGCGGGTTACGTCGGCAGCCGCTCCTACAACCTTGTCCTCGGCGCGGGCGGCGTCAACATCAACCAACTCGACCCCACCAACTTCTCGCTCGGGACCACCGCGCTGAACGCTTCGGTCACTAACCCCTACTATCGCGCCGGCGGCCCCGGCTTCATCGGCGCCCGCACCATGACGCGGGAGCAGTTCCTCCGCCCGTTCAATCAGTTCTCGAACGTCACGCTCAACAACAGCGACTATAACCGCGCCGTTTACGACTCCTTCGTCAGCAAAATTCAAAAGCGCATGTCCGCCGGCTTCAGTTTTCTCGGCTCCTGGACCTGGTCCCGGAACCTCGACGCCTCCGTCGGCGGCGCGGGCACCTTCTTCAACGGCCTGGGCGCCATCCAGAACGCCTACGACCTCAACGCCGAGTACTCGCTATCCAGCGTCCACTCCCCCCACCGCTTCAGCAGCGCCTTCACCTACGAACTCCCGTTTGGCAAAGGCAAACCCTTCGCCCAGGGCCGCCTGGCCGACCTCACCATCGGCGGCTGGTCCGTCAACGCCGTAACCACCTACCAGACCGGCTACCCGCTGGCCATCGCCCAAGCCGCCAATAACAACGCCCCCTTCGGCGGCGCCGGCCAGCGTCCCAACGCCACCGGCCTCAGCCCCGTTACCGCGGGTAGCCTCATGGACCGCATCGACGGGTTTATCAACCGCGCCGCCTTTACCGAGGTCGGCAAATACCAGTTCGGCAATCTCTCCCGCACCATTACCATGCGCGGGCCGGGCATCTCGGAATGGAACCTGTCGCTGTTCAAAACCTTCTCGCTTGGCGAAAAGTTCAAAGCACAGTTCCGGGCCGAGGCGCTCAACGCACTCAATACCCCGCAGTTCCGGGCGCCCAACCTCGCTTTCGGCGTCAGCAACGCGAATTTCGGCAAAATCACCGAGCAAGCCAACTTCGCCCGCATGATGCAACTGGGCGTCCGCTTCTTTTTCTAAACAAGTTTCCGCACATTTTTGGCCGGTTTCGCTTCCACAACGGAGCCGGCTCACTCTCAAGTCAAATCCCTAGCTAGGAGTTTCATTCATCATGTCAGTTTTTACCTCCGAAGGACTCAAGAAAGAGTTCTCCCGTCGCGCGCTGGCTAAAGGCGGCGCCCTGCTGGCCGCTGGCGCCGCGCTGCCGTTCTACAACGAACCAGCTCTCGCCCAACTTTCGATGATCGCCAACCTGGACCCGAACGCGGTTAAAATCAACGCGAACGAGAATCCGCTCGGCCCCTGCAATGAGGCGGCCGAGGCGATGTACGGCGTCATCAAAAAAGGCGGCCGGTACATGTACGAGGAGACCTTCAACTTCGCGAAAACGCTCGCCGAACAGGAAGGCCTGAAGCCCAACTACGTCATGCCCTTCCCGGGCTCTTCGGACCCCCTGCACCGCTCCGTGCTCGCCTTCACCTCGCCCGAAAAGCCCTTCGTCATGGGCGACCCCGGTTACGAAGCCGGCCAGCGCGCCGCGCAGTTCATCGGCACGAAGGTGATTCGCGTTCCTCTCAAGGCCGACCATTCGCACGATGTGAAAGCGATGGTGGCCGCCAGCCCGAACGCCGGCCTCATCTACATCTGCAACCCCAACAACCCCACCGGTACGCTCACCAAGCGCTCCGATATCGAATGGGCCATCGCGAACAAGCCGGCCGGCTCCATCCTCGTTCTTGACGAAGCCTATATCCACCTTACGAACGAAGCCTTCGGCTCCGAGTTTGTCGCCAAAGACAAGGACGTGATCATCCTGCGGACCTTCTCGAAGCTCTACGGCATGGCCGGGCTGCGCGCGGGCGCCGCCATTGGTCGTCCGGACCTGATCGCCAAGCTGTCCAGCTATGGTGCGGGCGCCCTGCCGCTCACCGGTATGGTAGGCGCCCACGCTTCGCTCAAGGTTCCCACCCTCGTGCCGCAGCGCCGGAAGCTGATTGGCGATACCCGCGAAGACGTCTTCTCGTTCCTGTCCAAGCACAACGCGAAGTTCGTTCCCTCCGTGTCCAACAAGTTCATGATGGAACTCAACGGCATGCCCGGCGGCGACATCGTGAAGGCCTTCGTTAAGGAGAAAATCTACATCGGCCGCGTCTGGCCCGCCTGGCCGAAGCACGCCCGCGTGTCGATCGGCACCCCGGAAGAGATGGCCAAGTTCAAAGCGGCTTATCTGAAGATCGCGAATGCCTAAGACCCAACCGGCTTCCTGGCAATCCTGGTCGCCGCTGCGGTATAGCCCGCGCGAGTTCGCCGGTGATCTCACCGGCGGGCTCGTGGCGGCCCTCATCGCCATGCCCTACGGTTTGGCTATGGCGGCGCTCATGGGCCTTCCCCCCACCATGGGGCTGATGACCTCCGTCATCACCGCTCCCATCTGCGCGCTGCTCGGCCGCAATCCCGTTCTCATTGGTGGCACCTCCACGGTGACCGTTCCCTTCATCGCCGCGGCCGTACAGGCCCAAGGCCCGGCCGGCGCCGCCAAGATCACCATCGTGGCCGGCATCTTCCTCATGATCTTCTGCGTTCTCCGCTGGGGAAGCTACATCACCAAGGTGCCGCTGCCGGTCGTCTCCGGCTTCTCGTGCGGCATCGGCGCGATGATGATCATCTCCCAACTCCGCACCCTGTTCGGTCTCCGGATCGCCGGCGGCGGCTCCATGCTCGACCAGCTCTGGAACGCGATGGTGAATCTGCCGTCCTTCAACTGGCAGGTCACCGCCCTCGCCTTCACCACCATCTGCGGCGCCGCCCTCTGCGGCCGCGTCCTGCCCAACGCCCCGGCGCCAATGCTGGGCATTCTGGCCGCTGTTGGCTGCGGCAGCCTCTTTGGCTGGCACGACAAAGAAGTGGGCGCCCTCTCGCTGTCCCTGCCGCCGCTTGCAAAGTTTACCTGGTCGCCCGCTGATACGCTGCAACTGATCCCCTCCGCCCTCGGCCTGGCCATTGTCACGAGCGTCAACCTGCTCATCACCTCCCGCGTCGTCGAACACTTCCGCGGCCGCCATCGGCATCTCAAACGCTCGGATGCCGACCGCGAACTCGGCGCGTACGGCATCGCCAATCTGACCACCGGGCTGTTCGGCGCCCCGTTCAGCGTCGGCATCCCGGCCCGTTCGCTCGCTAACGTCCGCTGCGGCGGTTCCACGCGCGTGTCCAATATTGTCCACGCCGGCTTCATTCTGCTCTTCCTGACGGCCGGCTCCCAACTTGTCGAACACATTCCCATCTCCGCCCTCGCCGGCATCACCGCCTGGATGGGCTACTGTCTGCTCGATTGGTCCACATGGTCTCGCCTGCCGCTCATGCGCCGCACCGACGCCATCGCTTTTCTGCTGACCGTATTGAGCGTGCTGGTCGTCAACGCGGCCATCAGCGTCGCCCTGGGATGCGGCGTCTACGCCGTCCGCTGGCTCTATGGCCGATTGACGCACAGCCCGGCCGCCCCGCACGCCGTAGTGCAGAGCTAGCTCAGATTCACGCTCCGCACAATGCGCCGTCGCAGCTCCGCGCCCTCGGCAAACTGCGCCTCGTTCTCGCCGAGCGCCGCGCGCATCTCCCGCAGCCGATCAATCATCTCGCCGAGCGCCGCATCCACCGGCCCCCGGTTGGTGCACAGAATATCCCGCCAGATGTCATAGGAACTCTGCGCCAGTCGCGTCGTATCGATCAGCCCGGGGCCGCTCACCTGAATCTCGTCGCCGGGCAACGCCCGCGTCACCGTCCCGGCCAGCGCGGTCGCCACCAACTGCGTCAGATGGCTCGTGTAGGCCACGGCCCGGTCGTGTTCCTCGGCGCCTAGAATCACCACGCGCGCTCCCATCTTTTCAATCCAGCCCCGCAGCCAGTGCTCGGCCGTCAGCACGTACGTCCGGCCGCGAAACAGCGCCGCGTCAGCGCCCCGCACCCCGCGCGTCTCCTTACCCGCCATCGGATGGCCGCCCACGTAGCTCCCCGCCGGTAAATACTCCCGCATCGCGGCCACAATCTCCGCCTTGGTGCTGCCGGCGTCGGTCACCGTCGCCTGCGGACCGAGCATCTGGCCTAAAGCCGGCATCCCCTCAATAATCTTCAAAATCGGCTGCGCCAGGTAGATGAGGTCTGCCGTCTGCGCCGCTTCCTCGAGCGTGGCGCCGCGATCCACCACCCCTAACTCCACCGCCTCGGCAATCGTCCGCTCGGAGCTTACCCCAAGCAGCGTTCCCGTAAAACCCGTGCGGCGCAGCGCCAGCGCAAACGAGCCGCCGATCAACCCCACGCCGCAGATGGCGACCCGCTGCATTCGCCTAAAGGCTCCGGCCCACCGCCTGCGCAATGGCTCGCAACTGCACCATCAACTCGGCGAACTGCTCAGGAAACAGGCTCTGTGCCCCGTCGCTCAGCGCGTGGTCGGGATCGTGGTGCACCTCCATCAGCAGCACGTCCGCTCCCGCCGCTACGGCCGCCCGCGCCATCGGCGCCACCAGATTCCGTTTGCCCACCCCGTGCGACGGGTCCGCCGCCACCGGCAGATGCGTCAAACCCTGCAACACCGGAATCGCCGACACGTCGAACGTGTTCCGCGTCGCGGTTTCAAAGGTCCGGATGCCCCGCTCGCACAGAATCACGTCGTAGTTGCCACCCATCATGATGTACTCGGCCGACAGCAGCAGCTCTTCAATCGTCGCCGCAATGCCGCGCTTGAGCAGCACCGGACGCCGGATCGTGCCAAGTTCGCGCAGCAGATTGAAGTTCTGCATATTCCGCGCTCCCACCTGCAGAATGTCCGAGTACTCGCTCAGCAGCCCGATCTGGCTCCGGTCCATCACCTCGCTTACCACGAACAATCCGTGCCGGTCTGCCGCTGCCCGGATCATCTTCAACCCCTCTTCGCCCAGCCCCTGAAAGCTGTACGGGCTCGAACGGGGCTTGAACGCGCCGCCCCGGATCCCCTTCGCCCCGGCCTTGGCGACGATCTCGGCCGAAATTTCAATCTGGTCCCGGTTCTCAATCGAGCACGGGCCCGCCATCACCACCACCTCCGGCCCGCCAATCCGCACGCCCCGCACGGTAATCTCCGTCCCGTTCGGCTTAAACCGCTTGTTGGCCAGTTTGTATGGCGAGACGATCCGGTGGCACTCCTTCACCCCGTCCAGAACCTCAAACTCCAGCGGGTCGAACTCGCCCTGCGGGCCTACGCCGCCGAGTACCGTATGCGTCACCCCGGTGGACTTATGCACCGTGAAGCCCATCATCACCAGCTTCTCGATCACCCGCTCCACCTGTGTCTCGGTGGCGCCCTCCTGCATTACGACCAGCATCAATTCTCCTTGCTCAACATCCGGTTGCGCTGAATGGTCCGCATCTCGTCCATGATCCGCTCAAAGATCCGGACCGCGGAATCGGCCGGCAGCGGGCCCCCGTTCGCCGCGGCTACGTTCTCAAGCACTGCCCGCTCGCGGTTTGGCTCATAAACATCGAACGCCGCGCTCTGCTTGATTTGCCCGATCCGCTCCACCACCCGCACCCGCTCGTTGATCAGCGCCACCAGGCGGCGGTCTACCTCATCAATCTCGGCCCGGCAGACGGCCAGCGCCGCCCGCGCCTCGTCCGGTGTCATGCCCGGCCCGCCCTGGCCCCGGCTTTCAACTCGCGCGTGAAGGCCTCAAGCCGACTCTCCATTTCAAGCGAGCCGGCGCTGTCTTCAATAATCCGGACGAACGCGCTACCGACCACCACGCCATCGGCAATCTTAGCCACCGCCGCCGCATCGGCTGCCTTGGCAATGCCAAAACCCACCGCCAGCGGCAGATCGGTCACCGTCCGCATCCGCTCCACCAACTCCGCCGCCGAACCGGCCAACTGATCGCGCACCCCGGTCACTCCCGTCCGCGAAACCAGGTAAACGAATCCCGACGAGTACGCCGCCACCTGCTTCAATCGCTCCATCGGCGAGGTCGGCGCCGCCAGGAATACCGTATCGAGCCCCGCCGCGCGCACCACCGGCACAAACTTGCCGGCCTCTTCCACGCTGGCGTCCGTCATCAGGATTCCGTCCACGCCGGCCGCTGCGGCATCTTGCGCCAGCCGCTCAAAGCCGTAGCGCAGCAGCGGGTTCAGGTAGGAGAACAGCAGAATCGGAATCTGGCTTCGCTCCCGGATCTTCCGCGCCACTTCGAGCACCCCGGCCAGGCTCGCACCATGGGCCAGCGCCCGCTCGGTCGCCCGCATGATCACCGGTCCATCGGCGATGGGATCAGAAAACGGCACGCCCAACTCAATCAGGTCGGCGCCGCCCAACTCCATGGCCTCGACGAGCGAGACCGTACGTTCCAGCGACGGATCGCCCGCCGTGATGTAGGCGATCAGCGCCGGCTGGTTTTCCGCGCGGCACCGCGCAAATAGTTGACTAATTCGACTCGGGTTCATCCAGTTCTTTCAGGTTTTCGCGGTAGATATCGATGTCTTTGTCTCCCCGGCCGGAGAGGTTCACGATGAAGATTTCGCCCTTGGCCGCCGGAGCCCGGCGCAGCGCCTCGGCCACCCCGTGCGCGCTTTCGAGCGCCGGAATCAGACCCTCGGTCCGCGCCAGCGTCTGCGCGGCCTCCAAGGCATCGGCGTCGGAGCAGGGCACGTACTCAGCCCGGCCCTGATCGGCTAAAAACGCATGCTCCGGACCAATCATCGCGTAGTCCAGCCCCGCGCTCACCGAATGCGTCAGCGAAATCTGTCCGTCGCCATTCTGCAGCACGTAGCTGAAGCAGCCCTGCAGCACGCCCGGGCTTCCACCGGCGAAGCGCGCGGCGTGTTCGCCCGGCGCGAGCGACCGGCCCCCGGCTTCCACCCCCACCAGCTTCACCGCCGTATCCGGCACAAACGCATGGAAGATGCCAATCGCGTTCGATCCGCCGCCCACGCAGGCGATCACCTGGTCCGGCAGACGGCCCTCTTTGGCCAGAATCTGCTCGCGCGCTTCGGCGCCCATGCAGCTGTGAAAGTCACGCACCATCAGCGGATAGGGGTGCGACCCCAGCGCCGACCCGAGCAGATAATGCGTGTCGCCCACATTCGTCACCCAGTCCCGCATCGCCTCGCTGATGGCGTCTTTGAGCGTCCGGCTTCCGCTCGTCACCCCGGTCACCGTCGCTCCCAGCAGGCGCATCCGGAAGACGTTCAGCCGCTGCCGCCGCATGTCCTCCTCGCCCATGTAGATCACGCACTCCATGCCGAAAAGCGCGCAGACCGTGGCCGTCGCCACCCCGTGCTGCCCCGCGCCGGTCTCGGCGATGATCCGCTTTTTGCCCATCCGCCGCGCCAGCAGAATCTGCCCCAGCGCGTTATTGATCTTGTGCGCCCCGGTGTGCAGCAGATCTTCGCGCTTGATGTAGATCTTGGCGCCGCCCAGCGTCTGGCTCAGGCGCTTGGCATAGTACAACGGCGTCGGCCGCCCGGCGTAGTCCTTCAGCAGGTCGGCCAACTCGGCTTGAAACGCCGGGTCCCGCCGGGCCGCGTAGTAGGCCTGCTCGAGCTCTTCGAGCGGGTTCATGAGAACTTCGGGGACGAAACGCCCGCCGTAGGGTCCGAAGTGTCCGCCGCTATCGGGTTGAGAGGTAGTAATCATGCTGTTAATGCCAATTCGATGAATCGCGCCACCTTGGCGTGGTCTTTTATCCCGGGCCGCAACTCCAGCCGCGAACAGGCGTCCACGCCCCACGGCCGCGCCGTCGCAATCGCCTGCTGCACATTGTCGGGCCCCAGGCCCCCGGCCAGCAGAATCTTCCGTTCCGCGCCCTTGGCCCGGCTCCAATCAAAGCTATGGCCGCTGCCCCCGTAAAGGTCGCCCGGCGCATCGAGCAGATAGGCCTCGGCGGGAAACGTCAACCGGTCGATGGAAAAATCGCTCGTCACGCGAAACGCTTTCCACACCGGAAAACCCGCCGGCGCCGCTTGCTCATCGCCATGCAGTTGAATCACGTCCAGCCGTGCCTGCCGCGCAATCTCTACCGCACGCGGCTCGTTCACAAAAACTCCCACCCGCAGCATCCCGGCCGGCGTCGCAATCGCCGCTGCCGCCTCCGGGTCCACATAGCGCGGACTCGGCCGGTAAAAGTTAAATCCCAGTGCGCCGGCCCCGGCGGCCGCATCGGCGTCGGCCTGATTCGTGATGCCGCACACCTTCACCATCATGCCCGCAAATCCCGCAGCGCCGCGGCCGGATCCGGCGACAGCATCAAATGTTCGCCCACCAGAAACGCCTGGTAGCCCGCTCCGCGCAGCCGCCGCACATCGGCGGCCGAGTGGATCCCGCTTTCACTCACCCGCACCACCCCCGCCGGCATCCGCTCCGCCAGCCGGATCGAAGTATCGAGCGATACCCGGAAGGTGTGCAGATCCCGGTTGTTTACCCCCAGAATCTCGGCCCCCGACTCTACCGCCCGGTCCAGCTCCGCCTCGTCATGAACCTCCACCAGCGCCGCCAAACCCAGCGAAGCCGCTACCTCGCGGAACCGGCGCAACTCGTTCACCGACAGGATCGCCGCAATCAGCAGAATCGCATCGGCCCCGTAGGCCGCCGCCTCTACAATGTGCCGCTCATCAATCGTAAAATCCTTCCGCAACGCCGGCAGGCCAACCGCGCCCCGCGCCGCCTGCAGGTCGGCAAAGGAGCCATAGAAAAACTGCCGGTCCGTTAACACCGACAACGCCGCCGCTCCGCCCGCTTCGTAGCTCGTGGCCAGCCCTGCCGGGTCGAACGACTCGGTAAAAATGCCTTTGCTCGGTGATCCTTTCTTGATCTCCGCAATCACCGCCGGCGTCGAAGCCGTAAGCGCCGCCCGGAAGTCCCGCCGGGTGGCCATCGTGTCCGCCGCTCGCTCGGCCAATCGCGGTTCCGCGGTTTGCTCCCTCAGCTCACGCCGCTTGACTTCGACGATTCGGGCAAGAATATCAGGTACGGTCTGCAGCATCCGGAGCGATTCTTCATCCTATCATTTGGCGGGAGCCACCACCTTCACTTCCACGCTCGTTCGCATCTTTTGCATCCACTCCCGGCTCCGTTGCTGCTTCACATCGAGGTACAGCTTGTCTTTGACCTCGTCGAAACCCTGCTCCTCGAGCGAGATCAACTTGAACAGGTAGTAGCCGTTCGGCAGCCGCAACGGTTGACTGATCCCGCCTGGCTTCAATCCAAAGATCGTCTGTTTCACGCTCTCCGGAATGTCGTCAGAGCGTTTCACGGGCGGGTAGTCGCCGTCCTTTTCCCGGCTGGTCTGGTCCTTGGAGTGCTCCTTGACGAGAGCCGCAAAATCCGCGCCCGCCTTCAACTTCGCGTACAGGTCGTCCGCTTTCTTCTTGGCTTGCAGCTCTTCGGTGGCGTTAACGAACGGCAGGTAGATCAATTTCAATTTCGTCGTCGAAAACTGATCCTTCATCCGTTCGTAGTATCCCTTCAGCGTCTCCGGCGGCAGCACATCGTTCTGCTCCTGCCGCTGAATCATCGCCTCGCTCAGGATCGTCAGACGGTTCATCTCGATGCGCTGCTGAAACGGGCTCTCTTTGTCCAATCCCTCTTTTTCCGCCAGATTCGCCATTTTTTTCAGCCAGCCATACATCCGCAGAGCCTCCACCGGGTTGCTCCGCACGGCGTCCTGCTGCGCCTTGGTCATGGTCACGAGCAGCATCTGCAGCTCCATCTGCGTGAAGGGCTTCCCGTCAACGGTGGCAATCACCTCGTTCGGCTTATCGGGATCGATCACGATTTTCGGTTCGGGCGGCGGCAGCCGCTGCCCCAAAACCAGAGCCGAAAAAACAAACACCGGGAAAACAATGCGTCTCAACATCAATAGCTACCAATATACTGAAATCCTCAGAAAAACTGATGGTTTGGCCCCGATCCTCGCCGCCGGCCGCATCCCAAGCCTATCTTCATCATTTCCCGGGAGCCACGACCTTCACCTCCACGTCCCCCCGCATCTTCTGCATCCACTCCCGGCTCCGCATCTGCTTCACCTCCACGGCCAGCTGGTCCTTCACCTGCTCGTAGGTCGGCTCTTCGAGCCCGATCAGTTTTAACAGGTAGTATCCGTTCGGCAGCCGCAGCGGCTGACTGATCTCCCCCGGCCTCAGCCCGAAAATCGTCTGCTTCACGCTTTCCGGAATATTGTCAGACCGCTTTACCGGCCCGTAGTCGCCGTCCTTGTCCCGCGTGGTCTGGCCTTGGGAGTGCTCTCTGACCAACGCCACAAAATCAGCGCCCGCCTTCAACTGCGCATACAGGTCTTCGGCCTTCTTCTTGGCCTCTAACTCTCCTTTCGCATCGGTGAATGACAGATAGATCATCTTTAACTTCGCCGCCGAAAACTGCCCCTTCATCCGCTCGTAGTATCCCTTCAGCATCTCCGGCGACAGCGAATCGTTCTGTTCGTGCCGCTGAACCAACGCCTCGCTCAGGATCGTCAGGCGGTTCATCTCAATCCGCTGCCGAAACGGGTCCTCTTTATCCAATCCCTCTTTCTCCGCCAGACCGGCCAACTTCTTCAGCCAGCCCTGCGTCTGCAGCGCCGTCACGGGGTCGTTCCGCACGGCGTCCTGCTGCGCCTTGGTCATGGTCACCAGCAGCATCTGCAGGTCCCTCTGCGTGAAGGGCTTCCCGTCCACGGTGGCAATCACCTCGTTCGGCTTGTCGGGGTTGATCACGATTTTCGGGTCGGGATCGGGCAGCCGCTGCGCCAAAACCAGACCCGAAAAAAGAAACACCTGGAAAACAATGCGTCGAAACATCGATGGTTACCAATATACTGAAATCTTAAGGATAACTATGCGTTTGGGCCCGATCCTCGCCGCCGCTGTCGCCGTGGCGATCGCTGGTTCGTGTTGGGCGGCCGCCCCGCCTCCACCAGGCCACCCCAACCCCCGCCTCCAGGCGGCCCTCCGCCAGCCCACCAAAAACGGATGGATCTTCGTTCACCTCGAAGGTGACCCGGCCACCATCGGCTATCAGCACGGCTACCTCCTGGCGCCCGAAATCGCCGATACCCAGCGCACCATCGCCGCCGTCCTCGCTCAGGACACGAAAAAAGACTGGGCCTTCTTTCGCAGCGCCGCCGAGCAGATCCTCTGGCCCCGCATCGAATCGGAATACCGCGAAGAGCTGCAGGGAATCGTCGAAGGACTCCAGGCCCGCCGCGTCAAGCTCGACCTTTGGGACATCGTCGCCCTCAACGCCTGGCTCGAACTCGGCGCCTACTACGTCCCCTGGTTGCAAAAAACGCCCGTTCCCGTCCCGGAACGCTGCAGCGCCTTCATCGCCACCGGCAGCTACACCAAATCCGGCGAAATCGTCTTCGGCCACAACGCCTGGACCGGATACGCCGAAGGCGCCCGCTGGAATATCATTTTCGATATCCAACCCACCAAGGGCTTCCGTCTGCTCATGGACGGCATGGCCGGCCTCATCCACTCCGGCGACGATTTCGTCATCAGCGCAAGCGGCCTGATGATCACCGAAACCACCATCAGCCACTTCGCCGGTTTCGACCCGTCCGGCATCGCCGAGTTCGTCCGCGCGCGCAAAGCCGCTCAGTACGCCGACTCCATCGATAGCTTCGCCCGCATCATCGTCGAAGGCAACAACGGCGGCTACGCCAACAACTGGCTCCTCGGCGATCGCAAAACCGGCGAAATCGCCAGCCTCGAACTGGGCCTCAAAAACGTCACCCTGCAGCGCACCACCGATGGCTACTTTGCCGGCAGTAACACCCCCGTCAATCCCAAGCTCATCGCCGAAGAGACCACCTTCGACCCCGCCGACAAATCCTCCAGTCCCAACGCCCGCCGCATCCGCTGGGAGCAGTTGATGGCCGAACACAAAGGCAAAATCGACGTCGCCCTCGCCCGAACCTTTCTGGGCGATCATCTCGACTCGCTCACCGGCCAAACCGATCCCAACGAGCGCACCCTGTGTGGCCACATCGACCTCTCTCCCCGCGGCCTCCCCGGCTGGGTCGGCCCCTACGCCCCCGCCGGCGCCGTCCAGGCCAAAGTCGCCGACGCCAAAATGGCCGAACAGATGCGCCTTGAAGCCTCCATGGGCCACTCCTGCGGCCTCCACTTCCGCGCCTCGGCCTTCCTCCGCCGGCGCCCCGCGTATCGGCCCCTCCGCCCCCATCTCAAAGACCTGCCCGGTCAACCCTGGACAATGTTCACAACCGCAACGAGCCCGGATCGCTTATATTGAGACCTGTGATTCGTCTCTCCGGCCTCCTCCTGCTCGCCTGCCTGCTGGAAGCCCAACCCAAAGATCCCTACATCGGATCCCAAGCCTGCCGCGCCTGTCATCCCGCGCAAACCCAATCTTTCTTCCGTAACGCCCACACCAAGGCTGAACGCGGCTGCGAAAGCTGCCACGGCCCCGGTCGCGCCCACGTCAGCGCCGGCGGCAAAAAAGATCTCATCGTCGCCTTCTCGGCTCTCTCCTCGCGCAAAGCGCTCGATAACTGCCTCACCTGCCACGGCAAAGACTGGTCCCGCAACAACATCCGCCACAGCGCCCATACCCAGGCCGACGTCGTCTGCTCCAACTGCCACTCCGTTCACCAGGCCGCTACCCCCAAACATCTCCTGGCCAAGCCGCAGAAAGACCTCTGTTACAGCTGCCACCCCAACGTCCAGTCGCAGTTCTCCATGCCCTTCAAACACCGTGTCAACGAAGGCGCCGTGCAGTGCGCCGACTGCCACAACCCCCACGGCGCCCCCGCCCCCACCTGGCGCATGGGCCAGCGCCCCCGCCTCCAGCAGCACGCCCAGGCCAATGAGCAATCCTGCGTCCAGTGCCACGCCGACAAGCGCGGCCCCTTTCTGTTTGAACACGCCGCCCTCCGGGTCGATGGCTGCGGCAGCTGCCACGCTCCCCACGGCTCAGCCAATCCACGCCTTCTCAACCGGCCCGTCGTCTTCACTCTTTGCCTCGAATGCCACAACGGCGCCCCCGGCTTCGGCCGCGCAGGCCAGGGCATCCCCACCCAGTCCGCCTCCCACAACATGGCCGACCCCCGCTACCAGAACTGCACCACCTGCCACGTCAAAATCCATGGCTCCAACGCCGACGCGAGGTTCCTGCGATGAGACGCCTCCTGCTCTGCCTCCTCGGCGCCGCGGCCGTCTCCGCCCAACCCGCCTTCGCCCAACCAACTGTCGCCCCCACCCCCCAACGCGCCGGCGACGCCAACGGGGAAGATCTCGCCGGCTACAACATCGTCAACTCCCTTGAAACCGGCTACCGCTTCCGCAGCGTCGATGGCAACCTCGGCAAATACCGCAGCGACGTTAACTTCGGCAACGGCCTCCGTGTCCTCGGCAGCTACCTCACCATCAACTCCAAAAAACCCGGCTCCGGAAAGCTCTTCGACGAACTCGTCCTCTCGACGCAAGGCCTCGGCAACGATCCCTACCAGTTCTCCTCCCTCCGGGTTCAGAAAGACAAACTCTACTGCTTCGATTCCGTCTGGCGCTGGATGGACTACGTTAACCCCGCCCTGCCCATCGCCAATGGCCAGCACGGGATCGATACCACCCGCCAGTTGCAGGACCACGACCTCGTCCTCCTCCCCCAGAGCCGCTTCCGCTTCCTCCTCGGCTACTCCCGCAACCAGCAGGACGGACCCGCCTTCTCCACCCTCCAGTTCCCGGACGGCCGCGGCGACGAGTTCACGTTCCTTGACAACGTCCGCCGCACCCGCAACGAATACCGCCTGGGCACCGAATTCGAACTCCTCAAAACCCGCTTCCATATCCTCCACGGCTGGGAGTACTTCAAAGACGATACCCGCGCCCCGCTGTTCAGCCCCGGCCCTGGCGCCAACCCCAACGACACCACCACCCTCACCCGCTTCCGCCGCGACGAACCCACCCATGGCCAAGCCCCCTACTGGCGCATCGGCCTCCATAACGAAGCCCTCAAAACCTTCACCTTCGACGGCCGCTTCACCCACACCAGCGGCCAGCGCCGCTTCGTCGTCGACGAACTCGCCATCGGTACCGGACGCTTCGGCGCCGCCCAGAACCGCCAACTCTTCGCCGGCGGGAACGCCCGCCGCCCCGTCACCACCGGCAATCTAACCCTCAGTTGGTTCCCCCTCGAACGCCTTACCCTCACTAACCACACCGCCCTCTATAACACCCGCATGGAAGGCGAAGGCTCCTACGGCGAGTTCGCCAACGGCGTCGCCGGCCTCAGCCTCCTCAACTTCCAGTACCTCGGCATCCGCACCTTCGCCAACCTCACCGACGCCAATCTGAAACTCACCCGCTGGATCGGCCTCTACTCCGGCTACCACTTCTCCGAACGCCGTGTCGCCTCCAGCGACTTTTCCGACGCCGATCCTCCCGCCCGCCTCGACCGCGCCGAACAGACCAACCGCCTCCACTCCGGCCTCCTCGGCCTCCGCCTCCAACCCCTCAAACCGCTCCGCCTGAGCCTCGATGGCGAACTCGGCCGCGCCGACCGCCCCTTTTACACGACCAGCGAAAAGAACTATCACACCCTCGCCGCCCGCGCCCAGTGGAAAACCAAACGCGCCAGCCTCCTCGGCCGCTACCAGACCAACTACAACCTCAACTCCAACTCCCTGTTTGTCCACAGCGCCCGCAATCGCGTCGCCTCCCTCGACGCTACGTTCAATCCCAAACCCTTTCTCACCCTCGAAGCCGGCTATGGCCACACCCACATCGAAACCGTCACCGGCCTCGCCTACTTCTCCCTCGGCGAACTCATTGAGAACGATCGCAGCTTCTACCGCTCCCGGCTCCGCCAGGTCCGCCTCGGCGTTCAACTCCAAATGGCCCGCCGCGCCGACCTCTACTTCGGCTATCACCGCATCCAGGACGCCGCCCGCCTCGGGCGGTCCCTGATGGATCAGGCTTTCCCCTTAACCTACCAGACCCCCCTGGCCCGCTTCTCCGTCCAGATCACGAAGAAGTTGAGATGGAATCTCGGTTGGCAGCACTATAGTTATCGCGAGGAGCGTTTGGCCTGGCAGGATTATCGCGCTCACACTGGGTACACCAGTCTGGCGTGGTCGTTCTGAGGACAAACCACTCAGCCACTTCATGCGATTCATCTCCACCGACGAGGGACTCGCTTCCCTCTTTGTCTTTATCATCACCGCCTGGTTGCTCATCTCCCGGCCCGTTAGCCGCCAGGAGAGCAGTTGGCCCCTCGCCTATTACGCTATCCTGGTCCCTTACGAAGCCACCTGGGGTTCCTTCCTGCGCGCGCCCGTCGTTTACGCTGCTCTTGCGTTTGCTCTCCTCATTCGCTTCGAATTCCTCTCGACCAGAGTGCTGAAGTCCATCATTTTGGCCGAAGCGGCCTGTCTGGCGTATATCCTTTGGAACTGCTCCCAGCAGTTCCTGGTTATTTATTAATTACGCACCTGTTTTCACCACTTCCTGGTTGCCCAAGAAGCCTTTCCAGCCTCCATCCACCGACCACACATCCGTGTACCCCATCCTCTGCAGGTTGTCCGCCGCCAGCGCAGACCGGTAGCCCCCGCCGCAGTACAGCACCACTTTGGTCGCCTTATCGGGGATCCTCGCCTCGATGTCCCGCTCAATAATCCCCTTGGAAAGGTGCACCGCCCCCGCCACGTGGCCCGCGTTCCATTCGCTCTCCTCGCGCGTGTCCACCAGCACATGCGCCTCGCCGGCCTGCTGCAGCGTCACATACTGCGCTACATCCATCTCCTGCACGCGCGTCTTCGCGTCGCCCACCAACGCCAAAAATCCAGGACTATGCACCATGCCCCTCAGTATATCCGACGAATCCGCGCGCCCACCGACTCAAGCTTCTGCTCAATCCGCTCGTAGCCGCGGTCCATGTGGTACACCCGGTCAATCACCGTCTCCCCTTCGGCTACCAACGCCGCCAACACTAGCGACGCGCTCGCCCGCAAATCGCTCGCAATCGTCTGCGCCCCGGTCAACGGTCGCGGCCCCGCCACCATCGCCCGGTTGCCGTCAATCCGGATATTCGCGTTCATCCGGTTCAACTCGGAAACGTGCATGAAGCGGTTCTCGAAAATTGTCTCGGTGATCATGGCGATCCCGTCGGCCTGCGTCATCAGCGCCATATACTGCGCCTGCAGGTCGGTGGCGAAGCCCGGGTGCTCCTCCGTTGTGATGTCCACGCTGCGCAGCCGCGCCTGCGGCCGCACCCGTAAACTATCCCCTGCCGGCTCGGTCACCTCGAAGCCCGCCTGCCGCAGCTTCGCCGTCAGCGCCGCCAGATGCTCCGGCACGCACTGCGTCACGGTCACGTCCCCGCGCGTAATCGCCCCGGCCAGTAGCAGCGTTCCCGCCTCAATCCGGTCGGCGATAATCTCGTGCTCCGCCCCGTGCAGCTTCCGGACGCCCTCCACCGTAATCGTCGACGTTCCCGCCCCGCCAATCTTCGCCCCCATCTTCGTGAGCAGCTCGCACAGGTCCACCACCTCCGGCTCCCGCGCCGCGTTCGTAATCACCGTCTCCCCCGCGGCCAGCACCGCCGCCATCACAATGTCTTCCGTCCCCGTCACCGTGATCCGGTCAAAGTGAATCTGCCCCCCCCGCAGCCCCTCCGGCGCCTGCGCCTCCACGTACCCGTGCGACTGCTCAATCCGTGCCCCCAACTGCTCGAGCGCCCGCATATGCAGGTCAATCGGCCGCGCCCCAATCGCGCATCCGCCCGGCATGGAAACCCGCGCCCGCCCCGTCCGCGCCACCAGCGGACCCAGCACCAGGCTCGACGCCCGCATCGTCTTCACCACATCGTAGGGCGCCTCCGGCCGGGGCAGGGAAGCGGCATGCACCACCGTCACCCCCGGCTCCTGCTCCTCCACGCTCGCCCCCATGTGGGCCAGCAGGCTCTGCATTGTCCGGATGTCTTTGACGCGCGGAATCCGTCCCAGCGTCACCGGCTCGCTCGTCAACAAACACGCCGCCAGCGCCGGCAGCGCCGAATTCTTCGCCCCGCTCGCCGCAATCGAACCGCGCAGTGCGGCCCCGCCTTCAATCGAAAACTTATCCATGATGATTCAAAATCGCCTGTTTCACATTCCGGCCCGCGGCCTCAAACAACCGCTCCGCCTCGGCCCGCTCCACGCCCGTCGCCTCGGCGATAATGCGAATCGCCCGGTCCACCAGCTTCTCATTCTTCGGCTGCACGTTCACCATCAGGTTCCCGTAGGTGTAGCCCAGCCGGATCATCAGCCCCGTCGACAGCATGTTCAGCACCAGCTTGGTCGCCGTCCCTGCCTTCATCCGCGTCGATCCCGTCACCACCTCCGGCCCCGTCGGCACCGCGATCGTGTACTCGGCCACCGCTGCCATCCGGCTCTCCGGTACGCACACCAGCGCCACCGTCAATCCGCCCAGCGCCCGCGCGTATTCGAGCGCGCCAATCACGTAAGGCGTCCGCCCGCTCGCCGCAATGCCCACCAGCGTATCCC